>JAIYDG010000444.1 GCA_027487625.1 Bacteroidota bacterium
AACCAAATTCCCCCAAACGGACGCGAACCTTTGGTTCGCGTCCGTTTGGGGGTGAGGGCAATTCATTCATTTTTGTTTACTACTATAATGTCATCCCTATGGGATTTTAGGAAATTTCGCAAGAAAAAGGATTCTATTTTTTATTCATATTGCCTTAATTCAAAGGCATAAATCAATTTTAAAATATTTAGGGCCCGCTGAAAAAGACAGAAACAGGTCAGATTTTAGACGCTGCCAAAATAGATGTATATTTAATACTTCAATTTGGCAGCAACGACAAAGATGACCTTGTTTCTGTCTTAATGTAAATTGAAAACTAATTGTACTTGATGCAAAGATTATTAAGCAATTGTTCTTAAAACCTTGGACATGATTTGTAAAAAACTAATTTAATTGATTGATAATTAGTGCTAGTTAAGATTTTCAGCAGGCCCTATTTAGAAATTTAAGAATATAGTTTACTAGTAAACATGCGGATATTCGTTAAAAAATGAGATTTAATTTAACTAGAAAAGGAGTTATACCAATAAATTCAAGAAAAATTTCCTTGAGAAAATCATTTCAATTAACAATACTCAATTATAGTTTTGAATAAAATAAGCCCAAAGTTAATTTAGGGCTTGCTGAAAAAGACAGAAACAGGTCAGATTTTAGGCGCTGCCAAATTAGATGTATATATAATACTTCAATTTGGCAGCAACGACAAAGATGACCTTGGTTCTGTCTTTAGGTAAATTGAAAACGAAATAGAATTGGTGCAAAGAATTTAAAGTAATTATTCTTAAAAGCTTGCATTTAAATTATAAAAAATCAATTCAATTGACTGATAATAAATACTATAAAGGATTTTCAGCAGGCCCTAATTTATTATATTTTCCCAGCGGCGCGGTTTTCTTGGTACAATTTGAAACTATCTTGTAGAATTTGAATAGCAACTTCTTTATTAAGAAAATCTTCTACCACAACTGTTTTGTTTTCTAACTTCTTGTAATCTTCAAAGAAACTTCTCATTTCTGAAATAAAATGAGCTGGTAATTCTGAGATATCATTGATATGACTAACACTTGGATCTCCTGCTGCTACTGCAATAATTTTATCATCAGCTTCGCCATTGTCTAACATACGCATTACACCAATAACCTTTGCAGGTACTAAACACAATGGAACAAAATCAATTTGAGACAATACCAAGATATCTAATGGATCTTTGTCGTCGCAATAACTTTGAGGAATAAAACCATAATTAGCAGGATAATAAACTGAGGAATATAAAACACGGTCGAGCTTAATTAAACCACTGTCTTTATCTAATTCATATTTTGCTCTTGTGCCTTTTGGTATTTCAATAATTCCATTAACTATATCAGGTAGATTTTCACCTGGAGACACATGGTGCCAAGGATTAAAAGTATTCATTTTATTATATTTTACCTCACAAAGGTAAGATGCAATTTCGATGAATAAACTTCCTTAAATCATGAAATAAAAATATAACAAAAAATTATTGAAGCCAACCACGTTTCCTAAACCAAATATAAATTCCTATTGTAATAATAGCCATAACACCTAAAACAGCAGGATAAGCCCAATGCATATTTAATTCTGGCATATAAGAAAAATTCATTCCATACACACCAACAATAAATGTAAGTGGTAGAAAGAATGCCGAAAATGCTGTAAGAATGCGCATGACTTCGTTGGTTTTTTGAGAAGAAATAGCCAAATACAAATGCAATATCGAATTGATACTATCATAAATCTCCTCAGTAAGTGTATCTATACTTATAAAGTAATCATGCATATCGCTGTAATATGGAGAGCGTTTATGATTTAGTGGTAGTGCTTCAATCACACTTTTATTAATTAGGTTCAACCGCTTTATTAAATAAGCTTTTCTTTTAATTTGGTAAAGTGTTTTAAGCAAATCTGGAATGCGCTTTTTTAGAAAAATACTTTGTTCATAAATATCAACTTGTTTATCGATATCTTTTAATGGAATTTGAAATGTCTCAAGTACATTTTTATTGATTTTACATACAATATCAAATGGCGATTTTACAATGGCATCATCACAATATCTTTTTGCAACATATTCTATAATATCTGTATTACTTCTATGAATAGTTAAAAGGAATTTATCATTAAAAAAGATTGCCAATTTCCTAGTTAACTGCTGAAAATTTGATGGATTTGGCTTTCCTTCCAAATCAAACATCCTAAAAATAACAAAGGTATAATCATCAAATGCTTCAAATTTAGGAAGGTGGTCAGACTGAAGACAATCTAAAACAGCTGGCGCAGGAAGCTTATATTTTGCAGCTAATTCATGTAATTCATCTTCAGTTGGTAAACTCACATCTATCCACTCAAAAGGTAATCCAGAAAATTCTTTTTGCATAATTATATACTTATGTAACTAATGTTCCATTTGGAATGAAAAAGATAGTAGAAATTTGAACTACAATGAAAAATAAATTATACCTATTTACAATTTTAGCATTGAGTTCATTTGCACTTCATGCGCAATTTGAAGGATATTCCATTCAACTGAAACCAAAAACATTTTCTGGACTACCTGGATTACAGGCTTATGCATGGGGAAAATTAGATGGAAAATGGATAATTATTGGAGGAAGAACGGATGGTTTGCATAGAAGACAACCCTTTGCAAGTTTTGATCAAGCTGGAAATAATACCAATATATACTTAGTAAATACTAAAAATGATAGTGTAAAAAGTTCATCGGTAAATGGACTAAATGCGGCGTTAAAAGAGCAATTACAAAGCACAAATATGCAGTTTTACCAATCTGGTAATTACCTAATTTTAATAGGAGGATATGGCTATTCTACAATAGCCGCTAATCACATTACTTTTCCAAATGTTTGTGTAGTAAATTTAGAAACTTTAATTGAAAAAATTGAAAGTAATGAGTCTACTAGCAATGCTTTTATTCAAATTACAGACCAAAGATTTGCAGTTACTGGTGGACATTTAGGAATGATAAATAACAAGTACTATTTGGTTGGGGGAAATAGATTTGATGGAAGATACAATCCTATGGGAGGAACATCTTATACCCAAGCTTATACCAATGCAATTAGAAAATTTAATTTAGAAATTGGTAGCTCTTCAATCAGCATTAGCAATTATGAAGCCATTATAGATTCTTTAAACTTACATAGAAGAGATTATAACCTTACTCCTAACAAAAATAATTTAGGCGAATATTCTTATACTTTATGGAGTGGTGTTTTTCAATACAATCAAGATTTACCTTGGTTAAATTCAATTGATATTAAAGAAAACAATCATGAGGTTAACAATGGTTTTAATCAATATTTAAACCAATACCATACAGGATATCTTTCTATTTTCAATAAAAAAGAAAACAGTATGAATACCATTTTCTTTGGGGGAATAAGTCAGTATTATTATGACTTAGATGGCAAAATCGTTAAAGATGATAATGTTCCTTTTGTAAAAACTATCAGTTATGTAAAACGCGACAGCACTGGTGTTCTAACTGAATATGCCTAACCAGATATTGAAATGCCAGGCTATTTAGGTAGTGCTGCTGAAATAATTCCATCAGAAAATGAACTGGAGGATGATTATGGAATTTTTGATTTAGAAAAGTTTGAAAAAGATTCGGTTTTTGCTGGAACCTTGGTTGGCGGAATAAATAGCAGTGCTGCAAATATATTTTTCACTAATACTGGAACTCAAAGTACAGCAAGTGCAACCTGTTATGAAGTTTGGTTTGTGAAAAACAAAATTGTGAATTCAATAGCAATCAAAGATCCCGATTCATGGAAAATAAGCACCTATCCAAATCCATTTAAATCAAACATAACATTAAACATTTCTAATATAAATCCATCAAATTATATAACTGTTTCTTTGCATGATATTCAAGGAAAACATATAGAAGATTTGTATGAAGGAAAAGTAAAAACGGAGTTATTACTCCAAGCAAAAAGTTCATTAGAAAATGGAATGTATTTCTTATTAATTCAAAGTGGACAAATTAACTATACAATTAAAGTTCTAAAGCAATAATTGGGGTTTTCAAAGGGGTTTGAAATCAGAGGGTCGGCTTAAAAAAGTCGACCCTTTTCCCTTTTCAGCAAATGCTCTCCGAAATAAGTTCTCCATCAACTATAAACAATATGATTTTCAAATACTTAAAACCCCCATTAAAATAAAAAAACAGTCAAAAAATGATAGTTTTAAGTCGATATTTACAAAATGCCTATATTTTCGCATCGAAAACCTTTACTTAATGCAAAAATATTTACACAACAGACTTTTACTTTTCATTTTGATATTGGCAGGTGGTTCTACCCTATTTGCTCAACAAATTTCAACAATGAATGCCGGGGTAACTTTTAGGTTTGATGATTACCAAGACCCAATTAAATTAGAAAAAATTAGAGCTGTTTTTAACAAACACGGAAAAAAGTTTGTATACGCACTTAACCCTCAAGTTGGAGATTTAAGGGAAGATGCAAACTATTGGCCAACAGTTAAACAAATTGCAGCAGATGGACATGAATTATTAGATCAAAGTCCGAATGATGTTACTCAATATTTCCAATTTATGCCCAATGAAAACACCAATGTTTATTTGAGCAAACCTGGAGTTGATCATATCAATGCTAAAGAGAGAAAAGTTTGTTTGAAATACACTTTAAAAAACACAAATGGCTTAGGAAATGAAGGCAAAGTTCGCATAAAAGACAATATGTTAATTTCTGCCAATAATGGTGAATGGGATAGCGATAAACTTTGGGGAAGCAATTATTTTTCACATATCTACCTTCCATCAAAAAACCAGTTATTAGGTATTGCTTATTTCTACAATATCAATCCAAACGACCCTGATACTGCCATGATAAGAAGTTTCTGGATTGAGGAAATAAATCTATCTGATGAAGCAAATTTAGACTATAGAAAAATTGGTCCTTATGATATAGATATCCATGAAAATGGAATTCAATTATTAGCACAAAAAAGCTTAGAAATTTTTGATAAATACCAATTAGTAAGACCAAGAGTATTTATTCATCCTGGCGGACAAACACCATATATTTCACCTAGTACTATTGAGAAAATTTATGGAAATCAATTTAATTATTACTGCGGAAACAGTTATCCTCAGCTATTAAATACGTATTTAATGCCAAATCCTAAAGGCACAAATAGATTTAGTATTTCAGGAGGCGATTTCACTGAAGAATATTATACTGTCGAGCAAATCAAAAAAATTATATCCGACAATTCTGCTCGTCATTTTACAACTATAAGTATTAATCATTTAAGTGATTGGGGAGGCGCATCTCCTATTGATAGCATTGTAAAAAAACTTGATACTATTTTAACTTGGTGTAAAGCTAAAAGTATTCAGGTAAGAACATTTTCTGAGGTTTATCAAGACATGTATCAATACAAATTTGATCCAGAAAAAAACATATTCCCATCTTTTGGTACCGATTTAAACCAAGATGGAAATCCAGATGGTATAACTTTATCAATTGCTCGATTGGAACCAAATGGAGGTGTAAATGCAGAATTCCCAATAGCATATAGTACCAATGAAACCAAACCAATGATGAATGTTCAAACTCTAGGTGGAATTAGCAAAGGTTGGAATGTTATGACCATGTACACTAAAGGTGGAGAAAGTGAGTGGGACAATATTGGTTTGTATTTACAAATGCCTGAAGCTGGATTAGATGTATTAGAAAGTATTAAAGCACAAACAACAGAATATACTTTAAAAACGGTTCGGTTTTATGTTCCAGAAAATGTTACTTACATGAGTATTTTCTTAAATGGAAACAGCGTAACCGGAGCAAGAGTTTATATGTGCGGAGTTCAACTTAGAGCAGAAAACAGGCCAGTAATTGATTCAAAAATATTTTCTAGATATGCAAATAGCCAATTCAAACAATTTAATCTAAACGATTTTGTTTTTGATAAAAACTACAATGATTCTTTGATAACTTGGCGAATTTTGCAACCTGCACTATCATCTCAAATTAGCATATTACCAGGAAATTTATTACAAATTAAACCATTTGATAAATTTTGGATTGGCAAAGACCAAATAAAATTGGTAGCAACAAATCCGGAATTACAAGCAGATACTGCCATTTTTAATATCGAAAGTTTTGCCCCAAATGCTTGTTCTAATTGCGAACTACAGATAAGTTTTGAATCCAATAATCAAGATTCATTGTATAAATGGAATGCAAGTCCAATTGATGCTGGTTTGGCAAATAAAAACAGCAATAATGAATTAGTATTCCCTACAACAAACACAAATTATACTGTTTCAATAACATCAAAAGGAAATACAAATAACAACTATAATTTAAGCGTTGAAGTGAAACCTTCAATAGTTACAATTGGTCCTGATTATCGTATTTACTTAAAAAACTCAAATAAAATTTCGATTCCATTAAGCGCATTTGGCTTAGGTAGTTATTATACCAAGGCATTTATTAAATCAACCAGTAAAATTCATGGAATTCAAATTTTTGGTGATAATGAGAAATCAGATAGTTTAGTAATTACCAACAATACCTCTTATTCAGGATTTGATGAAGTGAATATGAGTTTTGTTACTCCAACATGTGATGTAATCAACAAAAAACTCATTATTAGTTCATTTGCCAATTCAATAAATGAAATCAACGGTGAAAAGAAAGCCAATGTTTATCCAAATCCAACAACAAATGAATTTGGATTCATGAATTTGGAAGCAGGTTTATATAAGCTTGAGTTGTATGATTTGATTGGCAATAAAGTAATGGAATCAGATATAAAAGCAGGTGAAAGTTTAAGTACGAATCAATTAAAACCTGGAATTTATATCGGACGATTAAATAAAGGAAATGAAAGTTGTAGTTTTAAACTATTGAAGAACTAATAGAAGCACTAAAATAAAAAAGGCTTTTTCATCTCGATGAAAAAGCCTTTTTTATTTTTAATTATTTGAACTCTACAAGTGAATACATTCACCATAAGCTTGAGCAGCTGCTTCCATAATTGCTTCACTCATGGTAGGATGTGGATGAACAGACTTAATGATTTCCATTCCTGTAGTTTCTAATTTTCTTGCAACTACAACTTCAGCAATCATTTCAGTAACATTTGCACCAACCATATGAGCGCCTAAGAACTCACCATATTTCGCATCAAAAATTAACTTGATAAAACCTTCTTTTACACCACCAGCACTTGCTTTACCACTTGCACTGAAAGGGAATTTACCAACTTTAATTTCATAACCAGCTTCTTTAGCTGCTTTTTCGGTATAACCTACAGAAGCAACTTCTGGAGAACAATAAGTACATCCTGGGATATTGTTATAATTTAAAGGTTCAGGGTGATGACCTGCAATTTTCTCAACACAGATAATACCTTCAGCACTAGCAACGTGAGCTAAAGCAGGACCTTTAACAATATCACCAATTGCATAAACACCTTTGATATTAGTTGCATAATAATCATCAACTAAAACTTTGCCTTTATCAGTTTTAACACCTACCGATTCTAATCCTAAGTTTTCAAGATTTGTTTGAATACCAACAGCTGATAAAACAACATCTGCTTCTAAATCAACAATACCTGTAGCAGTTTTAACTTTTACTTTACAACCTGCACCTTTTGTATCAACCGATTCTACTGATGCAGAAGTCATAATTTCGATACCAGATTTTTTGAATGATTTAGTTACTTCTTTCGAAACTTCTTCGTCTTCAATTGGAAGGATGTTTGGCATAAATTCTACGATAGTAACTTTGGTTCCCATGCTATTGTAGAAATAAGCAAACTCACAACCAATAGCGCCTGAACCCATAACAATCATAGATTTTGGTTGTTGAGGCATTACCATTGCTTCTCTATAACCAAGTATTTTTGTACCATCAATTTTGATATTAGGCAATTCGCGGCTTCTAGCACCAGTAGCCAAAATAATACTTTTAGCTTCAACTGTTTTTTTAGTACCACTAGCATCAGTAACTTCTATTTTAGAACCAGAAAGAAGTTTACCATATCCTTGAATCACATCAATTTTATTCTTTTTCATGAGGAAGGCAATTCCTTTGCTCATTCCATCTGCAACACCACGACTTCTTTTTACAACTGCAGAAAAATCATGCTCTGCATTTGAAACTGTGATACCATAATCTTTTGCATGTTTGATATATTCAAAAACCTGGGCTGATTTTAACAAGGCTTTTGTTGGGATACAACCCCAATTTAAACAAACGCCACCCAACTCAGATTTTTCAACGATAGCTGTTTTTAGTCCTAACTGACTTGCACGAATGGCAGCCACATATCCACCGGGACCGCTACCAATTACTACTAAATCGTAATTCATGTGTTTTAATATTTGGTGCAAAATAACCCAAAAAGCCAGAACATTCAATACAATTTAAGGAGGAAGCAGTGTAAGATTTTGTTTATTAGAAACAATTAAGTAGCAAAATGCCGATGAAACATGCATTTGAAGAGAAAAAAATCTCTTAAATTGCGGCAAATTAAAAAGTCATGCGTATAGCTGAAATCCATACAAACAAAGGTATCATGAAGATTGAATTCTTTGAAAATGATGCACCAAAAACAGTAGAAAATTTTTGTAAACTAGCCGAAAGCGGCTATTATAACGGTGTTAAGTTTCACCGCGTAATTCCTGATTTTGTTATTCAAGGTGGTGACCCTACAGGAACTGGTGCTGGTGGTCCTGGATATTCAATTCCATGTGAATTAACAGGTGGAAACCAATACCACGACAGAGGAGTTTTAAGCATGGCCCATAGAGGACGTGATACAGGTGGTTCTCAGTTTTTCATTTGTCATAACCGTTCAAATACTCAACATTTAGATAGAGTTCATACTTGTTTTGGAAAAGTAGTTGAAGGAATGGATGTAATTGAACAAATTCGCCAAGGTGATGTGATGGATAAAGTGGTAGTTGTTAATCAGTAAAACTAAATGTTACAATTAAATTATATCAGGGAAAACCTTGATGAAGTAAAAAACAAACTCGCCAAAAAGCATGTAAAAAACATTGCTGATATTGACGAGATGTTGAAGCTTGATGATGAAAAGAAAAAATTAAAACTTACAGTTGAAAACAATCAGGCTGAAGCTAATTTAATCGCCAAAAAAATTGGTGAATTGATGAAATCAGGTCAGAAAGAAGAAGCTGAAACAATGAAGCTTCGTTCCAATGAATTAAAAGATGCTGCAAAAGAACAAGAAGCATTATTGAAGAAATTGGAAGATGATATCTATAATATTCTTGTTACTTTTCCTAACCTTCCAAACGAAATAGTACCTGAAGGAAAAACACCAGAAGAAAACTTAAATGTTCATGAATGGGGCGAAATTCCAAGTTTATATGAAGGAGCAGTTCCTCATTGGGATTTAATTAAAAAATACGATTTAATTGATTTTGAATTAGGTGTAAAAATTACCGGAGCGGGCTTTCCTGTTTACAAAAACAAAGGAGCTAGGTTGCAAAGAGCAATGATTAACTTCTTTTTGGATGAAGCAATTAAAGCCGGTTATACTGAAATTATGCCTCCATTACTTGTTAATTCTGATTCAGGTTTTGGAACCGGACAATTACCAGATAAGGAAGGACAAATGTACCATGCAACTGTAGATGATTTGTATTTGATTCCAACTGCAGAAGTTCCAATTACCAATATTTACAGAGATGTAATTTTGAAAGAAGAAGATCTTCCAATTAAAAATGTTGGTTATACTCCATGTTTTAGAAGAGAAGCAGGAGCTTGGGGCGCGCATGTAAGAGGATTGAACAGGTTACATCAATTTGATAAAGTAGAAATTGTTCAAATTGCTCATCCCGACCAATCTTACCAAATTCTTGAAGAAATGGTAAAACATGTTCAAGGATTATTGGAAAAACTGGAACTACCTTATAGAATCTTGAGATTATGCGGTGGAGATATGAGTTTTTCATCTGCTTTAACTTATGATTTTGAAACTTATAGTGCCGCTCAACAACGTTGGCTAGAAGTAAGTTCTACATCCAATTTTGAAAGTTTCCAGGCCAATAGAATGAAATGCAGATTCAAACCAAAAGATGGTAAAAATCAATTGGTGCATACATTAAATGGAAGCGCATTGGCATTACCAAGAATTTTGGCAACAATGTTAGAAAACAACCAAACACCTGAAGGAATTAGAATTCCAAAAGCATTACAAGCTTATACAGGCTTTGATATGATTAGTTAATCTTATTTCACAAAAAAGCCCACTTACATTTCTGTAAGTGGGCTTTTTTTATGAATATTCTTCAATGAATTTATTCTGTGATACTTGTATTTATATCGGGATTTTCTTCTGAAGTAGTTTGATTTTCTTCTGAATTTGCATGGCCTTGAGTTAGTAAAATTAATACAAAACCAATGGTTATTGCAGCGTCTGCGATATTAAAAACCGGACGAAAAAACTCAAAATCTTCACCTGCCCAAAAAGGAAACCATTCTGGAATTGTAGTTTGAACCAATGGGAAATATAACATATCAACTACTCTTCCATGAAACCATGAATCGTAGCCAAAATAAGCACCATAAAATACTGAATCTATAATATTTCCGAGAGCTCCTGCAGCTATAAATGTCCATGAAACAACATACGACATAGCCATTCCTTTTTTGGCCATAGATTGGATATACCAAAGAATTCCCATCACAAAAATAATCCTAAAAACAGTAAGGAAAACTTTTCCGGTTTTACCACCAAACTCAATTCCAAACGCCATTCCATAGTTTTCAGTAAAATGTAATTTGAACCAGTTTCCAAAAACATTTACTTCTTCCCCCAGCATAAAATGAGTTTTGATATACAATTTTACGAATTGGTCGAAAAGCAGAATTCCAATTAGTAATACAGCAGGAATGACAATTTTATTATTCATGAACTACAAATCTATTTAAAAGCGTGAGCAAAAAAAAGGCTGTATCAAAAACCAGTAGTTATTGATACAGCCAAATATATAAGCGGTATTTTACTTATTTATATTGTTGAAGTTTAGCTTCCATACTTAAAGTAGTATGAGGAACTGCTCTCAATCTTTCTTTTGAAATCAACTTACCAGTTACTTTACAGATACCATAAGTTTTATTTTCAATTCTGATTAAAGCATTTTCTAAGTTTTCGATGAATTTACGCTGACGAGCAGCTAATTGACTCAAATACTCTTTTTCAGAAGTTGAGGCACCATCATCAATTTTGTTATAAGCATTATCAGTATCAGCTCCACCATTAATACCAGGATTTTGCATCTGGTTTAATAGGTTGTTTAATTCTTCACGAGCAACAACTAATTTTCTATTGATAATATCTTTGAATTCTGCTAAGTCAACATCACTGTAACGTTTTGCATCAACCATTTGAGCTTCTTCTTTTTTCTCTTCAAAAACAGGAACCTTACTAACCACAGGTTTCAATTCTTTTTTAGGAGCAGAAGGTTTTTCAACAGCTTTTACAGCTGGTTTAACTACAGCTTTAACTTCAGGCTTAGCAACTTTGGCTTTAACAACAGGTTTTACTGGCTCAGCTTTCGTTACTTTTTTAGTTTCTACTTTTTTAGAAACTGGTTTTACAATAGTTTTTGCAGGA
>JAIYDG010000184.1 GCA_027487625.1 Bacteroidota bacterium
GTTGATGAGCTGATCCTTGTATTTTTTGATCAAAATGCCATTGGTGGTCAGATCGATTTGGGTATTGTATTGTTCACAAATCTCCAAGATCTGTAAAAATTTGGGGTGGGCCAGGGGCTCCCCCATCAGGTGCAAACAGACAATTTCAGTCAGGGGGGCTACTTGTTTCAGAATGGCCTCAAATTCAGCAGGATCCATTAGCTTTTTGTCCTTCTCGACCACCGGGCAAAAAGAGCACTGCACATTGCAGATATTGGAGATTTCGAGGTAGATTCTTTTGAACATGAGTCGGTTTAAACTGAACTTGGTTGCGTTTAGCGCCTGCAAATTTATTCATTTTTACAACTTCCGCCCCGAGCAAGTGTATTCTACCCAGAATTTTGCTACTTTGTATTGAATGCTATCCAGTTAACGGGGGCATGACTGTCAATTACAGGCGAAAGCCAATACCAGCCCTGATCGTAGAAATATTGTTCCCATTGGATCCGTTCTGGTGTACCCCCCACAGGCCCAATTCAAGGCGCTGCGTTGGTGTCACAATCAGCCCCAGCGATACATTGTAGCCAAATTGGGTCTCATCAAACTCGACTTTCTGATTGGGCAAGATCGTAATGTCATTGTCAACAAGAACTATGGTAACATTTTGGCCAGCGTGATATTGCCAGTCCCAAAATTGCACATGGGGACCTGCCCCCACTTCGACCTTGAAGAAACGTGTGTGCAATAGGTGAAAATAAGCGTTCGCTTCGACACCAAAGCTCCGTGCTTGGTTGTTTTCTTTGGGTTCATACACCCCGTTGTCAAAGCCTGCATAGCCAAACCCAAGCCCAGCTTTATAACGCGGGTGGAAATACCAACCCGCGCTAAAATTGCCGACATAGCCACTGCGATCCCCTGTCCCACAAAAACCATAACCCGCCTGTACCCTACCCCAAAAATTTCCATTAGATTGTGCTACGGCGACAGTGGCAAATGATGCGAGCAAAAGTGAAAAAAGAAAAAGCTTTTTCATGGCCTGATGTTGTTGTGTTAGATTTTTTGAAAATCAGCACTTTATTGTCGATTCAGCCCGGAATCAAAAGATCCTCGCACGGCGGACGGCTGCGAAACCGTCGACAATTTAAGGTTTACGCACCACTACTATTCCATGCCGCAATACAATATTCGGGGTCACTCATGTTTGTTTGATCTCAGTTTTTATAAGAAAGCCATGGTGCAGACCTTAGCGAAGTAAAGAACCTTCAAAATGCTTTTAATTTATTTTAAGTGGTAAAGCAACGTTACGCGCCCCGAAAAAGCACCGTTTAGAAGGGACTTTTGAGAAGCGAGTGTTCTCGGTTACTATGGCTTGATTTGCTTTTTTAGCTCTTCGATTTGCCTTTGCAATTCAAGGTTTTTCTGGATTTCATCTTCTGCACGCTTCTTTTCTACTTCTGCACGTTTCTTCTCTTCTTCTGCGCGTTTCTTCTCTTCAATCAGTAATTGATCCTTTTCGGCAATAATTTCATCTTTCTCGGCGGCCAACTTTTTCATTTCCCGATCAAAAATGCGATCTAACTCGTCCTCCAAATCCATATTGTCCCGAATTTCTTCACTCGCGATTGCTCTACCCAAACGATCCAGCATTTTTTTGATCAAAGGATCATTGGTATCCCCTTGAAAATCCAATTGGTGTTGGTCATTCGTCGTCTGATAGATTGGACTGAAGACCTGCAAAATGCGCTCCAGTTTTGTGCGCGCTTTGCGGGGCAACTTCCGTGCCTGAATTAGGTAAGAATCGTGGGTCAATAGCTCCACAAAATCCTCTTTGATTTCCAGTATTTCCTGTGTAACGACATCCCGATACTCTCGGTTGATCTTGACCACTCCTGCATGGATGTTGTCAAGTGGAAATCCTAAAAAGTAAATCGAAATGATGGGCAAAGGGCGCTTCTCTGGCTCCCCTTTATCGTTGATTACATCATCTTCTTTGCGGTAATTGTCACCCAGATACCTCCGGAAGCGCATCACATCAAATGCTTTCTTGGCCTTTTGTAGCTCAATAAGTACTTTATGCAATTCTCCGTTCTTATTCTTGATGATTGCTTTGAAATCAAAGCGCAGAATGCTGATGCCTCCTCCTGATTTTTCAGTAGCGGTTTCCTGTGGCTTCAACTCCAGACTCTGGATTTCCTCCCCCAGAATGGTAGACAACAACTCCCGAGCAATCTCCACATCCTCCAGTAAATATTTGAACACTACGTCGTAGATGGGATTGGCAATGATCATACCTGATTTTTTGTTTGATTTCTATCGCAAGGTAAACTATTTCGGGGAGATTTTGGTTGGTTTTTGGGGTTTTTATTTTACGCTTTGATGGTCACCGAGAATGGTGGTGTGGGCGACGTGGCGGCGAGTATTGGTTTTGTGGGTAAGGCTTTCGCCCCATGTGGCAATGCCTTCGAGGATGTCGAAGTTGGCTTTGTCGAGAAGCATCTTTTTCATCGCCCAGTCGAAATGGACCGGTTTTTTGGCCATTGGGGTGAATTTTTTAACATAGATAAGGTGTTTTGGGGTGTGGTTTCACATAAAACGTATCCTTCCGGGCAAGTATATTACCCCATCTACTGATTTGGGAGTAATTCATTGATTCGCGATTAATGGGGTGCTCTGGGATACGTCCTAAGACATCAATTAGATAAGCCATAGGGTTAATATTGTGCTGAGGAAGTTTTAAAACTCATTTTCAATTGCATCAATGCACTCCTTTAGCCCACTTTTAACTTCAATTAATTCATTTTGTATTGATGACTCTAAAAGCTTTGAAAAACCACAGTGTAATTCTCCAATAAAATGAACAAAATATCGTGCTCTTGTAATCGCAACGTATAAACGATTATGCCATGCATAGTTTTGAAAATGGATAGCACACCCAACACCTGATTCGTTCTGTTTGGGCGGTACTTTCTGTGCATCAATTCCGACAACAACAACGCCATCGAATTCTAACCCCCCTGCACAATCAATATCACAAATAATATAGCGATTATGCACTTCAGCATATTTCACAACCTCAACATCTCCTCTATTTTGAATAAATTCGAAAGGCTTGTTGTTCTTTTCAGCATATTTCCTGAGTTCAGAAACATGAAATGGGTCACAACCAATGAGAAGAATTTTGCTTCTAGATATCTTTCTTTTTCTACATACGTTATCGACAATATTGAATGAATGTTCAAGAATATATTTCATATTTTCGAACAATAGATACCTTGATTTAGTACACTTCGCTTCATCAAGATAACAAAATGACCCAAAAGTATCATTGATGTTATTACTAAAGTTTGCAAACATCATCGTACCGGAATTCACTATGTTTGATGCTATTTGAATAATTTCAGGGCTACTCCTAAAATTAAGTGTAAGTTTCTCAGATCGCTGGCTTTCAAAAACTTGATTTATCGAATCATCTAAAAAGCTTCTGTCCCCGACAGCTTGGCTCCTATCAATTGCAAATATTATATTTTTAGTTTCTGCGCTCTTTGTTAAATAATGAAAAATCGACAATTCATTGATATTAAACATATGAGTTTCATCAATAAAAACCAAATCATATCCATGATTTTTTCTCTCTCTTTTCCACAAAGTAGCGTTTAATGTGCTCAATGCTTGAATTATTATATCATCAACATCATATAATCCTTGGTCACCAAGATAATCCTGATACTTTTCAAAAAGGCGGTAAATGAAATTGAAATCTCCATCAATAAGGGCAGGAATTTCATTTCTAGATCGTTTCAATGATTTGTACTCTTTAATATCAAAATTTGCTCGACCTTTGATATTTACCCCAAACTCAAATTTAAACATTTCAACAAGAGTATCAATTTCTGTTTTTTTCATAAACATCCTCAAATCATCAGAACAATGAGCCATGTATGTATCATAAGTTTCATGTGATATATTCTTTATTAAAGACTCGATAAATAAAGATTGGTGGAGCCTAGAATCGTATGCATCAATTTCCAGTAAATTATTTTCATTTATCCATTCCTTTTTTCCAATAAAATTGATGCACCATTCCTGCAAAGTATAGAATTCAATGCAAACTTGGCCACCCTGGCTTAAAAATTGCGCTAGTTTTTCCTCTGGGCAGTTGCGTTCAAAAATTTCTTTCACATACTTTTTTGCTGATATTGAATGAGAGATAAATACAGTTTTTAATGTCATTTTTAAACTTTCAGCGTCCAAAAGCGATTTGATAGATTTTAGTACCATTGTTAGTGTCTTTCCTGTACCTGCAGCCCCCTCAAGCCTTACAGGTGATATTATTTCTGAATCCAAAAAATGCTTTTGTGCTAAAGTTAAATAATGCTCTCTCCATATCTCAAAACCAATATTAGGGTCAATAGGAGATAAAACACCTGAAATTTCAGTTGTTTTTACTATCCTGATATTTTGCTCGCTAGGAGTGGATTTCCCATAATTTATTATTGCTAAAGATAAATTATTATAATGCTCGATAGTATTTTTGAATGCCCTCACGTTGGACTCAGAGACTTCATAGTTCTCATTTATGCCTCCATTAAATAGTAAAAGGTATTTATTATTTCTCGGTTCTTGTCTTTTTTTA
>JAIYDG010000548.1 GCA_027487625.1 Bacteroidota bacterium
AAAATATTTTTTATGAAAAGTTTTGGAATAATATGGGCTCCCATTTTTTCAGAATGTTCGTTTTTGTTCAGGGCGTGGTCGTCGTCACATCTCAGCCACTCCACTACCTCATTTCAAAAATCAAAACAAAAGGTAAAATAAGTTTACTTTAGATTACATAATTGTATAAATATGACTAGATCAAATCTTTAGTGAGCTTTCCCCATTATTTTCAGACTGTTTGTTTGATCATCGCGGTTTGCGTTGGCCTTCCCCTTCACTACCTCTAACTTTTTTGGAAACCAAAGAAGAAAAAATCTTTATATTTAAAAATTACAAAAATGTATTACATTTTTTTTCACAACAATATATGTTGTTTTTTCATACATCCAACAAGAGATGAAAAGTGTTTTTAATTACTTTTTTTAGCTAAATTCTCATAGTGAATTATTTCAAGTGTACAAAGATGCGATCGCCTCTACGGATCTTCTTCGATACAGCTAAGTTTGAATTTTAAGGGATTATGGGGAACAACTGTATTTTCAAATGTTAGAAAATATCTGTGTGCAATGACGTCAAAAAAGGAGGAGGAGCTTTTTAAAAAGTGAGCTCTACAAAGTGTTATGATATTCTGTCAACTCGAGGCTGAATGAATGAATCAAAACGTATCTTGATGAAACAAGTCTCAACTTGTTTTGTCGGCAGACACACGATTGATCGAGCGATCGCGTAGAATTTCCCGCCTTTTTTTACTATGCCTTGATACCTCCTAATGTGTTATGTTTACCTTAACAAAAAATGTGGAAAGATTTAGGTCACTTTTTTTTATTTTGCAAACACATGAATACAAAAAAAGAAGAATAGATATGAAAGTATTTATAACTCTGAAGAATTTGGTTGGCTAGAAGAACAAAAACCAGAATCGTTTGCCGATAGATTAATTCCGGTTAGATTTTTTAATATTTTGCTCAGCATGCCGCATTGACCAAACATAAATTCGTTTACATTTTCCACTTTTGTCAGTGTGAAAATGCACACTGTTAAGCAGGTCAACACTGCAATGATGAGCGAATTTAATTGCGTAAAAACAAAACGTCGTCGAGACATGTTGGCGACAGCTGCAGGATCTCGCTGTCTTTGAAAATTTTCAACCGCCATCAGAGCAATGTTTTCTGGCTGAAGGGCAGGAGCATTAACAATGGGCGGCGAAGACACTGAAAAAGTATTGTTAGTCTTTTATTTGAAAGTCCCACACATATTTAAATGAGCCCCCTTCCATTCTACAAATAGCCTCTCCATTGGGATGGACAGAAATGCAAACGACTTGAAGTTTCTTCGGAGATGCGTTTGACGCGAATTCATGCATCAAAGTTAATTTTTCAATTTTTTCTGATCTCTGTTTGTGAACATCAAACACAAAGCACTGATTGATGCTGTAGGTGCCAGCTTCGCGTGGGAACAATTCTCGGAAAGAACAATTAATCATTCTGTTGAATTTTAGATATTCGTAGTAGATTTTTTTTGTAATTTCACTGTTTGAATCGTTTATTCCAAAATTTTCAAAGTATTTGGTGACCAAATAACTTGTGCTGGCAAAGGAGACCGAAATTTTTGTGGCTCCTTCGGGAAATCGAGACCATCCAGATAGAGGCTTTCGAGTAGCCTCTTGAACAAATGTTGCCCAATCCGGTAGGTACATGATGTAAATCAATCGGGCATGCGGTTGAATGTAAAAGGTATTTTGACTCGTTGACTGGTCCGGTTCTAGAGCTTGATGTTGTCCACGAACAATATCATAATTGTAGACAGCCTTTCCTCCATCCATGAAGCGCTTTATCGATTTGACATGTTCGCTTTCCTCCAAAACGGTAGATTCATACTCCAAGACAACACTTTGGAAGGCTATTTTCACATCGCCTGTTGGCCTAGGTAATTCTCTGGTGTTGGCATCGAAATAACTAGCCGTTTCAAAAGTTTTGTGAAAAATAGCCTCAGATTTATTTCTGTATATATGCAGTTTGATCTCGATTTCTGTGTCTGGTGGAAAGACGAGATTTCGTTCCGGCTTTCGATCAATCGATTCTATTGTTTTGTTTTGTGTGTCAAACGGAAAAATGCCATCCAAGTGAAAGACAATTCTAGAGCCCACATTGGTAAGGGGCGTGACATAATCAAAAGCTGAAGTTGCCAATTTCATGGCAGACGTCATTGTGTTTCGATCACCTCCAGTGGGCGTTTTAATGTCTGTGTTGAGAGAAAAAAAATTTTTCGCTCTTCCATTGAAGATGTTGGCACATCGAACATAATGCAAAAACAAGTCACCCACGCAAGAGTTTGTTGGTACATTTTGATTGTTGATTGCCACATCAACCCTGTAACAAAAACTGCTGCCCATAACAGAGGGATCGAGAAACATGAATGGAGAGTTGACGCCTGCTTGCAAAGCCACTGTTTCTGCTGCCAGAGCTGCAATAGGACTGCCTTCGAGGCGGTCCGGATTATTGTGGGTGCCATAGAGAACAGCGGAAATTGAATCGGTGTTGAAACGAATCCATTCTTCTTTGCTTGAACGAATCACAAAATGCCAGTACGATTCTGTGTTGATGTTACTCATGTGGTAAGGTTCGGCAATCTCAACAGTTGTTCGTTTTATTCCCTTGTTGAGTTGATCCGGACGGCCGGCCAGATTGAATTGGGGGACTTCTGGTGACTGTTTTTGATCTCCCCCCACAAAAACACCTTCAATTTTTTTTGTTATAGACACTTTTTTAGATATTCGGCGTTTTTTCGCCGGTGGCGTTGATACCTTTTTGTCACTCATTTTCGTTTTGCCAAAGCCTTATGCACTTTCTTTTGAATTCCACCAAGAGCCTTGTTCACCTGTGCAAGAGTTTTTGAACTTTTCGAAGGGGCTGAACAACTCTTTGTTTTTTTCTGCTTTTGAGGCTTTGATTTTTTCTCCTTTTTTGTGCCAGATCTTTTTTTGTTTCGTTTTCCGCCCATGTTTACATCATCATCAGAATTACTGCCTTCTTCTTCTCCTGAGGTTGCAGAATCGTCGACCGAAGACAGGGGTCCCGAGTCTATGGAAGAAAGCGATTCAGATCGAGCCCGCTTTACACGTCGACGTTTGACAACGGCAGGTTTTTTAGCACCGACTTCACTGACAGGCTCGTTTGCACTTGTCGAAGGAGTATTATTTTTAGCAGCCAAAAGTTTTTCAAGAACTTTTTCAATAGTACTTTCTAGATCGACAAGAACGTTTGATGCACTGTCGTCAGGCATGAAATCTTGATAAATGGGAAAATTTGTAGCTGTTGAAGAATTTTGTTCAGAATTTGACAAGGGCTTTGTGGTGGGTTGAGTTTTTTTTTGTTCTTCTTCTGTTTCAGAGCTGGAAGAAGTTGAGGATTGAGAGGAAGCGTTGTTGGTATTTTTGCTTTTTTCCTCGGAATCAAATCTTAATTTCAGCATTGACGATCTGTCCATCCCAAAAAAGAATAGAAAACAAAAAAACAAGGTAAGTAAAAAATAAAGCGTGTATATTTAGTGCATTATGTATATGGAACATTTTTTTAAAAATATTTATTACATGAAACATCTAATTTTATCCACATGGGATTAGTATCAGCATCAATTTTAAATGTATTCAATGATTCATCAACAAATTCTAAAGAAATGTATTTCAAATTTTGAAACCTTTTAATCACACATTTATTTGGTACAATATTAGGAGACGATTTTCGAATGAGACCCAAAACGCAACACAGACCCCTAGTGGCCACATAATCTTCGGGTTCCCCTTGGTTAATTAGGATCGTGCAATAATCCGGAAATTTATCCGGCACTGTGCAAATATGTTTTTTATCACT
>JAIYDG010000664.1 GCA_027487625.1 Bacteroidota bacterium
ATAATTTCAAATGACGAGATTTTATCCATAACAATTGTATTTTTTTTTTTTTTTTTTGCATGACATTTGTAATTAGGTCATCAATAATAAGAAGTGCTCTAAAGTCCTTATTTTTAAAATCATCATCACTTGTAATGTCCTGACGAATCCAGTCAGCTATTTCATTGTCAATCGTATCAAATACTCTCTCATCATCAAATTTAATCGACTCATAACTTTTGTCGTATACTTTACCATTATCTACATTACTGCTACAGAAATAAATTTTATCAAAAACCTTAAAGTAGTATTTGCGTACAAGATTGGCAATCAATAGACTCTTACCTGAGCCAGTTGGAGCCAGTATCCCCATTAAGAAATTTGCTCTTGTCTTAAAATTGGGTAAAGGTTCAGGTACTCCATCATTGACAACAGGCTCGGCTTTTGTAAGTGGCGCAATTTTAATTTTTTTATTTTCCATATGTATAAATGGAAAATAAAGAAAAGGTATTATCTCATGAAAAAACCAAATGCAAACGGTCAAGCCAAACTTACAAACGTAAGAAATGCGAAAAGGAAAAACGAGAACGTTGTGATATAGCAAACGCTAACAATCCATTCGCGAAACATTTTTATAGTTTTTGTAAAAAGGAAATGGAAAAAAATGAATTAAAGAATTGATTAAATGTATTGTTTATTACCATTTTCGAGCTTTAAATATGACATTGCTTGGAAGTTCTTTCTTGTCTATGTGCTGTTTTATTTTTCTGAATGCACTGAGCTCATCACTGTACTCTCCTCCTTTAAGCGCAATCTTTTCAATGTCATGGAAACTTTTTGCTGATATCTTGCTGTCTCCTTGTTTCAGATTGAATAATTTTCCGTCAAATTTCATGTGAGCCTCAGGTATAGATTTGGGAATGTATTGATAGGTCTGGTCCAATGGGACACCTTTTGCAGATACCTTATTCGTTTTCACAAATACATCAAATGACTTCCTTTCAAATCCTTGACTTGCGAATGTACTCTGACCGTTATTGTATTTTAGTATTTCATCTACGTATCCATCCATTTCGCTCATCACATTTAACTTTTTTGCTGCGAGCATTCTATCAGTATCCACTAAAGACTCATATACTGACAAACCTAGTCTCTTGAATTCTTGCTTTAATTCGGCATCAGTGTTGTTTATGTAATGATTCATGAAATCAGATAAACTATTCAGTTTCTGATTCATTTGTTCCTGAGCTTGTAAGCTTGCCTGTCCTTGTTCAAAAAAGTTTTGAGGCTCATCTTTTGGGACTGTTCCAGGTGGTGGGGCTCCTGTTAATTGTGTTAACATTCTCTGAAATTCATCTGCTGTCATTGCTCTCGCCATACATTTACCTAGAGAATTAAATCAAAATATCTTGTCGTTTTTGACTTTACTAGTGGATTTGGATAATACATATTAATTCGGAATACCTGTGAGCCCTGTGCAAGTTGCTGTAATCTTTTTGTTGGTAATTTACTGGAATTTTTCTTCATTTGTGGTGTGGCCGGACTTGCAATAGCGGTTTGTTGAAATTGAACATTTGGGGTGATTGGTGATAGAACAGGAGAACTTTTTAATTCATCTTTTGGAGTGATTGGTGTTATAACTGGAGAACTTTTTACTTCATCTTTTGGAGTTATTGGAGTTTGTGGCAAAATTATCGGACTGCTTGGCGGTGAATCAAAAGACTCTGTCTTCACAGCAGATGAATTCATTCTTTTATCAATTACGATTGATGAATTGCTCGCAATTTCTTCCAATGTACCACTATTAGATACATTAACAAAAATCTTTGTAGGAATTTGTGGGTCTGGGTTATCTTTTATCGTACTAATCATTAAGTCTATTTCAATACTGTCTTTTAATTTTGGAATAATTTTATATAGGCCATCTACGATATTCATTAAGGTATTTTTGTCATCAGAATCTTCTATACCATTCAAAAAATTGTATGTATCTTTAATTTTTTCATAAACACCTCTCAAATATATCATAGCATTTTCTAATAATTCTGGGTCCTTGTCTCCTTTCATTCTGTCAATTTGGTCTATAGTATTTATTATTTCACGATGGTCTGAGATGTATTCAGCTAAATCAACCATTATTGCATTATTTTCCTTGAGACTTATTTGACTGGTATTTGCGCTTTCATATTCGTCTTCGCTTTCCGTTTCATATTCACTTTCCATTTCATATTCACTTTCCATGTCATCTAATAAAATGTCTTCTTCAAATAATGTTAATCGTTCTGGTAAAGTTCCAGATTTGGATAATTCAACATTCTTTATTTGTTTGTCGATTAGTTCCTGACCTAATTCTGCAAATGTTATATTTCTATGGATGTCCCTCTCTAATCTCAACCACTGAGCATATGAGTCATCTGTTGCTTGAGGAATTTGTTGCTACTTGAATTCTAGTTCTTTTTTGCTCCATTCCTTGCGTTGAGTTTTAAACAATTCTGAAAGTTGTTTTAACTTTTCTGTATCATCTTTTATTTGTTTTACTTCATTCTTTAAAGTATTCATCTGATTTGCTTGAAATAACAAGTCAAGTATTGTTGCATATTCGATTTCTGTCAATTGCTTTCTTTTTTCTTGTGAATCCAATTCTCTGATAATTATTTCAAGAACTCTTTTGTGCTCTTCATACAAATCCACACCTATCATGTAGCCCTTATATATTTCATTGACTATTTGATTTATGGATTCTATGTATCCTTTTGCAACTGCACTCATAGACAATTTCGTCATTCCACCAAACACAGAATGTCGACTCTGTCTGCTTACACTTCTGCGTGTAATTCTTTCTCCCTGTGCGAATGACATTCTGCTCAGTCTTGTATCAAAATCTTCAGATTGTGAGAAAGTTCCAAAATCTTCATTCGTTCCGAAAGTCTGTGCAAACTCTGCCTTTTCCGCTGTTGCCTCTTTATCCAACAATTGAATTTGATTTATATGGTATTCAATGTATCGCTCAATCTGTTCGGCTGTATTTCTTGCTAAAGTTCTTTTACTAATATCATGTCTCAAATCTTTATTAATCAATCTCATAAGTGTTATAACTGCGTTGTCTTGTGCTGACTTTAGATTAGTTGTTTTATTTTTTTGAAATAGCTTTTTTGCATTTGAAACTTTATCCTTGTAGTACTTGATTATATTTTCAATTTG
>JAIYDG010000672.1 GCA_027487625.1 Bacteroidota bacterium
ACAATTAGTATAAGTATATATTTCTTTTAAGTTTGATGAAATTTTACTGTTTGAATGCTTCGATTGCTAGTATATATTTGATTAAAGCAAAATCCCAATTCAATAACAGAATCCATTTCCAATATGAGAGAACCCAATAAATATCAAATCTGGAATTGGAAAAAAGCTTTGAACTTTTTCAAAAAGATTGTTTCTGCTCCAGAGAAAATTGATTCAATACAAGATGGGCTTGTGAAACTAAACTCAAAATTAAAGCTTACCGAAAGTTTCTTTGTGAAGGAGAAAAACCGAATGTCACAGTTTACTTCTTTAGCTGATGATGGTTCAATACATATTGATTTTTGGGAGAATGGAATATGTTGGCATTCACAAGCACTACCCAATACTCAGAAAGTAAGTTTAGCAACATACTTATGGAATGACTTACGATTCAATAGTAATGAAATCGAAAGGCAAATTCCTGAAATACAATTTCCATTAAAACGGAAGAAAATTGAGATAAGTAATGTTGAATATATCAAATGGCATTGGCAAAACTTACTCGACAATACAAAATACATATCCCAAAACGAAATTGAACTTGTAAAACTTCTAAGTGAAGATAGCACAACAAATAAACTAATGACATTCCACCAACTTTGGGACTTAGGATTAAGCAGGTATATTGGTGAACAAGGCGAAGATTTAAACAACGATTTATTAAGAGCAACTATAACAGACGATATTATACTTGTGCGAACAGAAGAACAAGCTATACAGCACAATTGGAAAGGCACACAAGATTGTCTTGGGCAAGGAAATCCTAAAGAGGCTTATAAGATAATCATAGATAATTTACCAACTAATATTGGCAGGGCTGATTACCAAACATTGGAGCAATATGAAAAAGTGATGGAACAAAACAGACTTAATTAGATTTATAAAACTGCTGGGCTTTATACTTTCAATTTTAAGTTTTTAGTTAATAGATAATTCGTTTTCCTCAATTATATTTGAGTTTATGGGTTTGGAAATTCAATTATACCAAACTCTATTCAATCCTTTAAACAGATATGGAGAAGATTATTTATCTAATTAAAAATAAAAACTTTGAAGAAATTTTGAACTTTTCAAAATTACTTACAGATGAAGAGCGCTTTTCTACTATTATATTGTTGAAAGGGATAGACATTGATGCTGATATTTTAAAAAAAGTTGGAACAGATTTAAAGGGAAAAGAAAGGGATGACTTTTACCAAAACAGACAAGAATTAGATGTTTTTTTAAGTTACTTTTTAATCACATGTGTGCGACAATATGATGAATTAAAACTTTTAGAAACTAAACATGAATTCTTTACTTCAAATCCCTATTATAAATTTATAGCAACAGGTTATTTTAAGCCAATTGTTGACTTTTACAAGTTATTTCCTCCCAATTATTTAAATAAAGTTCTTAAAGATCTTTCGAAAGAAAGATTTAGAAACATCAATTTTAAAGTGCTTTGGAAATTGTATGAAAATAATTGGGTAGAATTTGATGAAGAATTTTTTGTTAGAAGTTTATTTAATCTTCAAGGTTTTGATAACAATCATTTTGATGATGCTCAGTACTTAATGCATCATCCTGAATCGATAGAAAAAGTATTTTGTCAGTTTTACAAATATGAAATTCCAATTCTTGATTCAATAAAAGCTAATTCTATTGACTATTCCAATGGCTTAAGCGCCAAAGCAAGTGTTTACTGGACAGAGGTTTTGAAGATATTGATTCAAAACAATGTGATTAAAAATAGAAACCTGATAAGCCAATTATTGGAATCATTACTCAACAATTGGAAGAAGCCTCATTTAGATTGGTTTGTAAGATTATTGGAATTACTTCAACCTACTCAAGAAGAATTAATTGTTAATCAAGCTACCTTATTTTCAATTTTGGGAACAAGTCAAACCAGTTTAATAAACTATGTTATTATAACTATTAAAGGGATTTATACAGACCCTAAATTTGACTATTTATCTTTTTTAGAAAATGTTTCTATTGTATTTTCTAACGATAAAATCTCTAAGTCGCTGTTAATAGTATTAGATATCATTGAAAGCTATTTATCAAAATCATATAAAATACCTCTCGATTACAGGAATCAACTCAGTTTACTTTTTATGCAAACTGATGCCAAGATTCAGGAAAAAACAGCTAAAATTTTAATTCGACATTTTAACGATAATGAATTGGCAGGTATTGTATCACCATTTTTACCTAATCTAAAACAAGTAGCCAAGGATATTTT
This sequence comes from Bacteroidota bacterium, assembly GCA_027487625.1. Classification (GTDB taxonomy): domain Bacteria; phylum Bacteroidota; class Bacteroidia; order UKL13-3; family UKL13-3; genus CAISCU01. Next base: position 2,270 of record JAIYDG010000672.1, read on the forward strand.
ACAAGTAGAGGATGCTGATTCTTTAAATGTTACTGAAACCATTTCTGAAATAATAACGAATAAGCAAATTACTCAAATCGCTAATTGGGACGAACTTTTAATGTTTATTGGAACTTGTATCAGAACCAAATCAATTTGTGATATTGAATTGTTTTTTGAAGGAATCATTCAGCTTCAATCTGAAATTCCGGAAGATTATGTGAAACAAATAAAGCCATTTACAAAACCACTTTTTGCAAAGTTTTATGAAAGTGATACGCTAACTGCATTTACATTATTTCTCGAAGCTTGGATAAACCAAAGTGTGGATGGTATTGTAAAAATGGATTTCAAATACCTTCCATTTTTAGGCAAAAAGGCACAAATGACGTTTTTGAAATTACAAGCTAAAGACAAATTACCATTTCTTTCAACACCAACACATGAGCCATTTTATGTGCATCCTGGAATTTTATTGGAAAGAATAAAAGTATATGAAAATAGTAAGTCCAATATTGATTTAGAAGATCTAATTGTAGCTTGTAATCGAATTATAATTAAAGAATTAGATGCTGATTATTCTGAGATTTTAAAAAGTTTGAATGCTTATTATGCAGATGCGATTCGTTATTTATTTGGCCAATCAACTCATATAAATTATTCAAATAATACCTTGGCACTATGGACACAAATAACAAGAATTAAATACCCTAATGGAGTGTTTAAAGAATTTGAAAAATCAAAAGTATCAGATTATCCGGCAATCGTTCATCCATTTAATTTAGGATTTACAGTTGAAAAAGATGAAAGAGAATATGGTACTTGGTATAGATTAAATTTAGAAAACAATTGGAATTATCATTGGTATAATAAAGAAAAAGTGAAGAGGCTAGAATCAATATTTTATAATACAGCCTCTATGCAAAAAGCGAGTAGAGTTGATATTTATAGCCAGCTTTCCTTAAATCCCAATTATGTTGATTCGATGTTATGCAGATATATTCCTGATGTATCTACAGGAAATGAAGTAGGAGGCTTTGAAGAATGTTTATATCCCATGCAATTTATTCTTGATTATCAAAATAGAATTTATCATAGTGCATGGATATACGTGGCAGTTTGTTTGTTGTTTGAAAAGAAAATCTCACGTGACCTGGCATCAGAGTATATTCAATTGGCTATCTCTAGAAATGAAGATTTGAATCATTTGGCTGAAATAATTAGCAAATTGATAAATGATAAATATGCTCCTGTAAACAGATTTATTGAATATTTGGATAAACCCAATCATACCAAAGAATCAAGGCTTTTTCAGTTAAGTGTTTTGGCATCTTGTATAAAGAACTTTGATAAACTGAATCTACCTATTAACAGTAAAAAAATGATTCAATACTATAAAGAGTTGCAAAATTTCTTAAAATTGAATGTAGAGAAGGAAATAGAAGATAAAATTTTAGAACTAAAGAAATAATGGAAACAGAATTTGTTTATCAATATAAGAGTCCATCACTGTTTTTTCAAGAAGATAATTCTAAAATATTTTCATTTTCTCACCATTCCGAAATCGAATTAGATAACGAAAAGCCTTGTTTTTTCTATGGAAATATACATAATGCATATTTGGCATCACGATGTTTAAGTGTTTTGGCACAAACTGTAAGTTCGCACTTTGCATTAACACCCGGACAAATTGCAAAATTAAAAGACCCTATTGTTTCTGTTGGAGCAGGAGAGTTACATTTTGAAGGTTTTTCTTCTTGTAACAGTGTATATGCCAAAATAACTATATTAAAGAATGGAATTGATGGTGAATTTTTACATGCCGGAACAACAAATATTGATTTTAACAACCAAACCATAAGAGCATTTAATCAGGTACAACAATCAGAAAAATTGCTTATTGGAGTTGGTTCAAAAGAAGTTCATATTGTAACAGATAAACAGCAAACAGTAGAAAAGAAAGTAACATTACCCAATAGATGGATAAAAGGCTTAGGTAATGTTCAAGTATTTTTATCTGAAATGGAATTGGCTTTTCAGTTAAGCAAATTTGAAGCTTTACAGCTATTTAAAACGCTTCCCAATGCACCAACTAAATCTGATTATTATCTTATAAAATCAGGTTTAAATTATTCTTTTTCACCGCTCGAAAAGCCCAATAGCATTAAAGTTGGAGGCATTCACAGACTTAATTTGGTACAAAAACTAATTTCTAGTGTCGATAGTATTTTTATCTATAAACATCAATCACAGCAAAGTTTTGCTTTCATTTTAAACTTTAAGGATATTCAAATGACCTATTTGTTTTCGAATAGTGTTTATAGAGGATTTTCGGGCGAAGGAAGATTATTGGAAGATTTAACAAATATGGTTTCTGATAAACTAATTCTTGGGATTAATCATTTCTTTAAAACAAATGAATTATTTAATCCTACACTCATAGCTTTTGAAAATGGTATTGATTTAAAGTTAATGAATACTTTGCAATCTAGTTTATCGGGTATTGGACTTCTTGGTTATAATTTATTTGATAATAATTATTTCTATAGAAGAATTCCTTTTAAACCAGAGAGGCTCATGAGTTTTAACCCCAGATTAAAAAATGCAAAGAAAATAGTTAATAATGATGAAATAGAAATAGTAGAAAACACCGAAACTTATTTAAAAGCAATGGTAAAAGGTTCTGCTGATGTATACCATACAGTTATTAAAAAGAATGAAACATATCAATGCACCTGTAATTGGTATACAAACAACCAAAACACTAGAGGCCTCTGTAAACATATTTTAGCAGTGAAAATTGCGATTGAATAGGGGAGAGTGGTTAGTTTTATATTTCATTTATAACAATATGATGTACTTAAAGGTGCAATATATTAGTGTAAAATGAAACAAAACTCTTTTATTGACAGATTCTGACCTGACTAAAAAATACAAAACTATATGAACAAGCTTAATGCTTATGAAACAGATTTTCGCTTTGTAAATAAAATATTTGTGTTAAATATAATAACTCAATTAATTAAAGAAATCCCCCTACAAACTAAAACTCTCTCCCAAACTTGGCGTATATACCTCCTGAATCCCCAATTGTTGAACAGATTTTTTCATGGCTTCGAGTTGGGGTAGTTCGCCATGGATTAGGAATACTTTTTTAATGTTTTCGGGTTCAGATGAGCTAATGAAATCCATGATTTCGCTATGGTCGGGGTGAGAGCTGAATACGTCGGTG
>JAIYDG010000527.1 GCA_027487625.1 Bacteroidota bacterium
ACAAAGTAAAGATTTTGTGGATTTTGTGGAAAAAGTCAGAATTGAGAAAGGGCTTGAATATGATAATATGAGTATTACAGTTGAAGATATCGACAAGGCAATTGCATATTTTGATTAATTGGGGCGGTTTATTCTGGAGCGGATTAATTCCGTATCGACATCTTGGTCTCCTTCGTATCCAAGAACTCCCATGTCTCTTGCTTCAGATTTTTTTATTGCATAATTTTCTATTTTTTTATTCAACCAAAAAGAGTCAGTGTGAATACGAATAATTTCAAAACCTTCAAAATAAAATATGTTGCATTTTTTCATCATCTCAACTCTAGTGAATGTTCGTAGGAATGGTTTTATTCTGGGAATCCAGCCCAAATATTGATCTCGTGGTCTGTGAATTGCAACAACTTCATCTTGTTCATTTCTTGTAAAAGTTGCATTTATTGCCTCAGATAATTTTAAATTTAATACTCTTTCTCCATTCACTTCCGTAATTCTTTTATCAAATTTCACTGGCCAATTCTTCTTTCTTTCACAATGTTGTCCCCAAATTCGTGTCAAACACTTCTTGGCCAAGACTTTTGCTTGCCATGATTCTGGACGTTTTTTAATTTGATACAAGTCCTTACAACCCCATCCATACCATTCAGAAGCTTTTATACAATGTGTTTCCTTCGGATAAACCACAACTTCAAAATCAGGGTTCTCATTGGTGGTGTATAGTTTAGCTCCCATTTGTAAAGCTAATTTCAATTCGTAATTTGTGTAATATCCTTTCACTTTTGACTTTTCTAATTTGCTGATCGTAATAGGGCTGTATAATTCACAACTTGCATGAGGAAAAAACAAGTCAACATTTCTGGAAATTAGTAAATACTTTTCACTATTTATCATTTCTATAAACTCTTCTTCTCTAACTTCTTCCATAAAGATACCCCTCTTAACAGGAATAAATAAATTTTCATCACATAAACTTGCATTATATTTGCTAGAATAATCATACTTGGATACTGTCAATTTTCTGTGTCGTTCTATATAAATTAATGCACCAGAACACGATTCTATTACTTCTCTTTCGTCGTAATTTCTGTCATTTTCTTCGTCTTCGCGATTCCACTTTTCAACTGTTTCCATTTCATACAATTTATCTACCTTACCAAGATTATACGCCATAAATGCTTTATCAAGTGTCGGTTTCGCAAGACCATATTGAAAAAAATCTATTTTTCCTTTCGTTCTTCTTTTTATTTCTGTAGCCCCAATCACAAAATTTTTAAAACAATTTTCAATTGTATTTTCTTCATTTGGAGCAACCCCAACCATATCATTCACCAAGTAATGACTAACTTTTTTTAATCCATCTTTATACAAATTGTGATAATCATTTTTAAGTTTTCCTTCATCTTCAAATCTTCCGGTTTCATTACTGTAATATTCTACTTTTCCATTGGGTATATTTCTGTACATCATAATAGGTTTTTTAATGTCCCATGGTGGGATGTGTCTATTATATTTTTCTGAAGCTGTAGGTACTAATGTTCTTCTTTTTTTGAAAAAACTCATTTTTTTTATTTTATGTGATTTTTTTATTTTTGTCAATTTTTAAAAATCGGCTTCTTCTGTGTCAAATCGTGGATCGTAATCCATCATATATATTATGACATCAGTAACTTCTCCATCATATGGAATTTCATTACCTTCTTCATCTGCAATTTTATATTTTTGTGGAAAATTTCCAATTGAATCATGTGATCCAATATTACTCCAGTGTCCCGATCGCCATCCAATGTCTTCTAATCTCATAGCAACTTGATAACTGTATTTCTTTTTTCCGTCATCTTTTTCAAATTTGTCCGTTAATTTTTCCAATTCTTGCATCGTCTCAGAAATTGTTAAGGGTTCTTCTAAATTAAAAATTCGTTGTCGAACTTTTTTGTTGTTAATTACAATAGCCATCGTGCCACCACCTTGTCCTTTAGGTAATCTAGCAACTAATTGTTTTTCACGATAATCTCCAAGTTTAGTATTAGTTTCCGGCATTATTAAATTTAATATTTTTTTTTATAAAACTGAACCGTCAATTTTATAAAATTTATTTGTTTAATTATGAATCAGAATGAAAGTGGTCCAAGTCAGAAAAGAGGAAGAGGCCGTCCAAAAGGATCAAAAAACTTCCAAAAATTTATAGCTGAACAAGAAACTGAACCAAAAGAAAAAAGAGGAAGAGGTCGTCCTAAAACTGAATTTGAACCAATTTATGATTTAGATCAAGGAGAATTAACAAAAAAACTAAGACGTCCAAAATTTTATTCATGGGAAGAAACCCGGTATCGAGAACATAAAGAAGACGCAGTTCATCAATGTGATATTATGGCGTTAGGTCCTTATCAACCAAAACAATTTTATAAATTTTACTATGACAAAGTTGAAGAACCAGATTTTGTAAATATTAACAATATTTTTGCAGTGGCAGACGTAGGAACACATAAGTTTGACATTTATGCAATGATGGGAAAAGACGCCGCATCCACAACGGAGGCTATTGAAGATATTTATACAAAACGATGGGACAGAAAATTTTTAAGTAAGCCAAAAAAATTAATCAGTGACAACGGAACTGAATATCAAGGAGAATTTGCAGAATATTTGAAAGAAATTAACATTCAACACGTTCAAAAATTTAAAGGTGCGACACTCGGAATCGTGGATAATAAAATCAAAGAATTCAAAAATATTTTACACTTGAAAATGAATAAGAACAAACAAAAAATTTTAAAAGCAATGAATGAGAAAAAACCAAACATTCCGAAACCATTAGATGTGGAAAAAGTTATCATGGAGGTTGTTGAAGATATGAATGATAAAGTTCTCGACCCTGATACTTTTTACTTGAGTGGAGTTAATAAAAAATCAGAAAAGCAAGAACACGTGAAGAAAATGAAGATGCATTTGATGAAACTGAAGAACCGAGAGTAATCAAAAGACCACAAGATAAGAGTAGCAGAAAAAAAGAATTATTGTCCATTGGTACATTAGTGAAAAGAATAATTTATCGCACAAAAAGAACAGGTGGAGACGTGCGATTTAGAGAGGGAGACTATAAGTATTCTGATGAAAATTATAAAATTACAAACATTTATTTAACTCCAGGAAGTGTTCCAATGTATGTTTTACGTGAATGGTTTCGAGGACAATTCCGTGGACAAGAATTAACTGGAAAACCAATACCATATCATGAAGTTATCACAATAAAGCAGTTAGAAAAAACAAAACCGACAAGAAGATCTACACGCTTAAATATTCAGTACAATTCTGATTCAGAATAAATCTAATCAATATACATTCTCAATAAATCTAACTTGTCTTTTATGACAGGCCATTTTAATGCATGGATTACTTTTGTTTTCTGGCGTTCTTCAGTCTTGAATCCAAAATCTTCTAATTCTTTATAGAATGA
>JAIYDG010000245.1 GCA_027487625.1 Bacteroidota bacterium
AAAGTATTACCAATTGGAGGCGTTAAAGAAAAAATTCTTGCTGCAAAAAGAGCAGGTATCACTGATATTATTTTATGTGAAGCAAACAGAAAAGATATTGATGATATTAAAGCTGATTATTTAAAGGATTTAAAATTCCATTTTGTAAAAAATATGTTGGAAGTTTTAGATGTAGCTTTATTGGAGGAGTTGGTTCCCAATCCAATTCAATTAAAAGCTAATAAAGAAGTTAAGAAGAAATCGAAATCTTAGTTATTCAAATTTCAAATTTTTAAGTGCTCTGGCTTTAACTTGGGTAAATCCAACGATGGCCAGAGTCATGATTCCTCCAAAAACTACAGAAGGTACAGTTCCCATTAGTTTTGCAGCCAAGCCGCTTTCAAAAGCCCCAATTTCGTTACTTGAACCAATAAACATGGTATTCACTGCAGAAACTCTTCCTCGCATGTGATCTGGTGTTTGTAATTGTAATATATTAGACCTGATAACAACACTAACACTATCAAAAGCACCACTTAAAAACAATAGTATTATTGATAAAATAAAGCTTTCAGATAAACCAAATCCAATCATACAAATACCAAATCCGGCTACTGCAGCAATTAAAATCTTTCCGGGTTGTGGAATAGCCTTATTTATTGAAAGGAAACTCATTGTGATTACTGCTCCCAAAGAAGGAGCAGCTCTTAAAATTCCCAATCCTTCAGGTCCTACTTTTAAAATTTCATTGGCAAATACAGGTAATAGAGCAACTGCACCTCCGAATAAAACAGAAAATAAATCTAAAGAAAGTGCTGATAGAATCACTTTATTATTAAATACAAAACTGATTCCTTCTTTAAGTCTTAAAGCTATTCCTTCAGTCTGTCCGCCACTCGGATTAAAATCTCCATGCACTCTTGTAAGGTTAAAGAATCCAATCAGCATGAAACTAATTATAATACCAAAACTTAAATCAATTCCACCGAATGCATAAATCAATCCACCAATTGCAGGACCAACAACAGCGGCAAATTGCCAAACTGTGGAATTTAAGGTACCAGCATTTACCAATAAGTCTTTAGGTACTAATTTAGGTATAATGGAGAATGATGACGGAGCATAAAATCCGCGGGCGATACCACTAGTAAAAATGAAAAAATACATACATAAAACTCTCGATTCATTTTGAATCTGAAGCAGAGATGAATTGCTTAAGAATAAACCTAAACTGCTAATAATTAAACCGGTAAGACAAATTAAAAGTATCTTTTTTTTATTTTTGATATCAGCTAAATGGCCAGCATAAAGCGCCACAGAAAGCGCAGGTATAGCTTCTGCCAATCCAATTAAACCTAGAGATAAAGGATTTTTAGTTAGTTCAAAAATCCTCCAGCCCACTAAAACAGCTTGCATTTGAAAACCAAGAGTAAGAAACAATCGGGTTCCTAAAAATGCGCGATACGATTTTATTTTAAGTACAACTCTTGCCGGATTAACGCTCATTTAATTATTCATAAATAGCCATTTCCAAATTTCTTTATAACTTGGTTTTTTGCCAAAAGTTAAAATACCAATTCTGTAAATTCTACCTGCCAGCCATACTGTAAAAATAAATCCTGTTATCATCGATAACATTGATACTAGGATTTGCCAAACCGGAACACCAAAAGGTAATCTCACCATCATTACAACAGGGCTAGTAAAAGGAATCATTGAAAGCCAAACTGCAATTGAACCATTTGGAGCATTTACAACAACACTTTGTGCTAAAACAAAAGCAAGGATTAATGGCATTGTCATAGGAAACATAAATTGCTGAGTATCGGTTTCATTATCAACGGCGGAACCAATAGCTGCAAACAAAGAACCATAAAACAAATATCCACTGATAAAGTAAAACAAAAACATACAAAGGATTAAAGTGAAATTGTAATTTCCTAAATCATTCATAAACCCTCCAATTCCTCCTTCATTTGTGTTTTCAGGAATTTTTGCACCTTGAGAAGCAGCAATTTCAGTTGGAGAAACATCCATTAAATTCATAATAGTTCCCGAAACTGGTCCACTTAAAACACTTACCAAAACAATCCAGAGTAGAAACTGAGTAAGTCCAACCATTGCAATTCCAACAATTTTACCCATCATCAATTGAAAAGGTTTAACTGATGAAATAATTACTTCCACAATGCGATTAGTTTTTTCTTCAATAACACCTCTCATTACCTGAATTCCATATAAAAATATAAATAGATAAATGAGGAATGCACCAATAAAACCAATCATTGTAGTTACTCCTGAATTACCTTTCTCAATACCTTTTTCAGTGTATTTAATCGTTTTCAGATTTAATTTTTGGCTATTTATCTGAGTTAAAATCTCTTTATCGATTCCTTTTTCAGATAATTTTTTATTCTTAATAGTAGATAAAAACTGAGATTCGATATAATCTAAGGTATTTAAACTGGGTTGTTCTTTGCCTAAAAATTCAAGTTCTTTAATTGAGTCTGTATTAGCAGGAATAAAAATAATCCCATAGTTTTCATCAATTTCTAAAACCTTCTGAATTTCATTTTTATCAATATTTACATATTCAAATGAGATGGTTTTACTATTCTTTAATTGATTTTTGAAATTTCCTGATTCATCAACAATAAGAACTTTTTTTGAAGTATCTGAAATATCCTTGTTAAAGCTGAAGTAAAATATAATTCCGTAGAATAAAACAATAAGAAGCGGAGATAAAAGTGTCATCACCAAAAAGGATTTCTTCTTTACCCTGGTGATGTATTCACGTTTTGTAACAAGCCAAATTTTTTTCATACTATTTGTTTAAATTACTTGATTCAACAGCCTTGATAAAGATTTCTTCCATGCTTGGAAGTTTTTCAGAGAAACTTAAAATCTCCACATTTTGATTCATTATTGATTGAATAATTTGGTTGTTATTTAAGTTCTGTTTTAATGATATCAATGCAGATTTTTTCTTCTTTGAATCAATATGTTCTATTGAAAAGGTTTCATTTTCAATCAAATTTTCTCCATCATAAATTACTTCATATGTGTTTGATTTGAATTGGTTTTTTATATCTTCAACATTACCCTCTAGTACTTTTTCAGAACGATTGATTAATGCAATTTTATCACAAAGTAA
>JAIYDG010000052.1 GCA_027487625.1 Bacteroidota bacterium
AATCCATCATCAAAAACAAAAACGTTTCATTGAAAACGAACTCATCATCGGCAGCGCGTGCTGATGCAATCTGCATGGCCTTGTGCGCCAAGCCGCCTTTTGAATTTTCCGCGGGTTTGGCCAAAACTGCAAAAGACAATGGAGCGCCAGGGCGGAAAAGGCAGCAGCGGCCGGCCAGATTGCATCAGGTGTTGGCCTAGCAGCAAAGCAGGCGCCTCCGATGATGAAAGGCTTTTGCTTACTTTTTGCCTAAAAAGTAAGGATAAATGCAACGAATTATTGTTTTACAACAATCGTACTTGTAACAAGAAAACAAAATCAAGTAAATCCATATTCCCGTCATTTTGCTTGAATTTTACTCCATTTCTCAAATTAAAATTTACAATTCCCAAAAAGAATCCTAATTTGTTCAGCTATTCAAAAAATGAGATCAAAACAACTCCTATTTATTCTATTCTTTTTTCTTTTTAAAGAATCAATATCACAAACTTTTACCAGCAGTAATCTACCTATAGTTATTGTTACTACAGATAACAACCCTTCAACAGGCAGACCTCGAGAAATTGTTGATTATGTGAAGGTGCTCGGAAACATGAAGGTAATTGAAAGACCTAATGGTGCACGCAATTTTGTAAACGACCAAAACAACCTCGATTACCTTTCATATACAGGCCGAATTGGTATTGAATTCCGTGGTTCTTCTTCTCAAGACCTTCCTAAAAAACCTTATGCACTAACAACCTTATTATCCGACAATGTAAGCAACTACAATGTGGGTATTTTAGGTATGCCTCCCGAAAACGATTGGATTCTTAACTCACATGCATACGATTCTACTACCATGCGCGATTTTATTTCCTATGATGCTTATGGTAAAATGGGAAACTACTCTTCACGAAGCAGGTATTGCGAACTCATTGTCAATGGCGATTTCAAAGGACTATATATCTTTCAAGAAAAATTAAAAATCGATGATGATAGAGTCAATGTCCGAAAGCTCTCAAATACCGATAATAATTTCCCTGATGTTACCGGTGGTTACATGACAAAATGCGATAAACAAACGGGTGGAGATCCAATTGCATTTACGCTTCCGACATATTTAGGAGGAGAAGTAAATTTCATTCACCATAATCCAAGTCCGCAATTAATTACAACCCAACAAGCTGCTTACATCCAGAATTATTTTAAAGCCATCAATATAAAAAATGAAACCATCTTTAATGGTTATCCAACACTTTTAGACATCCCAAGTTTCATCGATTTTATGCTCATCAATGAATTGTCTTCCAACGCCGATGCCTATCAAATGAGCACTTTTTTTCACATGGACAAAATGGGCAAACTAAGAGCTGGCCCAGTTTGGGATTTGAACCTCACCTACGGAAACGATTTGTTTATGTGGGGTTTTAATAGAAGCTTTAATAATATTTGGCAGTTTAGTAATGGCAACGATAATGTTGGAGCTCGCTTTTGGAAAGACCTCTACGACAATGAAACTTTCCGTTGTTATATGAGTAAACGTTGGAAAGAAATGATTGCTCCAGGAATGCCTTTAAACTATGATGTTATTGCAAACAACATGGATTCATTAAGTACCATGTTAACAGAAGCCAGAGAAAGAGAACAAACCAGATGGAACAATATTGGTAATTATACCAAACACATCAATTCTATGAAATCGTGGTTACAAGCGCGATATACTTGGATGAACAGCAAACTCATTCAAACGCAAATCTGTACCAATGTATCAGTTCCAAAATTGGTAATTACTAAAATACATTACCATCCCCTACCCTTTGGCGCCGACTCCAGCAACGATTTTGAATTCATTGAAATTACCAATAACAGCAGTCAAATTGTAAATACAACTGGTTATTATTTTAGGGAATTGGGAATTAGTTATCAGTTTCCTCCTAATTCAAAAATTGGGCCATACAACAGCATATTCATTGTTGGAAATGAAAATGTATTTGAGGATTATTATAGAAAACTAGCCTTCGGTGAATTCTCGAGAAACCTTTCTAATAAATCTCAAAAATTGGTTTTGAGTGATGCTTATGGAAATACCATCGACGAAGTAACTTATATGGATACCCTTCCATGGCCTATTGATGCGGATGGTAAAGGCGCTTATTTGGAGCTCAAAGACATCAACTCCGACAACAATATTGCAAGCAATTGGAGAAGTACTAAAACACCATTATCTGTTGAAGGAATTAACATAGAAAATGAACGAATTGTGGTATATCCCAATCCAACAAACAATAAAGTTTATGTAAGTAGCAACCTGATTCAAATAGAATCTTTTGAAGTATTTGACTTAATGGGAAGAAGTATGTTAAGTGGAACAAAAATGAATGATGGAATTGATGTATCGAGCTTATCTAACAATACTTATATTTTAAAATTGAAGGATGATAAAGGACATTTCATCAACAAAAGAATTATCAAATTATAAGTAAGAAGTTTACACCATTAAATATTATCCTACAAACATTTAAAATCCTTTTTTTAGGTCGATGAACCCTCAAATTAAACAAGTATCCAATACCCTGGTAGCAGGTTTACGTAAGCCTATGAGTTTGACAAACGACACCACCTTTTTGTTATGGAGCAGTTTTATGCCAAGAAGAAGAGAAATAACTCAAAATGTAAACAGCTCATTGATTTCAATGACAGTTTACGATAGTAATTTTAACATCAATCAATTTACACCAAATACTCAGTTCGACAAATGGGCTTGTGTTGAAATTACAACAACAGAGAATCTTCCAAACGAGTTTGAAACTTATACCATTCCGGCGGGCACTTACGCCGTTTTTGTTTTTAAAGGATTACCCCAAATGGCACCACAGTTCTTTCAAAAAATCTTTATGGAATGGTTACCAAACTTAGGATATAAACTAGCTGAAGGTCCACATTTTGCTGTAATGGGCGAAAAATACAAAAACAATGACCCGGAATCGGAAGAGGAGATTTTTATACCCATAACAGCTGGCTATTAGCCATTGGCTTTTTGCTTTTGGCATATGATTTTAGAAATGAGAATATGCTTTTATACTAAGAATGATAAATTAAAAAAGTCAACGTAATTTAGGCTTTTGAAATCCTGCCAATGGCCATTAGCTAAAAGCCAAAGTGCATTCTAACAACGAATCCATCATCATCGGCAGCGCGTGCTGATGCAATCTGAAAGGCCTTGTGCGCCAAGCCGCCTTTTGAATTTTCCGCGGGTAAGGCCAACACTGCAAGAGACAATGGTGCGCCAGGGCGGAAAA
>JAIYDG010000197.1 GCA_027487625.1 Bacteroidota bacterium
CACATCGGCTCTCGGAGGACATTCGCTTCCTTCCTGCGATTGCGCGCAGCTGGGATGTTTACATCGGCATGGAGAACGAAATCAAAAACACCATTGTTGCATTGCCTGTCGTTCACCAGCTCCACAGCCATTCCATGCGCGAGCGTCATTGGAAGCAGGCAAGTGTCTTATGAAACCACTGACCATCTGAGACACCAACTGTGATTTGATTTTCTCCCCCAAATCAATGTGGCCTTTCGTCACCGCGCAGGATATGTACTCCAGATGTCACCTTTCTATTTGCACATGGATTTTGCACAATCTTGTTTCCAGTCTGAGTTTTTCAATGCCAACATCGCCTGACACACGAAAATCAAATCTCATCCAAACATTACAACACAGGTCATGCGCGCTACTGGTGTTCACTTCACTATCACAAGCACCGTCAATCTTGGCGAGCTTCTCGGTCTGCGCCTCCACAACTATGTGGACGAAATCGTGAGCATCGTGGACCGCGCCAACAAAGAGCAGGTGTGACAAGAAGCTTATGTTCAGATTTATTTGTCCATTCGACACTTATCCGTCATATTTGCGTTCTTTCTTTCTTTCAACACTGCATGTCTGATTCCTATTATTGTAGATCATGGAAAAGAACCTGTTGATGATTGAAGATGCGTGGGAAAAGATGGAAGTGCGCTATGCAGCGATGAAAGGAACTTACTCTATCGTTGTTCCCCAAGCACTTCTCATTACACTCGAAGAGCACCTTGTAAGTGCACTTTTTTCTTCAGTCACTTTTTCTGTGTCGACCTTGTCATCAGTCGCTTTTATTATCTATTTTAATCTTCTTTTCACATTCCGCTGCATTTTCCCACCAAATTTACATTCGGCGGCGTGCAATTCTTTCAGACTCATTCCGTCTTGGTCGTAGGTTACGCTGCAAAACATTCGCGCCAACAAATATGTGGCACACTTCCAGGACGAAGTCAACAAATGGCAGAAAAAGCTTGCCACTGTCGAGGCTGTGTTGAATGTCTGGACAAGCGTGCAGCAACTATGGTCCAATCTCGAATCGCTCTACCATGTCAGTTTGAGTCCACTCTGCCATAATTTGGCTCTGTTTTTCTTGTTATGCTTTTGCTGCTTGCATTTGTGTTGACGATCATAATATCCAACATGCATAAAGGCTGGGATCAAATTACTTCACTTTAGTTGTTGATTTTGAATTGGTGATTCGTTGCTCTTCGGTCTGCACATATATTCATGACTTTCCTTTTTGCGAACAGGAGTCGGACGACATTCGCACTCAACTCGCCGATGACTGGAAACGCTTCTCTCAGGTGAGGAACGAAAATATGGAAATAATCGTCTTTTTTAATGGCTTATATGTATGTTGATGTGATTCACTTTAACGTAGCCATATTTCCCTTTTCCCTTTTCTGCATATCTGGCTCACGATTGACTCTTTCATGTCATTTGATCGCTCCTTTTTTCCAGGCCGATTCCGAATGGCGCGAGCTTATGCGTGAGGCTCACACAATCACAAATACAATCGAGACGTGCAACCGAGACGGAAGGTTGGAGACTCTCGAGCGTTTGAGTTCATCACTGGAAAGATGCCAACGCGCACTCACAGGTTTGTTTCCCAATCCAATGTCCATTTCGATGCAAGAATAAATATACCTTTTATGCCTCTTTCTTTCCTTACTTGTGTCATGGCCCATAAATGAAGGCCTCGTTGTTCATTTCGTGACACGTATTTACGATTCATCGATCCTTCTCCTTTCAACTGCTCCTAACCAATCTTTCGATGCACATCCAATAGAGTATCTCAAGACCAAACGCGCAAGCTTCCCTCGATTCTACTTCGTCTCTGATGGGGACGTCATCGACATGATTAGCAAGGGATCCATTCCCAAGGTCATTTCCCATACCCTGCCACGCTTTCGAATTCTTTGTCTCCATTAGCAATAATGAACCAGAATATCGCCCATGACTAGGACCACTCACATGATATGCTTTGTTTTGCAAACTGCAGGAGATCCAACAACACATTCCAAAGATCTTCACTCACGTCCAACAACTGGAGCTAGATGGCGACGACTTGACCACAAACATCCGTGGCCTGCTGAGCCGCGAGGGCGAGCGACTCAGTTTCTCGGTAATTCAAAACGCTCGAATTCTATCGGGGCCTGGAAGCATTGATTTCTTTCCAATATCGTTCAAAACTGGTGAACCTCCTGTTTCACTCAACAAACATGCCACAATTTGATTTTGACTTTGATAACTTTTCGGAAAGCTCTAATCCAGTTTTTTGTCGCATGCAGAATGTGTTTGTTTGTGAAGGAGGCATCGAGCACTGGATGGCGCAACTACATCATCAGATCAGCCGAACCTTGAGAGGAAGACTCAGCGACGCACTCGGCAACCTTCCCAAAAGTCAGAGACCATGCTATCTCCAGCAATCTTAGTCTTTGCTTTGCAGAGAATTAAAAACCAGCACATTTATTTTGGTTCAATTCTTCTTTCTTTTTTTTTTCATTCATCTTTTTCATGTTAATTTCGATTTCAATTCCTTCTTTCGTTCCGTTTTCTCTCTCTTTTTCTTCGTGTTGCTTTCTCATCGCTTGGCTCATTTTGTTGTGTAGATTCGAGCGACTGGATTTCCTGGATTGCTGCGTATCCTGCTCAGATCGTGTTGACCG
>JAIYDG010000284.1 GCA_027487625.1 Bacteroidota bacterium
GCTGTAGTAAACAGAGGCACAGATGGATGCTGTCTTTGCTAATCTTTTACATATCTCTGTTTGTTTTTTCGTAGGTTTTAGATGTCTGTGCCGGCTGGAGCTGTCAGGGGCGCATCTCGACGACCGGAGCACAGAATCATACACAATATTCTCTCAGTTTCAAGAATTGCTGAACAAAAAGAGGTACTACATTTTTACGATTATAGCAAATGTGAAAAAAAAGATTTTTTCTGTGATTACTAACAATGGTTTTGTTGGCTGTCGGATCATTTGAAGTTGGATTTATGTTAGCTCAAATATTGAGCGTGATTTCACACGATCTAATTACGAAGCCGTCAATTTCGAGAGAATTGTCGTCGTTTCAGCGTATATTTAAAAAATTGTATGAAGATATTTGTTCTGGAACTGTGTCAGATCGTGACGAAGCTGTATTGGCAATGCAAGAACATTTTACCGCACTTACGGCTCTCACAAGTTCTTATCGAAATATAGTGGAGTGAGTTTTGCAAATTTTATAAAAAAAGATATGGAGCTCAGTGACGATAGATACTTTTCTTTGCAGACTGAATTTTCACTTTTGTTTGAAGATTTTGTGACACATATGATACGTAATAATTGCTATTGTGAGGACTACTTGTTTCTGTCGCACCTTTTTATCGAGCTGGCACGTATTTTTCTCTACTGCGGGAAAAATAATGTGCCAGGTTTAACGTTATTGAGTAAAATAGAATTTTTGCTGAGAACTTTAGCTCGTGTCGAAGCTTCTTCTCAATGTCGTTGTCACTTAAGACCCTAGTGACTTTAGAAAAAAACCATAGGTGCAGATCGAAAACTTAAAGTGCAATTTTAATCCTATTTTTTCAGACACTAATCATGGAGGATCAACGCACACCCGTGTTTGACGAAGTCCTGTATAACAGGCGAATCAGTGTTACGGCCAGATTTTCGCACCTCTATCTTTTGACTATGATTTTTATTCGACACGTGATTACTGGCGAACACTTTTTGACCTTTGAGGCGGCCACAAGAAAGGTGTTTCCCACTCGCGACGAGAAAAATCGGTTTTTGGTTTCTCGACTTCTACTCAAAGAACTGGACGGCTCTCCGAGAACCCTACATTTTGTGCAAAGACTATCTCAAACTATTCAAAAGATTCCTAGGTGCTTGGCAGAGTCTCTTGTTTGTTTGACTACAAAAAAACTCGTTCCCAATCAACTTATTGATATGTTTTGCGGAGAATTAATGTTTTTTGTTAACGATGCCGGTGTTTTGAATGCTCCCGTATCTTTAATTGGATATGCTGTTAATCTTTTAGATACCACTAGAGAATTGTACGAGTCGGCTCATTTTTACAGAGTTGAAGAATTTCTTTTCGTCACGCATAAATTTTTGTTCGACCTGGAATTTTTGTACCTCATTGTCACCTATTATCTAGAATTCGGCCACGAGCAATTGCGGCATTTGAATGAGGGTAACTTTCTTGCCGACACGACAGTCGACGAATTGGCGGAAATCAGAGAGAAGGTCAATTCTCTTGTCGACAGTCCCACAGCTAAATTCCAAGATCTTATTTCAAGTGCTGCTATTATCTTGCCTACCTACGAAGATGTTTGATGATAATAAAGTTGACAGAAATAAATTTTCGTTTTTTTTCATTTCTCTATTAAAATAACGTTAATTATTCTTGACTTGGCAAAGTCAATCGCACTTTTATAAAAGCTATTAAGTATTATTATTTTAAGAAAAAAGAAAGTTCATCGCTTTTTATATTGTTTCGCAATAATGACATAATTTGAAAAAATAGATTGACACACCCACCTTTATAAGGTTACTAAGTAAAAAGTAGTTTAGCAAAAGATATTTGATCCTTTAAGTCGTTTCGCAATAATTACACACAATTTATTGATGTAGGTGAAAAAATATATTACTACTTTGGACAGACTACATAAATAAAAGACTCAAAAAAATTAAGAGGCTTCTCCGTCCTCGGACGAATTTTCGTCGGAAGCAGCAGCAGCTGCCTTGATAGCTGCGGCTTCTTCCAGAAGTCGTTCGCGCCGTTTCTGGAGCTTCCGAATTTTTTTGAGTCTTTTGACAACTCCTCGTCGCCGTCGAGGGGCTGTCGGTCCCGGAGATGGAGGCGGCGAGGGCGGAAGAATGCTTGACATCTGCACAAAAAATGTTTCATTAGAATTTTGTAAGGTTTAGGCTTCAATTTGGTTTTTTAAAAATAACCAATTATTTCTTCTTACTTTGTTTTTATGCCTATGTAAATTAGTTTTTAGAATAAATTACGTCCATAAAAGTAAATTAGTTTACGAGTAATTACTTTTTTCGATTTGGTTTTTTTGTTGCTTCGAGCGTCCTTTTAAATGATGGCGTTATTTGGGCAGACGAGAGAGGGGGAAAAAAACATATGTCAAACAAAGACAATTTCAATTATCTTGGTCTTGCAAGGTGCACCTTTTTTTGCGTACATTCTACTCAAGTACAAGAAATTGGGGTGGGGGATTTTTATTTAAGCTGAAATAATATTTTTTGTAAATTTTTAGTATGTTTTTTAACGAAAGCTTACATTTTTTACAGAGGAATTTCATCCATTTCTGGAGGCTCGTCTTGAGGTCGCTGGTCGCTGGCGCCACCGACCTCTAAGAGGGGAAGAGTCTCGCGACTCCCCCCCGCGTGCACGCTTGCCATGGACGCTGCCAGGTCTTGCGCCGCACCGCGATGTCTGTGGATGAAAAAAGTAAACAACTTAATTTTCGAGGAAAAAAAACGTTTGTAAACAAATTACTTTTTGCGTGTTCGAAAGAAGTAAAAAATGGACGTTGTTTCTAATTTAAGCTCAAGAAAGTGCTCGTCAATTTTTTTTAATGGGCCATCAGAGTTGATTGACGCTCTGGTTGGTCTACAAGATGGGCTTTTTGTTAAGACTGTTCACGAGGAAGAGGGGACAAAATTGGCTAACATGATTGACATTGCCAAGCACCGGGAGGGTCTTCTCACCGAAAATACCTACACCGAGAATATCTTTTGCGAAATGCACTATCGTCTTCTCGAGGAGAAGAACAGGCTCTTCGGCATAATTCAGCAATCGCTTAGGGGACTATCTGATGAACAACTCGAGTTCAATCTTCACGGAATTTGTCTCGACAAAGTGAATCTGGTGTGTTAATTTTCACGTTACTTTTTATCTATACTAATGTTTAGTAGTGTTTTTTAATTAAAAATTACAATTATTTTTTTGATCTAAATTTACAGGTGATGCAAAAGCACAAGATGTTTATCGGGGCTGTCACCGATCTCAGGAGGGATCTCAGATCCGGCGCGGATTTTGCTGCTTCGGCTCTACCTGACAACAGCATGTCCTTCTTGACTGCCTACAAGACTTACGAACTCTTTGCTAACAATCTGGCGGGCTTTTGGGAAGTGCTTAGGATGGTTCAGGGTAGCGAAGATTCTCTTCAGTCCTTCGTCGCCAGTGTCAACGCGGCAATTGCCAAAAGGGATGGTGACCTTACCTCTCGGTCCTCGCCGCCTCCGCCTCTGCTGCCCTCTCCTCGTCCGTCCTCGGCCTCAGGTGACCTTTGAGGTACAATACCTCGCGGGTCAGCGTTTTGAGGTGCTCGGATTGTTCGAGCTGTTCGAGCTGGAAAAAAATAAAGGATTTTTTAAAAATCATTTTTTGCTACACAAATTATTTCAGTCTAAAATCATTTGAAATATAGGGGGGCTTTTTCACTCGAAAAATAAAAATATTACTCTCAGATTTCTTTGCATCCTTTTCATTCTGTAAGCGGTGATCAGGGCGAAGAGGAGAGATACCCCCATCCCGATGTAGGTGAGATAGGGGTAGGCTGTCGTGTGCGGGTCCACGTAGCCGGCCGTTGTAGATGTCAGATATCCTTTGGTCTGTATTTTTTAAAAAATGTAAAAGAGGGATTTGTCGAACACAAACATGGGTTACAATTGTTCTAGAAAAAAATTCTACTTTTTTAAAAAACGATACTTTATTTTAACAAATTTGTTTTCGAATATACTTACTGTTGGGTTGTCGAGGCTGCAGACAGCCTCGACAACGTCCGGCGGAGCGCAAAGGGGTTCGTGGCTCCGCCGGCCACAAAGGCAGTGCCACTCTTCCTCCTCGCAGAAAGCCCACGTGTCACCGCGGGTCGTCTCCTTGGAAAAAAATCCAAGGAGGCAGGTTATATTGATAAGGGGGGCTAGATACATTTTTTCGAGATAAAAAAAAGTTACGGGGGTTTTTTTAAACGTCAATAAAATTGACACACACTTTTCGAAGGTTATCGAAAAACTGGGTGTGAAAAAAATGTTCTCTACCGAGCTTTTTTTTTTTTTTTTTTTTCTTTTGCGCGTAGCAATTACGTTATCAAATTTCCTTCATTTACCAAATGAATAACAATTGGCGTGCTTCGCTAATTTGATACTTTTATTTTCGAAAGAAAATGAGTGCATAGATAGACGAAGCGAAGAGAAAAATATATCTTATCAGTTTAAAAAAATGGGAGGGGAGAGTGGATACATTAGACAGGTTTGAAGGAAACTTTTTCGTTGTAGGGTACGTTAATGGTGTCTTCGTCAATTTCGGGGAATTCGGTTTTGTCGTTGTCTGTCGCCCACCCCGAAAGATATAGGTCAAAAAATTTGTCGTGTTCTTTTCTCAAAAAAATAGGTTTGCTGGGGTGAAAGTAAACAACATATTCTTGCGGACCAAAGAGATAGTCTGTTTTCAGGCGGGTGGTAAATTCGAAGTGATGGTGTAGGCCCCAAACCCTTGTTTTTCGTTGCGATTTTGAAACCCTATAGACATATTCTTTGGTCGCAAAAAGTGAGTTGCCACTCGATATTCGGGTCAGATGCGGGAATAAGTGCTCGAGCGACAGATTCATGCTCATGCTCAAATTACATGTCATGTTGGGAATTGTGTTGCAGCAGGGTGATCTAAACGGAAAAACACAATCTGAATCTCCCAAAAAAATTTTGCCGTCCGCCAGAGCTCTTTCGTGACTGCTTTTGCTTTTGCACAAAAACGGTTCGGAAAAATAGCATTCTTTCAAGTCGCTCGGAGTTCTTATTGTCAGCATGGAGGGGACGTTATGTTCGTAGGTTTCGTAATTTCTGTTTTGCAAGATCAAAAAATACCGGTCAAAAGTTACGGATATCTCTACAACTTCGCCCGGCAAATTTGCAATCTTGACAATTTTTTGCGTCAATTTGTCAACGAAAATAAGTCTGTGGTGTTGGTGGTTCCCAGGACAGGAGGAGAGAAAGAAAAGATAGGGGGAGGAAGGATCGGGAAGCACGAAAAGCGAGCTTACGAACGAAACGTATTTTGTTCTTGCAAAATTGCTTTTTGTTAAAGTATCCAGTGATTGGGTGAGATCAATCGTTACTTCCGAATAGGAGTTATTTTCTTTTAAGTGTATAATCTTAAACAAGTGTTTCGTTGCTGTTGCAAAAATGAAGGAGCTCGAATCTAGCCAAAGAAATTTAGTATTCATTGCAGCGAAAGGGATGAGTTCGTTCGCAAATTCGATTTCGTGCATCTCGAAGGACAAATTATTGTAGAATATAATTTTGATGCGATCCAAATTTTTTGAAAAATATTGTAGTTCTTTTTCTTCCTCCAAGCAGAGGAGGTAGTTGCCGGAGGGGGACCAGTTCACGCTTCTGAATCTTATGAGCGGGTGCTCGAGATTAAGCGTGAACAGTAACTGGCCTCGGGATCTTCTAACGTCTCCGCCGTACGCCAGGACGTAGAGCTTTTCGTACAGCGTCACAGCGACGAGCGGGTAGACGGGGTTGAAGGCGGCCGAGGTCAGGTTCCCCCCGAGGAGGGCCTCACAAACGTCGATTTTGTGGTGCATCCGTGGCAGTTTGAAGGTCCTATTGGCAGATTGAAAAAATAGTATTCGGACAACTATTCGCCATGTTTTTTTGATACTCAATTTTTAAACTTAAAATTAAAATTAAAATTAAATTAAAGTGCTACCTGTATTCGAGTAGAATCTGTTGTCCGGTGGTTAGTTCGTCCAGGCGGTCGGCCGAGGGTTCGTCGTGAAAAAACGACTTGAGGAAGAAGTGATTTTGAAACATCTTCTTCATCAAGGAGTTCGGGGGCGTCCAGAAAAGACTTACGAAGGCCTCGCTTGTGGTAGCAGCCGCCACCTGGACGAGTTCGCGGAGGGTCAGATAGGAGACTATGATGGCCGTCACGTCGTATTGGCCCCTCTCCAGAAGGAGATTGAGGATGCCAGTTCCCATGATGAAGGCTCTCAGGGCCTGCATCTGTGCGTCTGAAGGCCTGGACAAACCGTGCAACAGGCACAGCTTCTTGGCCACACACTTTTCCTCGTCCGAAAGAACCAGAGACTCGAAAATACGTTTGCTTGCCATGATTTTGGTTGTACAACTAAATTAGTTTTTTCTATCTCTCTTTCACTCTTTTTTTAACAGACATGCATGCACACACACACACACACACACACACACACGAATGACCGTTAAAATAATTTGTTAAGTTTTTACGTCGTCACAAGAATGCTTTATTTCGAATGAATACTCGCGGGATTTTACAATATGCATTAACGAATCTGTGCATAACAATAAGCGGTGGAGAAACAATTAATTTTGGCGACAAAATTGAAATAACGTAGTCGACAACGGATATTAATTTTTTCTCCTTCATTTTCCCCCTGAAGCTGACGGTCAAATCTTGCTCTCTAATTAGACTGCTGGGAACGCAATTTGATATGACAGAAAAAATGGCTATGGCTTCATTTTTTTCGGGAATATTTTCGACAAATTTTAAAAATACGCTTTGCAACGCTTTTGCTTTTGCGGTTGGCGACCCACTTTGATCTTGTGGTGACGTCACACTATCAGAAAGCGATTGGGTCATTTCGAAGAGCATTTTTTTCGAGACGTTGAACGTAATTTTTTCACAGTCGAAATAAAAGTAGACCCCTTTTTTTCCCCCTCCAAAGTCGGTGAAAAAATTAAGCCAATTGTCGATCTCAGTTTTTTCTACCTTAAAGTAATTAAGAATGTTTCTCAGAGTAGGTATGTTTGCTATAGCGCTCGTAAAAATGATGAAGTGGAAATAGCTCAGAAGCGAATATATCTGAGTCTTGTAAATAGAGTGACTTGCGCATATAATTTTTTGAGTTTTGTGGTGGGCTTGATAGTTTATGGCTACGCGCAATTTTTGCTCGTCCTTTTTTGTAATATGAATAATGTCTTCAACTATTACGCATGATTTTTTTGACACACAATCAAGATCTTCAAATTCAATCGAATGAAGTTTCGGAATCATTTTTTTATATTCGCTTGTGTCTTTTCCGTCGACGTTGATTAGGTAGAGATTGTACTTGATCTTTTTTGCTTTTTTTCCGCAAGTGTGTCGGACAATTTCTTTGATAAGCGTAGATTTTCCCGTTCCGGCCCTTAAAAATAAATGCAAAGATGGGTTTTTTTCGATGTTCTGAAAAA
>JAIYDG010000089.1 GCA_027487625.1 Bacteroidota bacterium
ATTGTCGGTGATATGTTGCCACTTACTTAATTCTTCTTTTTGTAGAGAGGTTTTTGAAACAAAATTTTGGTAATAAGCCGATTGATTTTTCTCTAAATAATCAATTACTTCAGCTGTGTATTTCAAACACCACATAGCTATATAACTGGTATACCAATTGTTGTTTACGTTGTTTTCGTATTCATTTGGACCAGTTACACCATGCATCACATATAACTTTTTGGCATCAGACCAATGCACTCTTTGTGCCCAAAATCTACTAATACCTAAAAGAACTTCGGCTCCACCTTCACTTAGATAAGATAAATCACCTGTGTACAAGGCATATTGGAAAACAGCGAATGCAATGGCTCCATTACGGTGAATTTCCTCAAAAGTAATTTCCCATTCGTTGTGACATTCTTCTCCGTTCATTGTCACCATTGGATACAAAGCTGCTCCTTTGGTAAAGCCTAATTTTGCTGCATTTTCAATGGCTTTATCTAATTGTTTATAGCGATATACCAACAATTGTTTTGAGATAGCTGGGTCTGATGTTCCTAAGTAAAAAGGAATACAATAAGCTTCTGTATCCCAATAGGTAGAACCTCCGTATTTCTCTCCGGTAAAGCCTTTCGGACCAATATTAAATCGAGGATCTCTTCCTGTATAAGTTTGATGTAATTGGAAAATATTAAAACGAATTCCTTGTTGTGCTGCTGTATCGCCATGGATTTGAATATCACCATTCTTCCAGATTTCCGCCCATGAATTGATATGTCTTTGTTTCAAACTATCATAACCCATTTCATAAGCTTTTTGAATGCCAGCTTCACAAGCTTTTTCTATTTCATTATTATCGTAGTACAAACTTGAAACAATAGAAACATACTTTTCAAATGTATAAGTTTTGCCTTTTTCGAATTGAATGCTGCTACTGCTTTGTGCCTTCCATTCCGCGCTAGAGTAGCTTGTTGATTGAATTTCATTTCCATCAACACTTACTTTTACTTTGAAACCTTCACATACTTCAAAATTTAACTTGTTGGTTTTAGAACGAAGTAATGCATAATCTGAACCATGTTTTTCATTTACTCTACTCCAGAATATTTCATCGTAATTAGAGTCTTTATTTTTAACATAAGAATCAATGAAAGCATTCCATTCTACATTTGCATTTTCGTGTGCCTTAATTTGATAACGGATACAGGCAATTTCATCATCTTCTCTGCTCATGAAACGTTCTACAAATACATCAAACTTTTTGCCTGTGCTTGTTTCATATGAAAAGCTTCTTTGTAACAAGCCTTCTTTCATATCTAAAACACGTTTGAAATTGCTAGGTCTATTAGTGAATAAATCCATTGATTCACCATCAATAATTATATCCATGGCAATCCAATTCGGACTATTTAAAACCTTTGCGAAATATTCAGGATATCCGTTTTTCCACCAGCCCACGCGGGTTTTATCAGGATAATAAACTCCTGCTACATACGAACCTTGTAGTGATTTTCCACTGTATTTTTCTTCAAACATGGCTCTTTGGCCCATCTTACCATTTCCAATACTGAAAATACTTTCAGATGCTTCATGAAATGCTGGGTCAAATCCTTCTTCAATAATTTGCCATTCGTTTTGTTTAAAGTAATCTTTCATCGCTTAAAATTTTATCTGATTTAATTTTTCAAAACTCAATCCTTCTAGTGAAGGAAATACAATATCTGCTTGTGTTAATACATCTTCGCTTCCAATTCCAATGGCATAAAATCCACCTGTTTTTGCAGCCTGAACTCCACTTATGGCATCTTCAAATACTATACATTCTTCAGGCTTACATCCCAATGATTCAGCTCCCAATAAAAATACTTCTGGGTCGGGTTTTGATTTAGAAGTTTTTGTACCATCAATAATGGCATCAAAATATTTGTAGATATCAACCCTTTCAAGAATCAATACAGCATTTTTACTGGCAGAACCTAAAGCAATTTTGCAGCCATTGGCTTTTAAATCGGCTAATAATTCTTTTGTATTTGGAAGAACTTCATCTGAATTCATCTGATGTACCAATTCTAAATACCACTCGTTTTTATTGAACATCCATTCGGTTCTTTGCTCCAAAGTGGCACTTACCCCACCTTTTTTTAATATTACATCCAAAGATGCATCTCTCGACAAGCCCTTTAATTGTTCATTATCGTGTTCATTAAAATCAACGCCTAATTCATTTGCCAATCTTCTCCAGGCAATAAAATGGTATTTCGCGGTATCTACCAACACCCCATCTAAATCAAAAATACAAGCCTTCATGTTCTGTTTAAATTTCTAATAACTTCAAATCCCTTGTTCTATTGAGGATTTAAACAAGCTAGCAACTTACTAAATTTTTAATTAAGAATAAATTCAAATGTGATTTTTTACGATTGGGTAAACAAATTATAAATCCACATTTGAAGTCGGATAATAATTCCTGCTAAAAAGGCTAGGTGTTTTAAGGTTTATATTCTTAAATCTTTTTGCCCTTTTGTCAATGCAATGTTCCTTTTACGTAAAAATTAAGCCAAGTAAATTGTTTCTACCGTGTTCAAGCCTTATTTTCGGCTGTATGAAGAGTATTATCAATCGTAAAAAAGTTTTCATTTGGGCTTTATGCCTTTCTGTAATAGGTCTTTTGTCGTTTAAAGTAGGAGATAAATATTTTGAAATTTCTAAGAACCTAGAATTATATGCTTCAGTTTTTCGTGAAATCAATACCTATTATGTTGATGAAATAGATGCGGGTAAAATGAACAAAAAGGCCATCGATGAAATGCTAAAAACCCTCGATCCTTATACCAATTTTATTTCAGAAGCCGAAGCTGAAGATTTCCGTTTTCAAATGACGGGTCAATATGGAGGAGTTGGTGCCCAAATTATGCAACGCGATGATTATGTAATGATTACCGACCCTTATGAAGGTTTTGCTGCTCAAAAAGCTGATTTAAGAGCGGGTGATATTTTATTGGAGGTTGATGGTAAACAAGTAAAAGGAAAAAATACTTCAGATATCAGTAAATTATTAAAAGGTCAGGCAGGTTCAGAGGTAAAACTATTAATCAAACGTGGAAGTGAAACCTTAACCAAATCAATTATACGAGAAGAAATCAAATTGAAAAATGTTCCTTATTTCGGAATGATAAATGCAGAAACCGGTTATATCAAACTTACTTCTTTTACAAATGATGCTGGCAATGAAGTTAGAAATGCACTAGTTGAATTAAAAAAGCAAAATGCCAAGAATGTGATACTTGATGTTCGTGGAAATCCAGGTGGTTTGTTAAATGAAGCAGTAAATATTGTAAATGTTTTTGTTCCTCAAGGACAATTGGTAGTAAGCACAAAAGGTAAGATTTCTGAATGGGATAAATCATATCCAACTCAATTAAATAGCACTGATATCAATATTCCTGTTGTGGTTTTAACTAGTAGAGGTTCTGCTTCTGCATCTGAAATTGTTTCAGGTACTATTCAGGATTTAGATAGGGGAGTGGTTATTGGACAAAGAACTTTTGGAAAGGGATTGGTTCAATCTACTCGTCCTTTGAATTACAATACCCAAATTAAAATTACAACGGCTAAATATTATACACCAAGTGGAAGATGTATTCAAGCTTTAGATTATTCTCATAGAAATGAAGATGGTAGTGTGGCTTCGGTTCCTGATTCATTAAAACGAGCATTTAAAACAAAAAATGGAAGAACAGTTTATGATGGCGGTGGTGTTGAACCAGATATCAAAGTTGATTTAAAAACATTGTCATTACCTGTACAAAGTTTGGTTGCAAAACATATTATTTTCGATTATGCAACCAAGTATAAAGAAACCCATATTACTTTAGGAAATGATGCAAAATCATTCAAACTTACAGATGCTGATTTTGAAGATTTCAAACAATTTGCTTCAGGTAAAAGCTACGACTATACCACCAAAACAGAACAAGAACTTGAAGACTTCAAATTAAAAGCAGAAGAAGAAAAGTACTTTGAATCGATTAAAGCAACTTATGAAACTTTAAAACAACAATTAAAGAGAGATAAAGCAGCTGATATTCAAAAGAACAAAGAAGAAATCGTGTCTTTATTGGAAGAAGAAATTGTTAAAAGATATTTCTTTCAAAAAGGAAAAACTGAAGCATCTTTTGCTCATGACTTAGAAATTCTAGAAGCTTTAAATCTGTTTGCAAATCCAACTAAATATGCATCTTTGCTTCAAGTAAAGAAGTAAGTTTTGTTAGAATTATCTGATTATATTTTATTGGCACTATTTGGTTCATTTGGTGCATTTCTATCTGGTTTTCTAGGAGTTGGCGGCGGATTGGTTTATATACCTGTTTTAGATTATTTCCTCTCTAAAATGGGTTTAAAAAACGATGTTTTGGTTAAGGCAATTCTCGCTAACTCTTTATTTACAATCATTTTTTCAGGAAGTTTAGCTTCTTATAAACAGTATAAAATGGGAAATTTTTATCCAAAAGAAATACTTAAAACTGCTTTGCCGGGAATGATGAGTGCTTTGGTATTGACTTATTTTATTCAAACAGGTAATTGGTATTCGAAGCAAGTATTTAACTATGTTTTTGCGTTGATGTTGTTCATAATTATTATAAGAATGTTTGCCAAGAAGCCGGTTTTAATTGGAGAACAACATGCTCCTACATGGAAATATCAAACTACTGGATTTTTTGCAGGTTTGATTACAGCTTTTTCTGGATTAGGCGGCGGAGTTGTTATGACTCCCTTATTCACAGATTGGATGAAACAATCTATCAAAAAAGCATCTTCCATTTCAAATGGAGTTATTCCGATGTTTGCAATTGTGATGGGGATTTTTAATTTATCCGGTCCTGCATCTCAAAAAATAAGCAATTATCAATATGGAAATATTTATTTTGAAGTGATTTTTCCAATGATACTTGCCACTTTTTTCTTTGCTCCTTTGGGAGTAAAAATGGCTCAAAAAACTTCACCTAAAATTATTCGAATTGTGTTTGCATGTTTTGTTTCCGGTGTTTTGCTTAAACTCATATTTGAAATTTTAAGGAATTTGAATGTGATTTAAAAACTATTCAATAAGGAATTAATACCCGAACTTCTGTATTTTTGGAGCGATATGAAAAAAATCGCACTTAGTCTTATACTGTTTATTCCGTTTTTGCTTGCTGCTCAAACTCTTCCAAAACCGGATGCAGATATCATTCAATCACTTGAACACAATATTTCTTACTTAGCAGATGACCGCTTAGAGGGTCGACTTATTGGTAGCAAAGGCGAAAAAATGGCTTATGAATTTTTGGTTGAAAATTTTCAATCTATGAACCTTTGGCAAAAAGGCGAACAAGGTTATTTGCAAAAGTTTAAAATCAAAAAAATATCCTACAAAAAGGCTTCACTTATTTTAGAAACAAAAGCTGGTGAACTTAAATTTGAGAGAATTGATAGAGGTAAGAACTTTCCTTTAGAAGGCACTGGAATTGGTGAAGTTTCAGGTAAATGTGTATGGTTGGGTTATGGTATCGAAGCACCTGCTTTAGGTCATAATGATTACGCCACACATAAAAGTATCAAGGGCAAAATAGTGGTGATTAAATTGGGTCGCCCCGATGCCGATAATCCTCATTCAAATTTAGCTGCTTATGCTTCTTTGGAGGCAAAATTGGATACTGCTTTTCACAAAGGCGCTGATGCTGTAATTGTTCTTAATACCAATGATGCCAATATAGAACCAGATTTTAAACCCATTACAAAAGCAAAATTTACTTATGGTCCGGTTTATTTTTTAAGTAAAACCAATAACCTCGATTCTGTCAATTTTGTAAATGCAAAAGCAGCTATTGCAATTGATACCATGGGAATTGAATTGGAAGGCCATAATGTAATCGGTTATATCAACAACAAAGCAGAAAAAACAGTAGTAATTGGCGCCCATTACGACCATTTAGGTTACAATGAATTGGGTGGTTCAACTTATAGAAAAACACAGAATGAAAAACCACAAATTCATAATGGTGCCGACGACAATGCAAGTGGAACTGCGGCTTTGATTGAATTGGCTGAATTGATTCAAAAATCACCTTTTCGTTCTCAAAACTATGTGTTTATTGCTTTTAGTGGAGAAGAAGAAGGTTTATTGGGTTCAAGGTATTTTGTTGAACACCCAACCGTAGATTTAAACAAAGTAAATTACATGATAAACATGGATATGGTTGGACGTTTGGATACAACCAAAAACATGTTTTCTATTAGCGGTACAGGTACTTCTCCAAGATGGGATTCTGTGTTGAATGAAATAAGTGTAGATAATATCAAAGCTAAATACGATCCATCAGGAACTGGTGCTAGCGATCATACAAGCTTTTATAATGCAGGAATGCCGGTATTACATTTCTTTACAGGTAGTCATTACGATTACCACAAACCATCAGATGATTGGGAATTGGTTAATTTAAAAGGAGAATTAAGTGTTATCAAATACATTTATACCCTAATTGGTAAATTGGATAAACAAAGCAAATTAAGCTTTACCAAAACCAAAGAAGTTCAAGAGAACAGTAGAGGTTTTAAAGTAACTTTAGGCATTATGCCCGATTATTTGTTTGAAGGAAAAGGCGTAAAAGTAGATGGCGTTACCGATGGTCGTCCTGCTGCATTAGCCGGTGTTAAAAGGGGTGATGTTTTACTTCAATTAGGTACCATAGAATTAGCTTCGATGGATGCTTATATGAAAGCATTAGGAAGTTTTGAAAAAGGACAATCTACTTCTTTAAAATTAAAAAGAGGAGCTGAGGAATTAACATTTCAAATTAAATTCTAAGATTCAGTGGATATGAAATTAAGTGTAGTAATACCTGCTTACAACGAATCTGAATCGATTACAGAAACGCTTGAAAGTTTATACCAAGTTTTACAAAGAGAGCAAATACCACATGAAATTTTGGTGGTCAACGATAATTCAAAAGACAATACTTTAGAGGTATTAGACCAATTAAAAAAATCGATTCACTCTTTAAACGTAGTTACCAATTCAGGTCCTAATGGCTTTGGTTATGCAGTAAGAAAAGGATTAGATAATTTTTCAGGTGATTGTGTGGCAGTAATGATGGCTGATTTATCTGATTCACCAGAAGATTTAATTGCCTACTATAAAAAATTATTAGAAGGTTACGACTGTGTATTTGGTTCACGTTGGAGCAAAGGTGGTAAGGTATATGATTATCCACGACATAAATTGTTTTTGAACCGTGCGGTGAACAACATGGTTCGATTGCTTTTTGGAATCAGATATAACGATTGCACCAATGCCTTTAAAATGTACAGGAAAGAAACCATTCAAGGTATTCAGCCTCTTTTGTCACCACACTTCAATTTAACACTTGAAATGCCATTAAAAGCTATTGTAAGAGGATATACCTATGCAGTATTACCTAATAGCTGGACCAACAGAAAATTTGGTGTATCTAAATTGAAAATAAGAGAAATGGGTTCGAGGTATTTCTTTATTTTATTGTATTGTTTGATTGAAAAGTTTTTTGCTAGAGGCGACTTTAAAAAGAAGTGGGATTAGATGGGATGAAAGAGAATTGTTCTGTAAATTAGTTTTCATAGATAATTATAAATTGAAATCATGAAACTCCAATTCATAAGCGATAATAATAGCAATACAACAGGAGTTTTTATTCTCATTGAGCATTGGCAAGCCTTAAAAGCGAAATATGCAGGATTAGAGAATGATGATGTTAAATATCCATCAGAGCTTGAAACTTGGCAAAAACAGTTAATTGAAGATCGCTTAATTGATTATTATAAACACTCAAATGATACTAAGGATTTCGATGATACCTTAGATGAAATTGAGAAAGGTCTATGAGTTATGTTATTGTAAATCGACCATTAGTTAGAATTGATATTTTAGATGCTTTAGATTATTATAAAAAAATCAATCCAGATTTGCGAAGCAATTTCTTTTTCGAATTCGCGAAGCTAAAGAGCTTATCGCACTCTCTCCGCTTGGTTTTCAGATTTAGTATAAAAATGTTAGAACTCTTTTATTGAAGCAATTTCCATACCATATTCATTTTCTAATTGATGAAACAAAAGAGCAAATTGTAATACTCACAATAATACATGCATTTAGAAATCCAATAGACTTTTCAAATAGATAAATTTATTTAAAACTAGCATTCAATTGCCTTGTATTTTTAAGCAAAAGTAGATTAATTAAACCGCCAAGTGGATTACTTAAGGTAAAAGTAAGCGTTTGTGGGTCAATGGGTTTACCTAGAGGATCGTAATAAGACTTTAAAGAAGGTAAAAGATTTTTTAATAAGTATATCGCTGCTTTGATATACTATTTGTAACCTGTTTCAGGTGCATTATATAATACTTTTGTTTATAACAAATTAGCTCAGTAAGCCTGAGCTTATTTGTCATTAAATTATACAGTAAATCCAAAAAAATCATGAGCAAGTTTCAAGACTATTATTATGGAAACTGGTATAACAATTGATAAAATAAAATACATTTTATAAACTTTACCATCGTAATGTTTATAGTTCTTTCTTACCATGTCCCATTGGTTTTTTGAAAAAATTAGTAGATAATTCAGGATTAAAGGAGGTAGAAAAAAAACTACCATAAAACCTAAAAAGTGGCTTAAGGCTTTAGATTTTATTAGTGTCATGAAATGAGTATTTATTTCAATTTTTAAAATCATACTAATAACCATTAGATTGATTGCCATAAAAAAAGAAATAAATCCAAGTGTGTGCAATTTCCAAATACCAATAAACATAGCCTTAGATCGGGTAAAATTTATTGCATCAGACCATAATATATAATACCAATTAAGCATCGTCTTATTTATTATTGTTAAAGGTTTCATAAATCATAGCATAAGTACTGCTGCTGCCACCAAATGGATTACTTAGTGTATAAGAAAGTGTTTGTGGGTCAATGGGTTTACCCAAAGGGTCGTAATTACGGCTCTCTAACAACATACCATTTTAATAAAAAGTTTAATCAAATAGTTTTTCTAAATATTTCCCAGAATCTATTGAAATGATAACAAATAAACCAATACAACCAATAATATACGTTATTAAACTAAATTTTTCGAAAACAAATTTCCTTGAAAATATAGATATGATAGCTGTCAACAAAAGATTTATCCAAATTGTATGAAATGCAATAATGAGAATTATAATGACTACATAGTTAAAAATATCCTGTGAAGCTTGAAAGTAATTTGAAGATAATAAATAACCTACAAAAAGTAATATCCAAAGCGCAGGAATTAAACCTAAAATTAATTGACAGAATCTTGCAACTTTTATAATCATATTAAGTTTTAAAGGTATAAAATTTCATAAAATCACCATTTCGAAATTACTTTTTAAATACTTTATCAGAATCTAAATCGGTTTTTACTTCATCAATTGGACAATTCTAACTCTTTAAATCACTAATGCCCACCAAACTTCCCATCTAATCCAAGTTAAAA
>JAIYDG010000108.1 GCA_027487625.1 Bacteroidota bacterium
ATAATTATCTTCATTTTTAATTGGTTTCTGTTTGATTGACTCAATTTTTTCAAAAACTAATAATACTGTTTTATTGTAAGATTGGTTTTGATATTCGCTTAAATTTCCAACACTAATTTTATAGCTTATTTGGTTGCCATCAACCTTAACATTATTAATTATAGAACTTCTGTTTTCTCCAAATTTATTACATTGTATAATTAGTTTTTTTACCTCAGTTAAAAAGGGCTTTCTCAATAAACTTGGGAGATTCATATGCATTTCACCTTCCGAAATTTCCAAAATCTCACTAATTTTACCATGTGTCTCTAAAATCTCTAAGTTTTCAGAAACGATTAAATAAATTGGTTCTATTAAATGAATAATTTTTTCTTTGATTTGATCTTTTTGATTCCTGAAAAATTCTTTTTTTGTTGTGAGTTGTTCTTCTTTAAAAGTTGAATTTCTTAAAGGTTTAAAATTGCCTAATTTTATATGCCTTTTTGAATGAATGTGTTTTTTTGCAAAGATTTTTGATTTTGAATTTAATACATCAAATAAATCTTCTGAGCCCGAAATGCTCTCAGATTTTCCTAGAAATAAAATACCTTTTTCGTTTAACGAATAATGAAAGATTGAAAATATTCTTTTTTGAACGTCTTGATTAAAGTAGATAAGTAAGTTTCTACAACAAATTAAATCGATATTTAAAAATGGTGGATTGATTGTTAAATCGTGGTGTGAAAATAGAACTTTACTTCTTATTGATTTATCAATTAAAAAATTAGAATCTTGTTCTATTGTATAGGTTTGGATATAATCTTTGTTTATTTTATTTCTTAGTCCTAAATCATACAAGCCTTTTCTTGCAATCAATAAAGATTTGTTGGATAAATCTGTTGCGAAAACTTGAATACTACTTCTTATTTTATGTTTTGTATTAATCAAGTAATCAACTAGCATGCAAATACTGTATGCTTCTTCACCTGTGCTGCAACCCGGAATCCAAATTCTAAAATTGTCATTAACTTCACCAGCTTTTATCTTTTTTTCTATTTCTGATTCTAAGTTTTTATACATTTCTGGATCTCTAAAAAATCCAGTAACTCCGATTAAAAAACTTTGATATAGAATGTTTTTTTCTTCTTTGTTGTTTAAGATAAGTTGTGTGTAATCTGAATATTTCGAAATAGACAAATACAACATCCTTTTTTCAATTCTTCTTTGAATTGTACTTGTTTTATAAAGATTAAAATCTGTAACAAATTCAAGTTGAATTTCTTTAAATATCCTTATTATTTCATCTTGTTTACTATGATGATGAGTTTTTCTTTTTTTGAAATTTAACAGTTCACCAATTTTTAATCCTATTTGTTCTGGATAACATTGAAAATTCACACAGCCTGTATGGATGGCAGATTGTGGCATTCCATCATACTTGGCATTTTCAGGTTGTTGAACTAAACTATTGCCACCTGCTTCTTTAATTTTTCTAATTCCGATGCTTCCATCACTACCTGTACCAGATAAAATTATACCAATGCTTGCTTCTTTAAATTCAATTGCTAAACTTTCAAATAGTTTGTCAATAGACGGTTTGGGCCCAAGTTTATTTTTAGGTTTGCTTAATTTAATTGTTTTATTTTTTATTTGAACATCAGAATCTGGTGGTGTAATATAAATTTTACCTGCTTCAACTATTTTGTTGTTTTCTGCTTGTACCACTGGAAATTTGGAAACTTTACTCAAAATTTGAACCAAAAGACTAGCATGGTTCGGACTTAGATGTTGGGCAACTACAAAATACACCTTCTTTCTAAGGATTTCAGGCAAGTTCTCGAACAATATCTCTAGTGCTTCTAGGCCACCTGCAGACGCACCTATTCCTATCCCAATGGGTATATTTTTCTCAATGGCTACCTTCATTTTGTTTTAATTAGGCTACTAAATAATTAATACAAATTGATTAAAAAGTAATTCTAATGCCAATATAATCTATTTGAGTTGTATTTTTTACATGTTAATTGTCATAATCAATTATTAATGTTTAAATGGTAACAATACCATTCTTTACATAATATTAGATTTTATAGGATAATAAGGTATTAAATTTAAAAATTATTTGATTTTAAACTTATTTAAAGTGCTGTTTATATAATAGTTAGGTTGAGTAGTGGCTATTGAATTATCTGGATATTCTTGGTTAAATCTTATTCAAAAGAAAAATCCGATCCACCATTTAAATGGTAAATCGGATTGTTTAAATAGGATTTTCTGTAAAATTGTCTGACTTTTATCCAATTCAATATGCTTATTGAACTTAAATTGAATCCTTTGTGATTTTTTCGATTACATGCTTAAGCCAGCTTCCGTTTCAAGTACTTTGTTTTCTTTTGAAGTACTATTCAATTCATCTAAATATAAATGCAATGAGTCTTTCCAATGTGGCATTCTTGGATATCCTTTAGAATAAATGTATTTGTTATCTAAAACCGAATATGATGGTCTTGAAACTTTACTTGGGAAATCTGCTGAAACGGCTTCTAATAAACTCACAGGTGTATCTGTATATTCAAAAATTTCTTTTGCAAATTCATTCCAAGAACATGAACCTTCAGAACTAACATGTATTGTTCCTTGTAAATCTTTGTTCAGAAACTCAATAAGCATTTTAGCTATACTAATTGTTGATGTTGGTGAAACAATTTCATCAGTCACTACTTTTACTTCACCTTTTTCTTTAGCCAATTTTAACATCAATTGCACAAAGTTTAATCCGTTTTTTGCTCTACATGGATGTGTTCCATAAAGTCCACTTACACGAATGATTAAGTGTTTACAACAAGAGGCTTTGATTAAATTCTCTCCTTTTAACTTTGATAAGCCATAGATGTTTAATGGTTCTGCTGAATCGTTTTCGGTATAAGGGACATTCGCTTTTCCATTAAAAACATAATCAGAACTAAAATGTATAAGTTTTATTGAAAGATAATTACACATTCTGGCGATAAAGGCTGGAGCTTCTGAATTAATTTTAAATGCTTTTTTAGAATCTGATTCACATGCTTCAACATGATGAAACGCCGCAGTATTAATAAATATCTGAGGCATGTGTTTCATGATTAATTCTTTCATGGTAAACAGGTCTGCCAAATCACAATCTTCATGTGTTAAGGCAATTACTTCATATCCATTTTTTTCTAATACTTCATGGATGTCACGACCCAATTGGCCATTCGATCCTGTTAACATTATTTTCATTATCGTTTTATTTTATACTGTTTGCATTATTTTTTGAAATACTTGAATATTAAAGAATCGCTCTTGATTAAATGGAGTGAATTTATCTATGTTTTTATAAAGATCTTCAAGTATTCCTCCGCAGGTTTCTTTTCCTTCATAGCCCAATAAATTAGCTGCTTTTTCGGTACTTACTTTATAGTTTCTATAATCTTGAATTCCTTTGTTATAGATAGCTACTTTATACCCAAATTTTTCTTCAACAAATGATGCCACTTCTTCTGCTAAATCTCCAATAGTACTGTTAAATGAACTAATATTTACTGTTCCTATATCTGTCCAATCTTCCTTGTTTAGTGCCAATAAATAAGCCCTACATAAGTCTTCGGTTCCTAATATAGGTCGCCAGATTTTATTATTGCTTAATTGTATTTCTTTGTCTTCAATTGCATGCCAAAACATCGTATTAATGGCTAGGTCTAATCGCATTCTCGGACTATATCCACTAACTGTTCCTTGTCTAAAACATACTACAGAAAAGTTTTCATCAGCTAGTGCCAATAAACTTTTTTCTCCTTGTAGTTTTGATACACCATAAGGATAGTCACAAATTGTAATATTGTCTTCAGTAAAGGTTTGGTTATGTGTAAAGCCATAAACCGAACAAGAGCTGGCAAACATCATTCTTTTAACACCTGCTTCTTTTGCCATATAACCAATATAGGCTGGCATAGCAGTATTATATATGAAGTTATCTTTAGGTGAAAATTCGGCCATCGGATCGTTCGATAATCCTGCTAAAAATATAATATTATCAAAACCTCTTAAATCATCTGCTTTTAAATCGAAAATATCTTTTTGTGTTAAAGGAATGTTTTCATCGAGATAATTACCAAACCAACATAAGTCAACGGCTTCAACATCCCAATTGTTTTGTTGTAAATATGGACTTAAAAAAGAACCCACAAAACCGCATGCACCTAAGATTAAAACTCTTTTCTTTTCCATTTTATTTAATCAAATTAGAATCCGGTTTTAAAGACCATTCAGCTAAAGTTTGAGCATTTTTGTCTTTATCAGATAAGGTGGGATTTTCAATCGGCCATTTAATTCCTAATGCAGGATCATTCCATAAGATTCCTGATTCAGCATTTTTATTGTACAATCCTGTGCACTTATATTGAATCTCTGCAAACTCACTTAATACACAAAATCCCCTTGCAAAGCCTGCAGGTGCATATACCATTTTTTTATTTGAAGCATTTATTGTTTCACTATACCATTCACCATAAGTAGGAGAGTCTTTTCTAATATCAACGGCCATTAAATAAGCTTCTCCAAAAGTTACTCTCATAAGTTTTGCCATTGCTGGTTCCCATTGAAAATGAAGTCCTCTTAGCACTCCATAAGCACTTCTAGAATGGTTGTCTTGAACAAATTCTTCCTTGATTCCATATTCTACAAATTGGTCTTTTCTGTATACCTCAGCAAAAAAGCCTCTTTCATCTTCAAATACTTCTGGTTGGAAAACCTTTAATCCGTTTAATGCTTCATGTATCAAATGAATTTTCATAAGGTATATTTTTTAATGGTTGAATAACTGTTTCTATTACATACAAATGATTCCCAAACAATAGAGCCTTTATATAAGACGGTCATTA
>JAIYDG010000291.1 GCA_027487625.1 Bacteroidota bacterium
AATCATATTTGCACCCTAGCTTCTTTTCGAAATGCAGAGATACTGATTCAGCAGACTCCATCTGCAGACGAGCTATTTTGGTATTTTACTGAGTTTGCAAAAATTGAGATGCAAGAGTGGCCGTGCAAAAGCAGGACTAGGCTCGCAAAGCAAAAATGAGGGACAATTTTTAAAAACAAAGACTGCCCTGTAACATTTACAAGTTGGCAATCGAATTGTTTGGCATATCGATAAACTTTGCGGGTCCCGATTTTTTTTCTCTTTTGGCGTTCGACCCCTTTTTATTCAGCCCGTAAAATTTAAAATCTAGGAAAACAATTTTAGTAAAATGTTGCAAACTATTTAAAGAAATGTTTTTTGTTAAAAATATCGAGAGACCATATAAAAGGGCACTCGTAAGAGTATGCTTGAACAGGCAAAGCTAAGCCTTCTTTTGAAGAGTCGCACCTAACAACGAGCAATATGTATTAAAGTATTAGATAAATATAAAGGCAAACCAATTCAATTCTTCGGGTAGTCGATAATTAGTCGACACGTAAATTATTTACTTTTGATTAAATCAAATTGCTTTAGCAAATGAAACCCCAACCGATCTTTTCTCCAGATCATAATGTTTTTTGACACACTGTTACAATTGAACTCAATAAAATAGACCCTTTTGTAAGAAATAAATAAATTTTAATTTTATTCATTTATTGCTTTTTAATTTTTTATTTGAAAAGAGAGATTAAAGTACATTTCAAGTACAATTGTATACTTTCAAGTATTGCAGGAAGCTCTAAGTTGACGAACCTCGGCATAAAAGGAGACACCTAATTGGTAAACTTCAGTTGGAGTGGAGTAAACTCCTGATTCAATTTCATTCTTCAACTGCTTCAGGCGTTGTTCCATTATGAGCAGTTGCGGCAAAATTGAATGTTGCGTGTTTTTGTAAAATGAAATCATACATTCAATTTGGCCAAAAATAACTCCAATTCGAAATGAAGTTGCGTCCATTCTGAACAGGTGTCGGTTTCTTCTTTTTCAAACAGTCCTAAAAAATGATAAAATTTATTGAGCAAAACTACCAGCCTTATGTCGGCAAAGTAATTTCAACATTTAGCAATCAATTAAAAAATCTAGATTTTTTGTAAGGACAAAACAAAACAAGGAAGAATTGTCTTACCTTTGCCTTGCGGAGGTGAAGAAAACGACTGTTAACATTTTGACTTTGCCGAGAAACTGGTTTCTTACTTTTTACGAGATTTTGCAAAAATACGATAGGCCGCATTTTTAATTTCGCGGGCCAGGAAATTGTTGCCGGGTTAAAAAGATTGCAGTTTTAAAAAGCGCGCCTTTTTCGGCCGTTTTAAAATTGGCGCCATTGCCTATATAATTTCAAACGACAAAACTTATTGACACAGTCTCTCGCTGGCCTCGATTGAAAGAATGGATTTTCGCGAGTACTTTATGTTGGGAGAAACAGTTGTCACTCTGAAGCAAACTGTGAGTCGCCTGCTCCAGAAACGAGAACAATCCAACAATCCAAAACTATTGGAAGCACATAATCTCTTGGAAAAAATTCAAACCGACATTTACAGGGGCTTGGAAAATTTGGAAGTTTACACTCAGAGGTACGAGAGAGCCTCCCACTGTTTTGTCAGTCACATGGGAGAATCGCAAGACTCGGATTCCTTCGACTTTGACACCGACATTTCGGAAGACGAAGAAGAAGAAGAAGAAAATGACCCCCCTTCCACACCCAATCACTGCGGGTTGTAGACACGTAATTTTTTTGTTTCAATCGTTTCGGCCCGCAGCCAAGCTTCCTACTGCGGTGGAAAAACTAGTGCTTTAAACATACTGACGAATTAAAAAACATGCAAACTTTATTTGGAGAAAAATAAATTCTATCCCGAAAAGGAGTCTTGCAAACAACAAAAATTAAATTGAGCCAAAAAAAGGTTTTGGCCTTCAAAATAAACTTTTATCCTCTCCTCTTCCTGGAGAATACATAAGCCATGTGCTGTGTTTTTTATTGTGTTATCTCTACTTCACCGTTTATCATTAAAGATTGTCGATTATAAAATTCAAATATTGTTCACTAATAAATACAACATCCTTGTTAAAGCAATTACTTCATTTGTAATTTTTATATGCACGTGATGCATCAAAACAGTATTTTTTGACACCTGATGTATTAATTGTAAAAACGTTTAGGGTACAAAATGGCTAAAAGCTCCTATTACCATCTACTGCAATTTTTGAGCATTTTCATGGCAAGAGTTCTTTTTATGGTATCGGTTTTGCGTACGATAAAGATTCAATTTGGCCAAAAGAAAAAGTTTTTGGCCTTCTAAAGAAAAGAAGATGTAACAAAGACAAATCTATGGAACACTGGCAGTGTTATTTGGTAAATGAGATTCCTGCTAGATTGTTACACATTAAACTAATTGGTTGATTATGAATTTAAAACATCAATGCCTATTGAATCTAACATCGTTATTGCAGCAATCATTTTATTTATAATTATTATATGCGCGTGATGCATCCGACAAGTATTTTTTGACACCTGATGTATTAATTGTACAAACGTTCAGGGTACAAAATGGCTAAAAGCTCCTAATACCATCTATTGCAATTTTTGAGTATCTTCATGGCAAGAGTCCTTTTTATAGTTCCGATAGGTTTGCAAAGAGGAACGATTCAATTTGGCCAAAAAATACATTTGGCTTCTAAATAAAAACAATTTGACAAAAATAATAGTTGCAATTTCTTTATAAATTAGGTTACTAGTATCTCCTTTGTCTATGAATATTTTTGATTATGAATTGAAAACGTTCTGTCATTATAAATATTACATTGCTATTGCCGCAATTCAGCAATTAATAATTTTAATTTACACATTGTACCAATAAATATTGTCGAATGATTTAAACAATTGAATAATTCAAGAAATGGTCTCTTTAGACATGGCTCAAGTTCCGAATGACATCTATGGTCATTTTTTGAGTATTTTTTATGGTAAAGGTCCTTTTCATGGTAAAAATAGGTTCCGTGACTCTCGATTTGCAAACAAGAATAATTAAATTTGGCCAAAAGAAAAAAAGTTTTTGGCCTTCTAAAGAAAAGCTCTTCACCTAGCTTCAGAGATATTGAGGACTTGGTCTTTATGCAAATTTGGTTACTACTAGTGTCCCCTTCATCTAACAACATTTTTGATTATAAAATGCAAATGTTATTGCGTAATAAAATAACATTGGTATTGCCGCAATTAATCAATTAATAATTACAATTTACACATGATAACGCTAAATGTTGTTGGATTATTTAAAAAATTTAATAATTCCACAAATCTTTAAGTTATAAATGGCTTAAGATCCTAGTGACATCTACTGCAATTTTTTCGACCTGCAAACCGGTTTATGCCCGGCACAAACTCTTTTACTTATCAACTCTTTTACTCTTGTCACATTCACACGTACCTTATTTTCAACATAATTTCTACATGTTTTACAGTAAAATCGAATTTTATAAAACTATATTTATATTCCGATATTTATTTTAAATAAAATAATTACGTTTTATAAATATTCTTATTCAACTTTTACATTTTTAAATTTACAATAAGGACATAAAATAGTCGAAAAGGGATTTAGAGTGTGTATTCTTTATTTTGCTTTACCATTTTCACACAATTTTGAAATTATTTTAATTATTTAAAGCCAATAATTTGCAGACAAAATAACATAGCAAAATCACAGTTCGTTCAATTCTCTCTTATTTTTCTCCAGAGTTTCTTTCACTTCTCGAATGTCTCGCTCCAATTGGTCCAATTCCATTTTGAATTCTGCATCTGACAGTTCCGATTCCGCGCTCAGCCTCAAGGCTTCAGTTTTCATAGACAACAGACTCCACTGTTCACTCTTTTGACGGAGTTTGTCCTCTTGAACTTGTTTTGCTTCGTTTATTTTTTTTTCCAATGCCAGAATCAAAGATTTTGATTCTTCAATTCGCCTCAAAATATTATCCAACTTAACTGACGACATTTTTGCAACTGAATAATAATTCAACTTTAGCACGATTTTCAGATTGAGAATTAAAAAAAATTAATGAATCATTACATTTTTCCTAAATTCTTTTTTCTTATTTCAAATCGTAATTAATTGGATCAAATTATGCTAACTTCAACAAAAATGTTTATGCGTTAAAAAGTTTAAGTTATAAAAATACATGGTCTGCAAATAATTGGAAAATATAAGAATAAAAATATTCAAGTTAAACAATAAGATAACAGTTGTGACTAATATATATTATGAAATACGCGTATTTTTATTCGTATTCATTTAAGAATTCTAACATTAAAACGCATGAATCACATTTGAGACTTTTCCATTTATTTTCAAAAATTATTTTAAATCGATTTTTTAATTTTTATTCATATGTTGCAGAGTCTAATAAGAAATAATTATTGATATTATTAACTCCAAATGTCATAATTTTCAAAACCCAACGCATCGGGATCCTGGGCATCGGGAAAGTTGCTGTAGTTGAAGTCGACACTCTGGTTTTCTTGCTCCGGTGTGATCGAGGTCTGGTCGTCATCTTTTTCATCATCACTGCTGACGTACTCAATGGAGGATTTTTTTCTTGAGTAAAGGATTGCAAGTTTTCTTTTTTTGTCAATCATTTTTTCTTCAATAGTACGTTTGTCATATTTTTTGGGTTCAATAACCAAGACATCGGGATCTCTAAAGTCGACAATCTTGTTGTCTTGCTCTAGTTTGATGGATGTCTGGTGGTCATCCTTTTCATCATCACTGCTGACATACTCAATGGGAGATTTTTTTCTTCCGTAAAGGATTGCAAATTTTCTTTTTCTTTCGAGCATTTTTTTCATTGTCACGCCATTACATTTTTCGGGTTCAAAAGTAGAGGGAACGTCTACATATTCTACATATTTTTCGGGTTGAATAACCAAGGCATTTGGATCTTGGGCATCGCTAAACTCGACACTCTTGATGTCTTGCTCCGGTGTAATCGAGGTCTCGCCGTCATCTTTTTCATCCTCACTGCTGACAAAAATCCAGGCATCTGGATCTTGGGCATCGGGAAAGTTGCAGTAGTTCCAATCGATACTATTGTCTTCATCCTCCAGTGTGTTCTTGCTTTTGTCCTCATCTTTTTCATCCTCACTGCTGTGGTACTCAATAGGAAATTTTTTACTTCCGTAAAGGATTGCAAATTTTCTTTTTCTTTCGACTATTTCTTCCATTGTTAGTTTATCGTCTTCTTTACTTTCAATCGGCTTTGATGAACCTGCATTTTAAAAAATGGTTTAACTTTTATTATTGTAAACTTTCACAGTCTAAAAATATTTTTAGCTTTCAAGATATTAAAA
The DNA here is from genome assembly GCA_027487625.1 of Bacteroidota bacterium. Classification (GTDB taxonomy): domain Bacteria; phylum Bacteroidota; class Bacteroidia; order UKL13-3; family UKL13-3; genus CAISCU01. The sequence goes on from JAIYDG010000291.1 coordinate 5,381, forward strand.
TTATTAAATTCAGAACATGTAAAACCTTCAATTTATAATATATGCTTTAATTTACATTTACTGTCTTATTAAGAAAGTTATTTCAACATTATTTTTCTACATTAACATTAAAACAATACATATCGTATCGTATCATAAAGAAATTTAGTGTTGTAATAAAAATGCTTCATTATTAAATGACAATTATATTTCCTAACATATATCATTTAACTTTTATTAAATGCACTAAATAATATATAAAATAGTGTTAATAAAAAATTATTTGCTGCAAATAGTTATTTACTTTTCTAATTAATTTCATCTTGGTCTTTACAAGTTTATCTTTATTTTTATAAACACTTCTTGCTAAACTGTATTTATTATTCATGATTGAAATGTTATAGAAAACCTCAAACTCATGCTAGGACCCACATCTACAATTTTCCCATATCTCCTTTAATCTAAAAATAAAAAATAAAAAAGGAATTGGAATGTGTATAGTTTTCTTTAATTATTTATATTAAAACTATAATATATCAGTCTTCAATTCTCATTGCTTTCTCAAAGAATGAAATTCATTTTAAAGTTTTTTGTATTTATAAACAAGCATATAAATATGTGTACTTTTTTCTTTAATTATTTCCCTTATTTTATTACAATACAATATTGTTAGTCTTCGGTTTCTTTTGGCTTTGTTAAAAGATCATATTCATTTTGCAGTTTTTCCTTGTTCTCGAGAAGGACATCATCAAGTTTTGACCGAAGTTGCTGACATTTTTCCTCGTTGAATACTCCGTGCCTTTCAACGTCAAGATAAATTGGGTGGAGGAAATCCATGTAGGCAGTTGAAAGTTCTAAAATATCATCTGCCATTTGAAGGATAGCGATAGCATCACAGTTGCATTCATCAAAATTTCTCGCCCTCAAGTTTTCTTTAAGTGAGTAAAAGTTTGACAACAACTCATTTAAGATTTCAACCAAGTCGGCAAATACTTCTGGAGTCCTGGAAAATAAAACATTAAAATAATAAAAACTAAATGAAAAATTTGAAAGTAAGTAAAATGAAGTTAAAAAATGAACAGACTGAATGGAATGAAAATGCCATTTAAACAGGTGAACGTAGTTTTCATGTGCAATTTTTACATCTTTGAAGATAACAACAATTTTACCTAAACA
>JAIYDG010000349.1 GCA_027487625.1 Bacteroidota bacterium
GGTGATGCACTCGATTCTCTTGAAACTCTATTTAAGATGCGGTTGCTGTCCCAACGTAATAAGTATAACCAAGCTCCCATGTTTTTAGGTTCTTCTTGTACCCAAACTTTTTCTGCTTTAGCATATTTTTCATAAATAGCAGTCAATTGTTGCTCAGGCATTGGGTACAATTGTTCAACTCTAACGATGGCAATGTCTTTTCTATTTTCTTTTTGTTGTCTCTCAAGTAATTCATAGTAAATTTTGCCTGTGCAAAGAAGAACTCGTTTTACTTTCTTAACATCAACATAAGTATCATCAATTACTTCCTGAAATTTTCCTGTTGTAAAATCTTCAAGTTTACTCACACATAATGGATGTCTTAATAAACTCTTTGGTGTCATTACCACCAATGGAAGTCTGTAATCTCTGCCTGTTAATTGTCTTCTTAATGCGTGGTAATAATTTGCAGGTGTGGTAATATTACAAACTTGCATATTCCAGTTGGCACATAGTTGTAAAAAGCGCTCAGGTCTCGCAGATGAATGTTCTGGTCCTTGTCCTTCGTATCCATGTGGTAACATTAATACCAATCCACTATAGGCTTTCCATTTGGTTTCAGCGCTTGCAATGTATTGGTCGATGATAATCTGTGCACCATTTGCAAAATCACCAAATTGAGCTTCCCAAATAGTTAAGTCATTCGGAGTAATCATTGAAAATCCATATTCAAATCCTAATACAGCATATTCACTTAATAAACTGTTATAAAACTCAACTTTGGTATTGATTTCTCCTTTTAAGTTTTCGAAAATATTGTAAGATTTTTCAGAATCTTCTTGCTTAATAATCGCATGTCTGTGAGAAAAAGTTCCTCTTTCTACATCCTGACCTGTCATACGCACTGCATGTCCTTCTTTGGCTAATGTTGCATAAGCCATTAATTCACCCATTGCCCAATCATAGCTATCGTTGCTAATCATGTTTTTGCGGTCGTTAAACAATTTAGTTATTTTACTAAATGCTTTGAAACCTTCTGGTATTTGCGTGATTTTATCAGCAAGATTTAAGAATGTATCTTTATCAAAGGAAGTATCAGGAGATTGAATAAAATCTTCAGCAACAGCAGATCTAAAATCAGCCCAAGTTCTACGTAATGAGCTTTTAAGTTTAGATGGTTGTGCATTTTTAGCCGATTCAAGCTTTTCTTGTAAAAGAGCTCTAAACTCTTTTTCCATGTCTTTTGCTAATTCCGCCTCAACGCTTCCTGCATGAAGTAATTTTTGGTTGTATATTTCTCTTGGATTCGGATGTGAACCAATTGCTTTATACAATACAGGTTGGGTAAATCTAGGTTCATCACCTTCATTATGCCCGTATTTTCTATATCCTAATAAGTCAATAAAAACATCACTATTAAATTCTTGGCGGTATTCCATAGCAATTTTAATTGTATGAACTACTGCTTCAACATCATCGGCATTCACATGAAATACCGGACACAAAGTTACTTTAGCAACGTCTGTGCAATAAGTTGATGTTCTTGAATCGGTATAATTTGTTGTAAATCCAATTTGGTTATTTGCCACAATATGAATGCATCCACCAACAGAATATGCTTTTAAACCAGCCATTTGAAGAAGCTCATATACAACTCCTTGACCAGCAACTGAAGCATCACCATGAATTAAAATTGGTGCAATTTTATCCATATCTGAATTGTACCTCTTTTCCATTTTAGCTCTGGTTAATCCTTTAACAATTGGATTAACTGTTTCTAAATGTGAAGGATTTGGAGATAAACTCAAATGCACTTTTTTGCCATTGCGAGTTTCCATATCACCCGAAAATCCTAAATGGTATTTCACATCACCTTCAAACAATCCTTCATCTTCAGCACCTTTTCCTTCAAACTCTTTGAAAATTTCTTCGTATGTTTTATTAAGGATATTTGCCAAAACGTTCAAACGTCCACGATGGGCCATTCCAATCATAAACTCTTCAACTCCTAAATCTGCTCCATATTGAATAACAGCGTCCAAAGCAGGAATTAGAGTTTCTAATCCTTCTAAGCTGAATCTTTTTTGACCAACAAATTTAGTGTGAAGGAAATTTTCGAAAATAGTAGCTTGGTTAAGTTTAGATAAAATATGACGCTTTTCTTCAATATCTAAAGTAGGCGTGTTTTTGTTTGATTCTATTTTTTTCTTCAACCACTCTAATTTTTGTGGATGACGAACATACATAAACTCAGCACCAATATGCTGACAATAAGTTTGTTGAAGGTGAGAGATGATATCTTTTAATTTAGCTGAACCCAAACCTAATTCATGTCCAGCATTAAAAGTTTTGTCTAAATCTGAAGATTGTAAACCAAAATTTTCGACGTCTAAACTTGGAGTATAGGTTCTTCTATCTCTTACAGGATTGGTTTTGGTGAATAAATGACCACGACTTCTATATCCATGAATGAGATTTAAAACATTGATTTCCTTTCAGGTATCATCAGAAACTTGTTTATTCGAATTAGCATTGGATTTACCGTTGAAATTCGTTTGTCCGAATTCAAATCCTTCAAAGAATTTTTTCCATCCAAAGTCAACTGATTCAGGATCTTGCATCCAATTTTGGTGCATTGAATCAATCACATTAACATCTGCATTACTGATATAAGAGAATTTGTCCATTAGAAAAATTTTGTCGCGAAGATAACTTTTTTAAACAATGAGCTTAGTTTTGCTATTTCAAATTAGCAATTCTTTCGTAAAAAACTTGATGGAGCTCAATTAATTAAGCTGATAATTAAATGATTCCGCAAGCTTCTTTTACCTTAAAAATAACATCAGATTTATCTAAAGGTTTTTGAAAATAGCCTGCAATTTTAGATTTAGTATAAACTTGGTTAATTTCATCGCTGTAATTATGACCACTTAGGATGAAATAGGGGAGTTCTGCTCTGATTTTTCTAGCTTCTTCTAAAAACTGGTAACCACTCATATCAGGCATGGTTAAATCGCTTATTACAGCTTTTATTTCCTGATCGGTTTTTAATATTTCCAGTCCTTCTGGGCCACCTAATGCCATCACAACATCAAATTGGGAGCGAAAAATCATCTTAAATAATTCAAGATTGATTATTTCGTCATCAATATACAATACCTTAATCTTTTCGAGCATTTGCAGTTTGTGCTGTTGGTAAAATCAAAGTTACAATGGTTCCTTTTCCTTCAGCAGATGCAAAGGTAATATCTCCATGGTGATCTTTTATAATTTGCATCACAATTGATAAACCAAGTCCGGTTCCTTTTCCCGCAGGTTTAGTTGTAAAAAATGGGTCGAAAATTTTATTTTTAAACGCTTCAGGAATTCCTTTGCCTGTATCTGTAATGGTTATAATGGCTTCATTTTGATGAAGTTTGCTATTTATTTCAATTTCCCCAGTAGTTTCAATTGATTGAATAGAATTTAAAATCAAGTTTAGGAATACCTGATGTAACTTGCTTTCATTCCCAAATAATTCAATGTTATTTTTTAGAAAAGTTTGTTTGATGGCAACCTTATTTTTATATTCATGATTAAGAATCGACAAACAATTGCTTAGAATTTTGTTGAGAGAACACTTTTGAAATTCAAGCTGATTGTTTCTGCTAAAATGGTTGAGACTTTTAACAATCTCTGCAACTTTATCGACTCCAATGCCCATTTTTGATGCAATAGATTTAATTTCCTGTTTAATTGCAGTTGAATCTGTCAGTTCATCATCCTCAATAATACTTTCAATACCATAAAGACCTGTTTTTATGAAATTAAGGGGATTATTTATTTCATGAGCCACACCAGCAGTTAAGATTCCAATTGAAGCCATTTTTTCTGATTCAACCAATTGAACCTTTGCCTTATTAAGGATGTCAAGTGTGTTTTCCAAATCCAGGTTTTTATCCTGCAATTGTTCATTCGACTTTTTTAAATCCTCATTAATCAATTGTAATTCAATCGACCTTTTTTCAAGTTCAATTCGATATTGTCTTAATTCATCCTCTCTTTTTTTTCTCAGGGTGATATCTCTAATAATTACCTGGATATAAGTATGATGTTTGAGTTCAAGTTGATTTAATCCGATATCACAAATTGCTTCTTTATCTTGGTTTGTTATCAGGTTTAGTGTAAATGCAGGTTTAATTCCTTGTTTAATCTCATTAATTTTTTCATTCCATATTAAATGAGTTTCTCTTCCTGAGGATTGCATTCTTGGAAAAATATTAGAAATCAGCTCTTTGTTTATTTTTTGACCAAAAAGTTTTTTAGCTTCAGCATTACAATCAATAACAATATCATTTTCGAGCAGGAAAACTGCCTCGTTCATGCTTTCAAAAAGTACCCTTTGTTTTTCCTCTTTATCACTTAAATCTTCATTGATTTTAGCGATAGTATCATACTGATTATTCAGATCCAAATAATACTGTCTTACAATTCTTAATATAATCCATGATGACCCTGCTATAACAAAAATATCGACTAACCAAGTGCTAGGTTTTACAACCAATTCATTGGGGTTTATATTTAATGTTAACCAACCCTTTATATAAGCCAATCCAAAACCGGAATAGATCAATAATAATACTATAAAAACTTTTACTGTTGATTTTGGTGAAAGCATAAAAGAGCTTATCACTGGTAAAAGAATTAAATAGTGTTTTGTTGAAGCTAAAAATCCAAAATTATATAAACCCGAAATTAAAATAAGAATGAGTGCAATGATTAATATATAAGTTTTATGATTAGTACTTAATTTATTTCTGTTTGAATAAGTAATTAAAACACCTAATGAAATTGGTAATTGTATAAAATAGGAGAGAGTAAAACCAATTTCAAAAGCCCTGAAAGTTATGAGTATTACAGAAATAAGGGCCATGAATGAGAAACTCAAATAGGCATCGTCAATCATTTTTGATTTGACGAACTCATTGTTATTCTCAAGCTTTTCCTTTACATCCATTGATTAAAATATGAATGTGTAAACCTACTAAGAAAAGATTAAATCTTTGAAATTATTTTTTGATAGTATAGTCTAATTTATTAAGCCAACTAACCATATCGTTTATCAAATAATCAGGAATATTTCCTTTTACAAAGTATTCACTATAAGTGCTTTCGGTTTCACCTTCAAAGAAAATATGGTTAAGTTTTTTATAGTAGAAGTACTCAACATTTTTCTTTTTCTTCAAGCTTGATTTCCACAATTCAAAATTTTCATCAGATACCTGATAATCTCTTCCACCTTGAAAAAACACCAAAGGTTGTTTTAGTTTGGTAGCCATTTTTACATGAGGATATTTATTTAACCAAACCCAATAACTTGCTTGAACATCATATGGCATTAAATGATGTTGAGTTAATGGATTCAGTTTTTTATTCATACTTCTGATGGCTTTTTCAATTTGCTCATCGTATTCAGCCTTTTTACCTGGAGTTACTTTAGAAAGGTAATTGTATTGGTCAATCATCATTTCCTGAACTCTTTTATGATTAACACCTAACATCATACCTGCTTTGAAATATGGTTTCTCTTTAAAAATATAAGGAATTAACATGCCACCTTGACCATGTCCAAGCATCACCATTTTGTCTTTATCGATTGATGGAATTTTAATTAAACTATCAAGTGCGATGTATAAATCATCTAAATAATCTTCTTTACAAGTAAATGATTCATAATTGTTTTTTTGTTGAACCATATATAAGCCAAAATTCGCAGATCTTTTATCCATTCTGAAAACGGCATAACCATTAGATGCCAATCCCGAAGCAATGTCTTTGTAAGGTCTATTGTTTTCATAACTACCATCCTTATCTGTTGGTCCAGCTTCTCCAACTATTACTACTAAAGGAAATGGACCATTACCAACTGGAGTTGTTAAAACAGATTCTAACTCATAAACTCCGTTTCTAACAATGATTTTTTGTTCAGTGAATTTTTCTACATCAACATAATTGGGGTTCACATGAATTTTATGGGCAGGTACAAAATTCAGGCTAAGGATTTCAAATTTCTCATTGAAATTAATATTCAATACAAAAGGAAGGAACTCCAGTTGCATCAAACAACTGGCCATATTGTAGTTACCTGCAGATTCTAGTGTAACATATCTATGTTTTACATATTTGCCATAAGTACCTGTTAATTCCTGCCAATCTTTTTCTAAAAGTTGAGCAGTAAAATAGGAGCGATAATTGAACTCTACTTTATTTGAAATTTTCGAAAAATCACCAGATTTAAACCAAGAGATAATTTGATCCGACTCTTCTTTAATTTTGGTTTTATTTTGAGCTGAGGAATCAGAAATGAAATTCAGTGAAAAAAGTAATAAGAATATAATATTTCGCATGAAGCGAAAATAAGCCTCAGAATTATAAATTATTATTTAATAATTCTAAATCACAAACTTTTCTAAAATACTTTTGCTCAAAAACCTGAGGAATCAAGCTAAAATGCCTCATGTTATGGGTGTCAGACCCTACTAAATCAACCATTTTATTATCGATTAAATAAAAGGCAGAATCCTGAACCTGTTTTGAGTAATAGCCTAAAATTGATAATAAATTAAGTTGAAATAGAATTCCTTGGTCTTTTAATTCTTCGTAACGGCTTCTGTTATTACCCATATACAAATACCTTTCAGGGTGAGCTAAAATGGGTTGATATCCCGCGATTTGTAGTTCAAACAATACCTTTTTCAGGTTGTTTGGTTCACTCATGAAAGGTAATTCAATGAGGATATGTTTTTTCTTTGGGCCAAAAGTAAGTAGGTTTCCATTTTCGATTTTTTTATCGAATGCATCGTCAACCATGTACTCGGCAGCCACTTCTAATTCAAGAGGAATATTTTTTTCAGCGAGTTTCTCTCTTAGTTGGTCTCTTAAAGGAATCAGATTTTCAGGACCATTTTTATAATAATCGCTCATGATATGTGGAGTTGTAATAACTTTCCTCATACCAAGTTTGTGGAAATTTTCAAGGATTTCCAGGCTTTGTTCAATTGTTTCAACCCCATCATCAACTCCAGGAATAAGGTGCGAATGAAATTCAACCTCAAGTGGATTTACAAATGGTCCAGTTGAAACAACTGAACTTTCTTTTTTGCCAAATATTTTATTAAAAATGCCCAATTATACGCTAGCTAAAAATTCTTTTAAAGAAGCAATATTAGGAACATTTAACGAATCTACTTTTCTGTAATCAGCTACATATAAACTTAGCCAATCCATTCTGTGGATAGTTTGATAAACACCAGCAAGTGTTAATTGCTCCAATCCCATTTCAACTACTTTATGGTTTTCAACTGCAAGTAAATTTCCTAAGAACTCAAAACGTGCAGCCACTCTTGGGTTTGAATTTGAATTCAAAAAGAAGAATACTGTATCAAGTGTTCCATAATAACTCTCAATTACATTGTGGTTGTGTTCAGGTAATGTATGTGTGAAACACTCCAATTTTGCATTTTCTTGAATTTGTTGTGCAAATCTGGTTCCAACTGCTTCTAAAGGACCATCAGATAATACAACAAATTTTGATTTGCTTTTTGATTTGATTACTTCAAAAATTTCGGTTGCATCTGCTTCATAAGAACCAGTTTCATCAAATAATGATGCTACTTTTTTCAATTCTTCAGATTTGTTTTGACCCATTAATTCACCAAAAATTTGCACTAAATAGGTTAATGAAAAACCTAAAGCCATTCTTGGTTGAAATCCTGGTACCAATGAGTAAGTTTTTAATTGGTTTTCAGTAGCCAATTCACCAAGTTTTCCACCTGCAGTAAGAATTAGAATCGTGCTATTTCTTTTTTGAACTTCTTCAAACATGGTTAAGGTTTCTTCTGTATTACCAGAATATGAACCTAAAATTACCAATGTTTTTTCGTTTACATAAGCAGGTAATGTATAATCTGCAACTACTTCAACTGGTAGTGGAAACTCATCGTTAAAAATAGTTTTTACAAGTCGGCCACCAATTCCACTTCCACCTAAACCACCAATTAAGATGTTAGAGAACGAAGAGGCTGATAAGCCATGTGAACTATAATTGTCGATTGCGAAATTAATTTGGTAAGAAAATTTTCTTAATGCTTCGTGTTGTTCAGTCATCTGATCTATATATTTTAATTATTTTAATATTCCCATTAGGTATTTACCATACCCACTTTTTAATGTTTTGTTAGCTTCTCTCTCCAAACCAGCTTTGTCTAAAAAGCCCATTCTATAAGCAACTTCTTCAATACATCCGATTTTTAATCCCTGACGTTCTTCTACTACTTGCACAAACTGACCTGCTTGCATCAATGATTCAAATGTACCTGTATCTAGCCAAGCAGTTCCTCTTTGTAAAACACCAACTTTTAGTTTATGTCTTTCAAGATAAACGCGGTTGATATCTGTAATTTCAAGTTCACCTCGTGGCGATGGTTTGATATTTTCCGCGATATTTACTACTTCATTGTCATAAAAATATAAACCAGGTACAGCGTAGTTCGATTTAGGTACTGCAGGTTTTTCTTCAATGCTGATAGCTTTCATATTGGCATCAAATTCAACAACACCATATCTTTCAGGATCGCTAACATGGTAAGCAAAAACTACGCCGCCATCAGGGTCATTGTTTGATTGGAGTAATGAACTTAAACCTGCAGAAAAGAAAATATTATCACCTAAAACCAAAGCTACTTTATCGTTACCAATAAATTCTTTTCCAATAATAAAAGCTTGAGCCAGTCCATCAGGAGAAGGTTGAACTGCATATTCAAATCTGCATCCAATTTGTGAGCCATCACCCAATAATTTTCGGAATCCTTCAGCATCATGTGGAGTTGTGATAATCAGTATTTCTCTGATACCTGCTAACATTAATGTTGATAATGGATAGTATATCATTGGTTTGTCGTAAACAGGCATTAATTGTTTACTAACTGCAATTGTAAGTGGATGTAATCTTGTTCCACTGCCACCTGCTAATATGATTCCTTTCATGGGTATTTTTATTAAGGATTAAATTATCTTTTTGCGTACATATTGTCGTAATACTTGGCATAATCGCCACTGGTTACTTCATCCATCCATTGTTGGTTATTTAAGTACCAATCAACAGTTTTGTCAATTCCTTCTTCGAATTGTAAACTTGGTTCCCAGCCTAAATCTTTCATGATTTTATTTGCATCTATTGCATATCTTAAATCATGTCCGGCTCTATCTGTAACATAGGTAATTAGTTTTTCTGATTCACCTTCTGCACGACCTAATTTACGGTCCATTGTACTGCAAATAACTTTAATCAAGTCGATATTGGTCCATTCATTAAAACCACCAATATTATATGTTTCACCTATAGCACCTTTGTGAAAAACATCATCAATTGCTCTAGCGTGGTCAACAACATATAACCAGTCTCTCACATTTTCGCCTTTACCATAAACAGGAAGAGGTTTGTTGTTTCTGATATTGTTGATGAATAATGGAATTAATTTTTCAGGAAATTGATTTGGACCATAATTGTTTGAGCAATTACTTAAAACAACAGGGATTTTGTATGTATTGTGGTATGCTCTGATGAAATGATCCGAACTTGCCTTACTTGCTGAATAAGGACTTTGTGGATCATAAGGAGTATTTTCCAAAAAGAATCCACCGTCGTGTAAGCTACCATATACTTCATCTGTAGAAACATGATAGAATAATTTTCCATCCATATTTCCTTTCCATAATTCTTTAGCAGCATTTAATAAATTGACAGTACCAACCACATTTGTCATAACAAATTCTAATGGATTGGTAATACTTCTATCAACATGACTTTCTGCAGCAAGGTGAATTACAGAATCAAATTGATATTGATTAAACAAATCATTGATTGAATTTGCATCAACCAAATCAGCTTTTATAAAAGTATAATTTGGAGCATTTTCAATGTCTGTAATATTTTTAAGATTACCTGCGTAGGTAAGTTTATCAAGATTATAAATATGGTAATCAGGATATTTATTTACAAATAATCTAACTACATGAGAACCAATAAATCCGGCACCACCGGTAATTAATATTGAGCGTTTAGTCATTTTTTTATTATTTAGTTTGATGAACTATTTTTTGCTGCAAGTGCTTTTTCCCAAGCCCAAGCAGTTGTCATACAATTAGCCAAATCTCTTTCTGTTTTCCATCCAAGAACATTTAATGCTTTTTCACATGATGCATAAACCTGCACCACATCACCAGTTCTTCTTGGACCGATTTTATAATTTAATTTAACACCAGTTTCTTTTTCAAATGATTGAATAACTTCAAGCACAGAATTTCCGTTTCCTGTTCCTAAATTAAATACTGAAAATGCTTCAGTATATTTTTTATTTAATAAGTAATTGATTGCAGCAACATGAGCTAATGCAATATCAACTACATGAATATAATCTCTGATACAAGTACCATCGGGAGTTGGATAATCATCACCAAAAACAGTTAAAACCTCTCTTTTTCCAATAGCGGTTTGGGTGATAAAAGGTACAAGATTATTTGGTACACCAATTGGTAATTCTCCAATTAAAGCTGAATCATGTGCTCCAACCGGATTAAAATATCTTAAAGCAACAACTTTTAAATCGCTTGCTTTAGTTTGGTCCATTAATACTTCTTCACAAATTTGTTTTGTATTTCCGTATGGAGATTGAGCAACAGGAATTGGAGCATTTTCATCAACTGGAGGAGTAGCTTCTCCATAAACAGTGCAACTCGAAGAGAATACAATGTTATTGATGTTATTTTCCTGAAGCGCTTGAAGTAAATTTACAGTTCCACCAACATTGTTTTCATAATATTTAAGAGGGAATTGTACGCTTTCACCAACTGCTTTATTTGCTGCAAAATGAATAACCGCGGTGATATCATTGTGTTTGGCAATGAAGGCTTTTAAAGCAGCTTTATCTCTAATATCAACGTTTTCGAAATTCAGTTTTTTGCTGCTAATTTTTTCAATGTTTTCGATTACATCGGGGTATGAATTATCAAAGTTATCAATTGCAATAACTTCAAATCCGGCATTGTGTAGTTCAACCACAGTATGTGAACCAATATAACCGGTTCCACCTGTAACTAGTATTTTGCTCATGCTGTTTTCTTAAGGTTGGTAAATATAGGATTAAGCCTTAAAAATTGAAAGGATTAAAC
>JAIYDG010000207.1 GCA_027487625.1 Bacteroidota bacterium
CAGATTTTTTTTTTTTTTTTTATATTAAAAGTAAAAAATTTAGTTTGAATTGCTTTTTAATTAATTTTAAATGCTGAAATCGAGGATTTCAATTGTTTAAGGAATTAAAATTTCAAATATTTTTTTTTTTCAAAATTTTTGATTGAATGCCTCAAAAGGGCCTTTGAAATGCAAGTTTTATCGAATAAGTGGAAGAATTCAATTTGAATATTAATATTGCTTGCTGAAATATTTATGATTTGATAATTTAGAATTCTTTTAAAATGAGTTAAAACCCTTTACTTTTGCCACAAATAACTATATATGAAATTCAATATGTTACGAAAGTCACTTCTGTTAGTGTGCTCTTTAGTGGTCTTTGCTGGGTCTGTATTTTCACAGGCACCTGAGGCTAAAACAAACACCAAATTATCCATAGATTTAAATTATGGAATTCCTGTTACATTTTTCTCAATTAATTCAGGATTAGTTGCAATTTATGGTGTGGGAGCTAGGTATTCATTTACACCAACGATCAGTGTTGCAGCAAAGTATAATTCATTCGCATTTGTAAATAGTAATACTGGTAATACTCCTGGCTTATTATCATCAAATCCAATTGGACCAAAAGATGTACTTAGTTATAATAATAAATTCCGCAGTATCAATGGTTTTTTTCAATACAATTTAAATAAAGTATTTGGATTAACTCAGCCTGACAATAAATTCATACCTTATGTTACATTGGGTGGTGGATTAATTATTGCAAATAAATTCAATTCAATTAATGTAACAGGATTTGGAGCATATTCAACCAAATTCACTTACACTCCATGGATTAAAAACTACCAATTAGGTGGTGGTGTTCGTTATTATTTAAATAATTTTGTTGATTTAACTTTAGCAACTGAATTTAATTATGTTGAAACATATTATTTAGATGGAGTATATGCAGATAGAAAATTAGATACTTATTTAAATACTTACCTAGGTGTAAGTATGAAATTAGGTGCTACGAAAAGCCACAATTTAATGGATTGGAGTTTTAAAGATGCTCCAGAAGAAATTAAAGAAAAGTATGATTTTTCTAAAATTAGTGTTGATGCACATTTAGGTTTACCTATTCTGTTTACAGGTGTTGGTTATTCACCTTCTTTAGGCGGTGGTTTAAATGGACGTTATTCATTTAATAGTGCTTTCTCTTTGCAGGCTAATTTAGGTTGGTATAAATACCGTGGATCTCAAGAATCTAATTCACCTATTACCAATCCAGTTTTTTTGAAGAATGAAAATATCAAACATTATAATACTCTTGTTACAAATTTTGGTTTGCGTGGCATGATTAACTTAAATCAAATTGGCGAAAAACCTACAGATAGAAGAAGTTGGAATCATTATGTGAGCATAGGCTTTGGAATCAATAACTTTAACCAAGATTTAGAATTATCAGATAATTCGAAAAGAGATGATTTCAAATTTAGATGGAAAACATCTAATGCAGTGGTTGGATACCAAGCTAGAAAATATATAACAAGCGAATTCGATTTTATGACTGGTGTTGATTTGAATTATAATCAATCATATTATTTAGATGGAGCTTCTGATGATAAAAAATTAGACCATAGCATGTACTTATTCGCTGGTGTAAGTTATAAAATTGGTGCAAAAGGTGGTAAAGAATTAATCGACTGGGAATATGGAAATTACAATTGGACAATTGAGAAAAAATCAATTCCATTGTCACAAGTTCCTGTAATTGATAAGCCTACAATTGAAGAGCCTAAAGCCCCAGAAGCACCAAAAGCTCCAGAGCCAGAAGCTCCAAAAGCACCAGAACCAGTTGTTGAGACTCCAAAACCAGCTGAACCAGTTGTTGTTGAGACTCCAAAACCAGCTGAGCCAGTTGTTGTTGAAACTCCAAAACCAAGTCCAAAACCAACTCCAGCTCCAAAACCAGTTGTTAAACCGGTTCCAGCTGAGCCTTCAACTCCAGCTCCAGTTTATGTTGCAAGTTCAGAAATTGCTCCTCCACCAATGAAGTACAATGTTATTGTTGCTTGTTATGGTGCTAGCAAAGCGAATATTGCTCAAATGGCAAAAGCTAATTTGGAGAAAAAAGGATACACTCCTAGTATCTACCAAGATCCAAATTCTAGAATGTTAAGAATGGCTTTAATTTCAACAGATAGCAAAGCTGAAGCAATTGAAATATTGCGTAAAGCTAGAAAAGATGTTGATGCAAATTCTTGGATTCATTTGTACAATAAACAATAAGTTGTAGATAAAGCCTTAAAAGGCAGTTTTTAGTTCTCATGTTTAGATGTAAATTAGCAGATATATTTTTGCTAAGCCATCTAAGCATGAGAACTTCTTTTTTTATATTATTTCTATTAGGTTTTACGCTTGTAATACAAGCACAAAAAAAACCTGTCAGTAAATCGAAAGATTCAAAACTGAAAAAGCCTGACATGACTGTTCTTGGTGAAGATAATATTTATCTTAAAGCAGGAGCCAGTGATTCCAATGAAATTATTCCGCAAGAGAAATATTCTCATTTTGCCGTTGGTGGTAATTTCGGAATCACTTTTTATACCGGTGATGTTCCTATGGATGCAGCATGGCCTGGTTATGGTGGATTTGCTAAATATTCATTTAGTCATATTTCGAGTATCCGTTTTCAATACCTTCATGGAAAAATTACAGGTTCTAATGGTGCAAGCGACAAATCTTCATATTTTACCTCAGTATTAAATACATACAGTTTACAAACTGTTTTTAACTTAGGAAATGTTGATTTTAGAAAAAGTTTCCCTCGTAATAATTTCTATTTTGGAATAGGTGGTGGAATTTTAAATGTTGATGCCAATCATGATTTTCCTGATACAACTAATAAAAATCGCGTTTACTCTGGAAATAATTTCTTTGTTCCAATATCATTGGGAGTTAGAAGAAAGTTAACTAATGCATTTGATTTAAGCTTGGAATTCAATATGGGTATTAGTGGAAATAATTTATTAGATTTAAATGAAACAGGCGCTCTTCCTGATGCTCACGGATTTGTATTAGCAGGTATTAATTATAATATCACATCTAAATCTCGTCCTAAACATATTGACTGGTCGAACCCAGTTGAGAAAATATATAGAGATTTATTAAAAGCAAAACAAGATGCTGAAGCTGCTATGAAAGCCGATGGAGATAGTGATGGAGTTCCGGATGCTTTAGATATTGAAAAAGATACAAAAGCTGGTTATAAAGTTGACAGTAAAGGTAAAACTTTAGATAGTGATGGTGATGATATTCCTGATACAATTGACCCAGATCCATACGGATTTAGTAAAGCATTAGGTTTATATTTCCCAACAATGAAACCTGGTGGCAATGATACTTCAGGTAGCACCATTCTTCAATTTAATGATTCAGTTCCAAAATCAGATTTCGTTGTCATTTCAGAAAGTAGTTATGGATTACCAACAATTGTTTTCCCTCCAAACGGCTTTACTGTGCATGTTGAACAATATGGTTTGTTACAACAGATTGCCCGAATTATGATTATTGATACAACAGCTTCAGTTTTAATTATTGGACATTCCGACAATAATAAACCAGATATGACTCAATTAACTCTCGCAGAAAAACGTGCATTGGAAGTGAAACGTAAACTTTACAGGATTTATGAAATTGATGAAACCAGGATGTTGGTATTCTCTGCAAAAGATCCTTATATCCAGCGTTATAGTTTAAGTACAGAAGGTCTTAATAGAAAGGTTGAATTCAGAATAATTCGTCCAAAACCTAGAAAATAAAAATTAGTTTAAGGGTAAATTAAAGGGGTGGAATTGTAAAATTCTACCCCTTTTTTTGTTAGCTTTTAATCCTAATTCCAATCATTTTTAGATAATATTTCTTCTGATTTTCAAAAAGGATATATGAGAAACTTAATGTATTAGGACGTGAATTAGTTTGATTGAATTTCAATTGATTTTTGAATTTTCAGAACAAAATTGAGGTCTATATCTTTTCAATTTTAATAGGTATAGGTAAAATATAATTCATTAAAATCTTTCAAGTAAGATGGGCTCATTTTTATAAATAGATTTAACACATTTTATCTCGCTTAAAACTAGAAGATTTTATGAGTTGAAAAATGGTGGTTATACAAATAATCTGAATCCGAAATTTAACTGGGTTATTTTCAATTTTATTTAGGATGTTTTTAATCTTTTTCTTCCCAAGGTAATTCACCTATTCTATACATAAAACGAGTAATTACTCCTTGTTTTCTCTTAATATATCTGGTTGGTTGATTTGCTTTCCATCTTCGTGGATTTGGAAAACAAGCTACTATAGCCGCAGCTTCACTTGCTTTTAATTTGTTTGATGGTTTATGAAAGTAAAATTGTGCTGCAGATTCAGAACCATAAACACCATTTCCCATTTCAATAATATTCAGATATACTTCTAAAATCCTTTTTTTAGTCCAAAGTGTTTCTAAACATATCGTTACATAAACCTCTAATATTTTTCTAATCCAGCTTCTACTCGGAGTAAAAAATAGATTTTTAGCCGTTTGTTGTGTTATTGTTGAAGCGCCTCTTGGTTTTTTACCTTTTTTTATGCTCTTATTTAAGGAATCCCAAATTTGTTCAAAGTCAAATCCTACATGATGCAAAAACTTAGGATCTTCAGAGGTTATGGCGGCCAAACACATGTTTTTACCAATTTTCTCAATTGGTTCCCAATCTTTTTTTAAGCGAATTGGATCTGGTCCAAATGCTTGTTCAAAAAAGCGAACAATTGGCAATGGTGTAATTGGAACAGGAATTATTCTATAAATAACAATGAAAAACAAGCTTATTTGGAAAGCAAGAATACTAATTTTCCATAGGAATGACCTAAGGTTATCAAATTTTCTTTTTAAGGCTTTACCTGTTTTTCCCATCATTGCAATTTTATGAAATATTAGTAATTATTTGGGCTCTTTTTTTTAATATAGTTTTACAAGGCATTAAAATGTTTGATGTTGCTTAAATCTATTGCTATACTTAGATTTGTTATCAATGAAATATAGAAATTTAGGAAATTCAGGTTTAATTATATCTGAAATTAGTTTAGGAACCTGGTTAACTGCCGGTTTAGGAGTTGAAAAAGAAATTGCATTCGAATGCATGAAATCAGCTTTGGATTTAGGTGTCAATTTTATTGATACTGCAGATATGTATAACAGAGGCGAAAGTGAAATTGTAGTTGGTGAGTTTGTTAAAACCATTAAACGTGAAGAAGTTGTTTTGGGAACTAAAGTCTTTGGACCTATGACAGACCATTGGATGACTCAGGGTCTTTCTCATCGCCATATTAGAAATGCATGTGAGGGTTCTTTAAAAAGACTTCAAACCGATTACATAGATTTGTTTCAATGTCATAGATATGATATAGATACGCCTTTGGAAGAGGTTTGTTTTGCTATGAATAATCTTATTGATAGAGGAATGATTTTACATTGGGGTGTCAGTCAATGGACAGCAGTTCAAATTACCAATGCTGTTAGAATTTGTGAAAAGAATGGCTGGAGAAAACCTATATCTAATCAACCTGTTTACAACATGTTAAATAGAAGTTTAGAAACTGATGTTATGGATGTTTGTGCAAATGAAGGCTTGGGTTTAGTTGTTTATTCACCGCTTGCACAAGGTTTACTTAGTGGAAAATATAAAAAGAATGAAGTTCCTGCTGATAGTAGATTAGCCAGTGAAGTAATGAATAATTGGTTTCCAGTTAAAAGGATGAACGATGAATATTTTGCAATGCAAGATGCTTTGCAGGAAATTGCTAAATCTGAAAATTGTACTTTATCGGAATTAGCATTAGCTTGGATTTTGAATAGAAAACCAATCACTTCATGTATAACAGGTGCGTCAAAAGTTATTCAAGTTCAAACAAATGTTAAAGCTACTGAACTTACTTTATCGAATTCAACAATGGAAAAAATAGAACTTATTCTAAATAATGCACCTGTTGATCAATACACCGGAGCTAGAGTTGGATTCGGCATTATCAAAAGAGGTTACTAAAAATGTTAGCTTACAAATTCAAGGTTATATTTTACTTTCTTCTTTTTGCTTTAATTGTTGATTCCTATGTATGGCAGGCAGTTAAAACAATTATTAAAAGAAAGAGTAAATTAACTAAAACCATTATTGCAATTATTTATTGGTCGATTCCAATACTATCATTTATCATTATTTGTTTGGTAATGTTTAATGATACTTTTGCAATGATGAGAGCCGGCCGCAGCCTTTTTCAAGGGTTTCTAATGGTGATTTATGGCTCTAAATTAATTAGCTTTTTGTTTTTAATAGTTGATGATATTAAAAGGTTTTTCATCTGGACTTACCATAGAATTGTTCGACTTTTTTCAAGAGGAAATTCAAAAATAATAGCTGAAGATATTGAAGAGGAACGTGAAGAAGAATTAGAAGAAGCAATTTTGCCATCTGACCAAAAAATAAATCGTTCAGAATTTTTAGCTAAAGCTGGATTAATTGCCGGGGTTGCACCTTTGGTTTTTCTAACAAGGGGAATTTATTCAGGAGCTTATAATTACCAAGTTAGAAGGTTAGATTTGGTTTTACCCAATTTGCCAGAGGCATTTGATGGACTTAAAATACTTCAAATTTCTGATGTTCACTCAGGTAGTTTTACTGATAAAGATGCAGTTTACAGAGGTATCCAATTAATTAAAGAACAAAAAGCCCATGTAACCTTTTTTACCGGGGATATTGTAAATAATAGAACAGAGGAGTTAAATGATTACATGGATATGTTTTCAGAAATAAAATCTCCAATGGGTGTATATTCAACCTTAGGCAATCACGATTATGGGGATTATGTAAACAATTGGAGAAGCCCTGAGCATAAAAAGAAGAATTTCGATGATTTAGTTGCAGCACATAAAAATATGGGTTGGAATTTGCTTAGGAATGAGCATGTTCTGTTAGAAAAAGAAAATAAAAGAATTGGAATTATTGGAGTTGAAAATTGGGGTGATAGAGGAAGATTTCAAAAGTTTGGGGATATAGATTTAGCCAAAAAAGGAATGCCTGATGCTCCGGTTAAATTGCTTTTATCTCATGATCCTTCGCATTTTGATAAAATCATAAGTAAACAACACAAAGACATAGATATCACCTTTTCTGGTCATACTCATGGATTTCAATTTGGTGTTGAATTTGGTAATATCAAATGGAGTCCTTCTCAATATTTATATCCGCATTGGGCTGATTTATATAAAGTTGACAAACAAATGATTTATGTTAACAGGGGTTTTGGTTTTATTGGGTATCCAGGAAGGGTAGGAATCTTACCTGAAATTACTGTATTTACCTTGTTTAGAGCCTAATTTATTTTTTATTGAGGCTTTAAAATGCCAATTACCTTTATTTTAAAATAACATCTTTATTATACATTTGCCAAATGCGCATTATTCTTACATTACTAGGTATATTAATTTTAAGCACTTCATTTGCTCAGGTAACTTCTCAACGTAAAACTACAGGAGTTGGAAGAATTGCTCTTAGTGTAAATAATTTTGGAACTTTTGGTAAGCCTGATATTCGCTCAAATACTCAAGGACCTTCTTCTATGAGTTATCCAAAAGGAAGTGGTGTTGAACATTTGTTTGAAGCTGGTATTTGGATTGGTGCATATGTTGATGGTCAAGTTCGTGTAAGTACTAGTTCAGTTGATGCATCTTCAGGTTATTCTCCAGGTGGAAGTGGATTTGAGTTTTCTCAATTGTCAACTATTTCAGAAAAATCTAAATTGCCTTCAAGTTCAAGTTATTCTGCATCAGCTGTTTCTCACCAGGATTTTGTAATGAATATGACTGATAGTTTTGTAGTTATCCCAGGTACTTCTTTCCCAATATCAGGTCATGCAAATCCTTTGAAAGCTGTTTGTAAACTAGAAACTTATACTTGGAATTATTCATTTGCCGATTATTTTGTAATAGCTAATTATGAAATTACCAATAATTCAGATCAAAGATGGGATTCAGTATACCTCGGTTTATTCAGTGATTTAGTTGTTAGAAACGTAAATGTAACCCGTGATGCTGGAACTGCTTTTTTTAATAAAGGAAGAAATGGAATCAACAAACAATTCCATAGTATCTATGCCTATCAGAGTTTTGGTGATGATATCGACTTCACAAAATCATACGGAGCTTTACAATTTTTAGGAATGGATTGGAGAGGTATGTTTTTTAATCCGTCGAAACCTGATACATTTCTTTCTAAAGGATATCCATCACCTGAGGTAAACTATAATTTCTGGAATTTTAACTCTGTTTTAGCTCCTTGGAATACACCTACAAATGATCAGGAAAGGTATCAAAAATTAACTACAGGAATTGATTCTAATGATTTGTATAGTGGAATTGGTCCAATTGTAGGACCACCTGCAAACTGG
>JAIYDG010000721.1 GCA_027487625.1 Bacteroidota bacterium
GAAAAAGTAAAAATAGCAGCTAATAATTCTATTAAATATACCATCAAATCGGGTTTAAAAAAGACAACTAGTTTGGGTAAAGCAGGCAGTCCTGATTGTAATAGTGGTTGCACTCAAACTATATCAACAAACAATTCAAATATCACTGTAAATACAGGAGATGTTATTTGTGTAACAGGAAATAATATTACTATCGGATTTAATGCAAATGGCGGTACTATTAAAATTTGTGGAAGTAATGTAACTGTTCAAAATGCCAATTTAAACAATGCTTCATCATTAATAGTTACAGCAACAGCAAGTGTTTCATTTGCAAGTTTAAACTTAAATGGAACCAATACTTCATTTAAAAATTGGGGAATTGTAAGTATGTCGAATTCATTTACTCCAGGAGGAAGTGTCACCAATGATGGTACAATCAATGCTGGTAGTGATTATAATTTGAATTCTCAGTCGAATACAACAAACAATGCTACCATTAATATTACCCAAAGTATGAATGTAAATGGGAGTTCTATAGTTACTAATAATGGTTCTATAACAGCTTCAAATAATTTTAAAGTAAATGGCACTGCTTCATTTATAAATAATTGCAAACTTTGGGTAAAAAAGGAGTTTCAAAACAATAGCATATTTAAAAATTACAGTTATGTAAGAGTCGACATGGAATCAAAAATCAATGGAGGTTCTGAATTGGGATTGTATAATGGTGCCATGTTTAAAACAAAAGATATTACTGTTAACGGAACAATTAAAGGATACAATTCTACATCATTAGTAAAAGTATTAAATAAAACGATTATTAATGGTGGAGGTTTGGTTACTAATGCACTTCAGTTTTGTGATGACAATGGCATTGAAACCAATAATGGTTCTATAAACAATGGTGCTGTTTTGGCTTGTGGAATTTATATAGCAACAGGAGCATGTAATCCTGAAGGAAATGGAACTCCTTCTTGTATTGATACAGATAATGATGGTGTTTGTGATGCGAATGATTGTTATCCTAATGATCCTGCAAAAGCTTATTGTAATACTGTTTCTACAAGTACTTTGGCTTTCGAAGACCAATGGCCGTATACAGGTGATTACGATATGAATGATGTGGTTATTACTTATAATTATACAGTAGTAAGCAATGCAACAAATAATGTTGTTAGAGTAGAGGCAGCTTTCGTTTTAAAAGCTACAGGTGGTGCATATAACAATGGTTTTGCAGTTCAATTTCCTGTTGAAAGAAGCAAAATTAGTGGTGTAACAGGCGCTGTTTTGGAGGCTGGACAATCAAAAGCAGTATTGGTTCTTTTTAATGATATGCGTGCTTTAATGAATGGATGGAATACTTTTCCAAATTCAGGACAAAGTCCAAATGTAAATTTCAATATTGCTTTTAATATTAGTAATGGTCCTACTTTAAACGCATTTGGTTTGGGTGCTTATAATCCTTTTATCTGGAACGGAACTGCCGGATTTGGTAGGGGATACGAAATACATTTACCTGGTCAATTACCTACAGACTTGGCTAATACCGCTTTATTTGGAACAAAACAGGATGGTTCTAATTTGAATACAAATGATACTTATGTCTCGAATAATGGCAGGTATCCATGGGCAATAAACATTCCTGCAGTTTTTAATTATCCTGTTGAAAAGGCTGATATTAATACTGCTTACACAAAGTTTGCTTCATGGGTTAGTTCAAATGGTACTCAGTTTACTGATTGGTTTTCAAATCAATCAGGTTATAGAAATCAAGGAAATATTTATTAGAACTCAGATTTTTTAAAATTTAAAAACAGCTTCATTGATAAAGTGAGGCTGTTTTTTTTGTTATTCTCTTTTTGGGAAAAAGTTTCGTTTTGGATTAACGCTTAGAGGTTTGTTTTTGTTAAATTGCTGATTATTAGTTATTTGTTGTTTTTGGCACAACTTTGGCACACTAATGATAAACGCAAAAATCACAATTATGAAAAAAATATATCTTCCATTATTCCTAGGTTTAGCATTCCTAGGCTCATGTAAAAAAGATTTAGTTTCGAAGTATAATGAAACTTCGGGCACAACAGATGGTTCATCTGTAAATGTATCAAGTATGCAGGATTTAAAAGTACCTGCTGGTTTTAATTGGTCAACAACTAAAACGTACAACGTAGAAATTTCTTTGAAATCGAGCGATGATCAAGCAGTTAAAAATGTTGCTGTAAAGTTGATGAGCGATTCATATGAAAACAAAGGAGATTTGTTATTAAAAGCAGGTACTGATGAAAATGGTACTTTCAAAACACAAGTTACTTTGCCTGCAGGTATGAAACAGCTTGTTTTAAATTCAAGTTTTCTTGGTTTACCTAGAGATATCATTATAGATTTAAATACAACCAATATCAAACGTCAATTTGGTGGTTCTGCTTCAGATCCTATTAATACAGTTGTTAATGTAACTCCGGGAAGTAAAACATTAGGTAAAGCTTCAGTAAGTAAATTTAATGTTGTTCCTTCTTCACGCACATGGAATAGCAGTGGTGTGCCTAATTATAAAGAAGCTACAAATGATGTTGTTAGTCAGACTTTGTTAAGTGATATCAGCAGTGCATTACCTGAATATATTGCATTGTCAAACAGTTCTCCGCTTTTAAATGAATCTGCTGTAAGGGTTATTCGTGTAAGGGAATTGGCTGATGTTTTTGTAACTTTTGTTACAGAAGGTGCTGGATATAGAAACACACTTTTTTACTACACATACAACGAAAACAATCCTCCTTCTTCTAAAAATGATATTGATAAATACACAGTAGTTTTTCCAAATACCTCATTAAATGGTTCTGGTGGTGGTTTGAATACTGGTAATAAAGTATTCTTAGGAAGATTTCCTGCCGGAACTGTTATTGGTTATGGAATAGCTGCAAATGGTTGGGAAGGTAATAATGCAGGTTTTAATGGTGTTACTGAAGGATATTGGTTGTTGTTCGGTGATAAAAACTTAAATCCTGAATCAAATGCCAATCAAAAACAACATATGGTTTTATTAAATGATGTTGCTAATAATAGGTTTGTGATGGGTTTTGAAGATATCAGAAGAGATATGGGAGCAGATAATGATTTTAATGATGTTATCTTTTATACAACTTCAAATCCTGTAACTGCTATCGATGATGAAGATGTAACTCCACTTCCAGTTTGTGAAGATGAAGATAAAGATGGTGTTAAAGATGCTGATGATGATTATCCAACTGATCCAAACAAAGCTTTTAATAATCCTACAGGCACTGGTTCTATTGCTTTCGAAGACCAATGGC
>JAIYDG010000494.1 GCA_027487625.1 Bacteroidota bacterium
AATCAGCAAAATCGCCAATTGGGCCTTCCCTTTCGCCCAAAACCATTCCACCACTTATGATTCTGAAATCGAAATCTGTTCCATATTGCTTTTCTGCTTCTTTTATTGTGTTTGAAAAGCCATAACACCAACCACACATTGGATCGAAAACATAAATAATCTGAGGTTTTGCGCTCATTGATAAGTGAATTAAAATGAATAAACTAATGAGTAAAAACTTCCTCATTGGGGGTCTTTGAAATCAATTTTACGATGAGTTCCATCACAATAAGGTTTGTTTGATGAAGCACCACAGCGACAAAATGCACTTACCTTATTTTTACTTGTTAGATTCCCTGCAGTATCTTTAACAGTAATATTTCCATACACTAAAACTGGACCATTTGGAACGATTTCAACAATGGTTTCTTCTGTACTTTCTGTTTGATTTTCAGTAGTATTTTGAGCAGATTTTTTAACATAAGATAAAGCAGCACTAGGACATAAATCAATTTGTTTCATGATTCTATCAGCATCCGATTTTGTTAAATCAACCCATGGTTTAAGACGAGGATTGAATACTTCACTTAAACCATTCCAGCATTTTGTTGAATGTGAACAAAGAGAAGGTTTCCATGTTACAGCAATTTCTTCTGTTTCATATGTTTTGATAATATTTTCCATAGGATAAAATAAATCTCAAATTACATTTTTTTAGCAAATTCTTCAATAGAAAATCTTGTACCACGATTATTCTCAGAATCTAACTGATGGGGAAGTAAATCAGGGTTTTCACCTTTTTTTCCGATTGCCATCATTAAAACCGGTTCATAATCTTCAGCAATGGTTATAACTGATTTGAGTTTTTCCTTATCAAATCCGCCCATTGGATGTAGTTGTAAACCCAAATCAACTGCTTGTAAAGCCATTGACATATTTGCAGCGCCTACATCATGCAAACGCATTGCATTTGGATTATTGTTTTTGGTATAATTTAGTTTAGCTAAAACTGCTATTAAAACCGATGATTTTTTAGCCCAAGCTTGATTTGCAGGCGCCAAAACTGAAAGCATTTGCTGAAATGAATTTTCATTTTCTGAGGTAGCATAAACATAATTCCAAGGCTGTTCGTTGATAGCACTAAAGCTCCATCTGGCAGCTTCAAATAATGAATTTAGCTCTTCTTCTGAAATATGGTAATTTGCAAATCCTCTGATGCTTTTTCTATTTTCAATTATTTGATGAATTGAATGTTTGACTGTGTTGTCCATTAAATTTCAATATTAGTTTTATTTGTATTTCTGGTTTTTAAAGGAATTAAATACAAAGCTGATAATCCTGCTACAAAATGCATTGGTATGACTAAAAGAGCAAAATTTGCAGGGGTTGGAGTTCCATCAGGCAATGTTGCTTCAAAAGCAGGAAAATTGCTTAACAACATAAAAGAAACTCCTAAAAACATGTATAATAAATATCCTCTGGTAAAATTTCGAATCAATATAAAGTAAATGATTGATGCTAATAAAACAGGCAATATTGATGACATAACAACTGCCACCGAAAACCCTTTAGGTAAACCTGAAATATTCATAATTAAAATCCCCAATTGATTCCAAATGGTATTAATGGCAGCAGAAATTAATCCTGCCAAAAATCCGGCTTTAATTACTTTAGAAAATGTAATTGACTTATTCATATTGATCAAATTGCTACACAAATGTAATAACATTATTTGTATATACAAATAAATTGACTTTAAAATAACTGACTCTAAATGAGCTTATTATTTTGAATCTTTAAAAATTTCTTCCAATTTTTCCTTATTTAAAGGCTTTGAAATGAATCCTTTTACAGTAGTATAAGTTTTCGACTTAGCTAAATCGAAAGGATCGATAGAGCTAGTAAACATAAAAACTGCTGCATTAAACTGATTTGATATATAGTCGTTCAAAAAATCCCAACCGGAATAATCAGGCATATTAATATCAAGAAGAATTATTAGTTTATTATTTGCCTTCCTGCTGATTAGATAATGTAAAGCATTTCTGCCATCCTGAAATGAATTGATGATGATATCTGTTTTAAATGATTGAATTGTTTTTTTTGCAAGAAAGATAGTTATTGAATCGTCGTCAATAACCAAAATCTCTGTTGGTAAAGTTAAATCGGAAGAATCTGATAATTCAATCGCTGCCATGTTGAACAAATATATCTTTTGAAATTGAAATTACTTACAATCGCCTACAAAAATTCCAATTAACTCAGAATTACAACCAATTAAATATGTTTTTCGGCATGATATGAGCTTCTAACCAAAGCTCCTGACTCTACATAATTAAATCCTTTAGCCAAACCAGCCTCTTTATAAAATGCAAATTGTTCAGGTGTTATAAACTCTTCAACATTTAAATGCATTTTAGTAGGTTGAAGATATTGACCTAATGTTAAAACGTCACATCCATTTTCTACTAGATCATCCATAATCTCCAAAACTTCAGCCTCAGTTTCACCTAATCCCAACATCACACCACTTTTTGTTCGTAATCCTCTTTCTTTTGTTAGTCTGATTTGCTCAAGACTTCTTTCATATTTTGCTTGAGGGCGAACACGGCGGTATAATCTTTTAACAGTTTCCATGTTATGAGAAACTACTTCTGGTTTTTCATCAATAACTTGGTAAAGTAAATCCCAGCGTGTTTGAAAATCAGGAATCAAGGTTTCCATAGTGGTACTCGGACTTTCTTTTTTTATCAATCTAATTGTATCGGCCCAAACCTTTGCGCCTTTATCAGGTAGTTCATCTCTATTAACTGAAGTAATAACTGCATGTTTTACATTCATTAATTTGATAGCATCTGCTACTCTTTGTGGCTCTGTTAAATCGTAATCGTTGGCTCTGCCAGTTGCAACTGCGCAAAATGAACATGAACGAGTGCAAGTATTTCCTAAAATCATGAACGTTGCAGTACCTTCTCCCCAACATTCACCCATATTAGGACAATTTCCACTTTCGCAGATTGTATGTAATTTATAGTGGTCAACAAGTTGACGAACTCTTCTATAATTTTCTCCTGTAGGCAATTTAACTTTTAACCAAGAAGGTTTTTTTGCCCTTTCTTCTCCTAAAACCGGTAATTCAATCATTTTAATTCTTATATCCCCAATTAAATGCTAAGTAAAAACCAATAAACCTGTTATCATAAGGTTGTTTTGCCATCATTGGTAATCCGTTTAGAAAAGCATCAACAGTAATGCCTGCTTCCAAACTACGTGTTTCATCGGGATATTGACCCCATTCAACCTGTAATCCACTTCTACCATATCCACCAATCTGGGCTTTTGTTTCACCTAGTCCGGCAAAGATGGATGAATTCCCATAAATTCTAAATATATCCTCGTGTTTTTCGGGGTCATATTTTTCAGAAACCAAATAACCATTTGGCGAACCATCTGTGTATGGGTAAAATACATCAATATAAACTGGTTTCAAAATTGCCATACTTGCACCAACGGTATACACAAAATTTAATCCCAATGCATTTTTGTAAGGTCGTTCAGTGATATTAATTGTTTGACCAAATCCATTTCTCCAAAAGAAAACCATATTCATTCTGCCATAAGAATACTGACTTGGTTGTTCAGTAAATCCACTTCTTCTAATTTCTTTAGGATGTTTAATTCGACATAGTTCAGATTCGAAATGATTAAAAACCGAACCAGTTTTATGCCAGCCATAACGAAATTGAGCTCCACCCATGCGAAAGGTATTGGCATTAGCCCCAAATTGAATATGCTTTAAATACATCAATTGAGGTTCTGTAATAGGTGCATTTTGAGAAAACCCTTTTATGCTTCCTAAAAACAAAAAAATAAACAAAAATATGGCTGACTTCTTCAAAAGATTAAATTTGCTTAAAATAGTATAACGAAAGTAAGCTTAACTGAGGATTTTTCAAGTTGGTTTAAATAATTATCGTTTTAGATTATAAATTGATAATTAAATTAAGAAAAAGAAAATCCCTCAAATAAGACATTCAAAATACGATTTGAGTTTTAAAAATTGCATAATATTTTGAAAATCGAGCAAAATCGACTCATTTTTGACCGAAAATACAATCAAAAAAATGAATGAAAAGAAAAGTGTAAATTGCCCTGTTGTATAAAGTCGTACCGACAAACAACAGGAAATACAATTTAAACTAAAAAACAGAAGTGATAATTCCGTTTAAATTTAAATGGAATTTAGGACAACTTCCTTTGCAAGAACTAAGGCCTAACAAGGCCAATAATGCTAAACCAAACAATACTTTTTTCATGGCTCAAGATTTTAATAAGGTACAAACGATTTCAGATTTCATTTCAACATTCGATCTTCAGACATTTTTGTCGGAAAATGGTCAACTTAGTCCTGAAACCTTTCTTCTTCAATGCAAAGATAATACAAAGGAACAAAATTGGTATCTAGCTGAGCAGTTAAAACTTTATCCAAAAGCCAAATACAAATTACCTAATTTCACAAATGCATCGTGTTGGTTTACAGCTAAAAGTTATGAACAGTGCAGCAGTGAGGCGTCTGCAAAACTAAAATCTTCCTTATTTAATGGAGGTAAATTGCTCGATTTAAGCGGTGGATTAGGTGTTGATGATGTATATTTTTCAGAAAGTTTTAAGGAAGTAATCAGTTTAGATCCAGATGAAAACTTAAATATCCTTACTAAAATTAATTTTAAAAAATTACAAAAACTTAATATAAAAAGGCTCACTGAAACTGCCGAATCATTCCTTGAAACTAATAATTTAAGGTTTTCCTTAATTTATTTGGATGCAGATAGAAGAACATCCAATCAAAAAAGCAAATTATTGGAAACGGGCTCTCCTGACTTTTTCACTTTGGAGGAAAAATTGTACGAATTTACTGATGATATTCTATTGAAACTTTCACCATTAATTGATATCGATTATTGCTTAGAAAACCTTCGCTTTATCAAACAAATTATTGTTGTTAGTGTAGATTTTGAGGTTAAAGAAGTACTATGTCATATAAGTAAAAACTATCAAAATGATGTAGCTATCAGCAATTATTTCCTAAATAAAAATGGCGAAATTGAAGGTAAGATTGAATCAAATAACTTAGATAGAAAAACCAAATTTGAATTTACAAAGCTTATTGATTCTAATTATTTTTTCGAAGCTTCACCTGGATTAATAAAAAGTGGATTAGATAAATTATATGCCTATCAGAAAAATCTTTATCCAATCAACCAAAATGGATTCTATTTCATTTCTGAAAGCAATCATTCATCTGATATAGGATTTGGAAGGTATTTTGAAATCATTTCAAAAAGCCAGTTTTCAAAATCTCAATTTAAGGAATACCTTAAAAAGAACAATATCAATCAGGCAAACATTTCTGCAAGAGATTTTGGAATATCGGTTGATGAAATTAAAAAAATGTTCCTAATAAAAGATGGTTCGGATGATTACTTTTTTTTCGGAAGGGATGCTGATAAAACTAAATGGTTCTTTCATACAAGAAAGAGTCAAATTTCAATTAACCCAGATAAATAACAAGTTTTTGTCCTTTTGAAATCTTGTTATTTCTGATTTTACCTTTGTTCCATTTTTTCAAATCAGCTAAGCTAACATCATGTTTTTTAGCAATCTTCGATAAACTTTCGCCCGACTTAACCTTATAATTAATCTTTCCAACTGCTTTTTTATCAGATTCAATTTGTTTGTTTAAAGCAGTTAAAGCCTCAGATGATTGATTTCTGAAATTGGTATCATTGTTTAATTCTGCAACTTTTACTGCATGCGCATAAGGCAAACTCAAAACAACTTTATTATTTGAAAAAGGAATATAACCTCTTTTCAAAGAAGGATTCCATGCTTTGATTTCCGAAGGTGTAACGTTTAAAGCCAATGCTAACTGTTCAATTGAAACTTTATTATCAACCATCACAGTATCCATATGGTAATACATTTCTTCATCGGTTGGATATAAATTATGCTCTGCAGCATAATTCATCACATAAGTTGCAGCTATAAATGCAGGAACATAACCTCTGGTTTCCTTTGGTAAATAAGGCATAATTTCCCAAAAAGTTCTTTTTCCACCTGAGCGACGAATAGCTTTATTAACATTTCCTGGACCACAATTGTAGGAAGCAATAACTAATAACCAATCACCATAAATTCTATATGAATTTTTGAAATATTTAACTGCAGCCTCTGTAGATCTAATAATATCACGTCTTTCATCGATAGAGTTATCAGTTCTTAATCCGTAAATCCTACCAGTTGGAGCCATAAATTGCCACATTCCTGTAGCTCCCACGGGAGAAACTGCATTTTGGTTCAATGCTGATTCAATTACAGCCAAGTATTTCATTTCCAAAGGAATATTTTCTCTATCGAAAACTTCTTCAAAAATCGGGAAATAGTATTTAGATGTAGCAAGTACTTTGCTTACCAGTTTACGTTTGCGAACTGCGTATAAATCAATATACGAACGAACGTGTTTGTTGTATTCTAAAGGAATTTCAGTTTCCAATAAACTTAAGCGATAAGCATAAGCACTATCAGGAAAAACAGGAACATCTCCGTTATTGTAACCATAAATATTCAAATCACCCTGATAAACTGAAGGATACATTTTGTTCCTTAGTTTTAGTGTGTTTGAATCTATTTGTGCAATTCTATATCTGGTTTCAGCATTTGGACCTTCAAACAAACTTTGTGCTTGAATTCCCAAAAATGGAAACAGGGCAAAAATAACACTTAACTTCTTTATATTCAGCATTTAGCTTTATTATTGGTTATGAAAATCAATACTCGAAAAATAAAAACTTTATTGATAAGGATTAACTCATCAACACGAACGTAATAACCCCACTAAGAGCAAGATAGTATACAAATGTAACTAAATTAGCTCAGAAAAAGAAATCCCAAGCTCTCAATTCATTATCAAGCAATTAGATAGCCTAAATTAAATTTTCCTTTAAGACTAAAATATTGCCCTAAGTTTTATCATTCAAAATTTAGCTAACGTTGATTAGATTTGCCAATAATGCCAATATTACGTTTTATACTTTTTCCATTCAGCATTTTGTTTTATGGAATCATCAGGTTCAGAAATTTTATGTATGACAGTAAAATTTTTGGGGAGCATAGTTTTGATATTCCAACAATATCAGTTGGCAATCTATCTTTTGGAGGAACCGGAAAAACACCTCATATTGAATATTTAATCAGGTTATTTTCCCCCTATTTTCAAACAGCTGTTTTAAGCAGAGGTTATAGAAGAAAAACCAGTGGATATTTGTTTGCAGAAAATCATACCGAAGCCAGCGCTATTGGAGATGAACCTAAACAAATAAAAACCAAATTTCCATTTACAGCAGTTGCAGTTTCAGAAAACAGAGTTTTAGGGATTCCAAATTTGCTATTTGATGCACCTGCAACCCAAGTTATTTTATTAGATGATTGCTTTCAACATCGAGCAGTAAAACCTGGTTTAAATATTCTATTAACAGAATTTAGAAAACCTTTTTATGAAGATTATTTAGCTCCCGGAGGCACTTTAAGGGAATATAAATCAGCTTATAAAAGAGCAGATT
>JAIYDG010000469.1 GCA_027487625.1 Bacteroidota bacterium
CTGAACTTTTTGAAGGTATGGGTGATACTATTCCTCATCCTGGACGAAAGTTGTTTTATGGCGGATTTGGACACCGCAGTAATGCTGATGCTTATTCGGAAATCATGGAAATGACTGGATGTAGTATTGTTTTACTGGAATTGATAAATGAAAATTTCTATCATTTAGATACTTGTTTTGTGCCTCTTTCTGATAAAGCAGTTATGTTATGTCCAGATGCATTTACAAATGAAGGATTACAAATTTTAAAGAAGTGTTTTGATGTTATTTATGAAATTCCTGTTGAGGAAGCTTTAGCTACATTTTGCTTAAATGCGCATGTTTTACCTGAAGCTAAATTTGCCGTTTTGCAATCAGGAAGCAAATTTGCAATGGATGCTTTGCTTTCAGAATCGTATGAGGTTTATGAAACAGAAACGGGTGAATTTATGAAATCAGGGGGTTCTGTTTTTTGCATGAAAATGATGATATATTAATTCATTTCATTTTTTAAAGTTTTTATAATTTGTCATATATCATTTAAACCTTCTGTTTAGTAAATAATATCAGGTTTATTCCTTTTTTTTGATGAATTAAATTTTTCATTGATACATGATTAAAGAAAATAAGAGGAATATTTTATTCCTTGTTTTAGGTTCATTTTTTATTGCAAATGCAATTGTTGCCGAATTTATTGGGGTAAAGATTTTTTCTTTGGAAAGCACACTTGGTTTGAGTCCTGTTCACATGCATTTTTTTGGAAATGATTTCACATTTAATATGACAGCAGGTGTAATATTATGGCCTATTGTTTTTGTGATGACAGATATTATAAATGAATATTTTGGTAGTAGTGGTGTGAAACTGTTTAGTTACATAGCGGCAGCCTTAATTTCATATTCATTTATAGTAATTTTTGGCGCAATAAAACTTACTCCCGCTGATTTTTGGTTAGTGAAAGAAACGAGTTCAGGCAGTTTAAATATGCAATTAGCTTATGAGAATATTTTCGGTCAAGGATTATGGATTATTATAGGAAGTTTAGTTGCATTTTTAGTTGGCCAAATTATCGATGTTAGTGTTTTTCATTATGTAAAAAAGAAAACAGGTGATAAGTATTTGTGGCTAAGATCAACGGGTTCTACCTTGGTTTCTCAGTTTATTGATAGTTTTGTAGTGCTATTAATTGCTTTTTATATTGGGGCTGGGTGGGATTTAAAATTGGTTTTAGGTATTGGGATTGTAAATTATATTTATAAACTTACAGTGGCATTATTGTTAACACCATTATTATATGGAGTACATGCTGTTATTGATGCATATTTAGGGAAAGAACTTGCTGTTGCTATGATGCGTGAAGCTGCAAAAGATTAGGATGTATGGTCTAAAATAATCAACCATTTTCCATTTATTTTTTTCAACCATAATGTGAAATATCCTGAAGGATTTCCATCATTATTTTGGATGGCCCAAGATCCAACAACTATCGCATTTTGTTTATCTACAAACTCAATTGATTTAATATCAAATTCGAGTTTGCCCATTTTTTCTTTGTTGGAATAAGACTTTTTATAATTGTCATTAACTTTCTGCCAGCCATAACTTACGCCTTTTTTGCTTACAAATCTAAGTTCAGGACTATTCCAGTAATGCATCATAAAGCTATCTATTGAGCCATTATTCCATGAGTTTTGTTGTTGAAATAATACTAATTTTATAGCAGCTTTTTCAGGGTGATGATGTTTTTGTGCTTGAGCAATTGTGCCAATCAGGCCTATCAAAGCAATTAGGATTAATTTTAGTTTTCTCATCTTAATTTGTTTCTACAAGATAAAGATAAGATATTGTTTTATTTCTTTTATATGGATTAATAAATTCTAAACTCAAATTGGAAACCGGGAAATTCTTAAAACCTGTTATATCTTCAATTTTTAATTTGCTTTTTAAATCAATTAGGCCTTCTTCATTTGTCATGATAAACAGCTTTTTTGTTTGTGAAAATTGCAACAATGTATCCAGTTGATTTTCTTTTTGGATATTTTGTTTCAGTTTAAAATCGCAACTGTACCAATAATCTGTTTTGTAAATATGAAGTGGTGCATTTGCGTGATTTTTATTCATATAATCAGCAATTTTTTCATTTGCCTGAAACTGAAAGATTGATGGATATACTTGTGTATTAAGTATAAAATTACAGACTGTCATAAACAAAAGACTACTCCAGATTATATTGGCTTTTCTGTTCTTATTGGAATAAAAAAGTAAGTCAAAATTGAAAATTAGAGCAACAACAACAATGGAGTTAAACAGAAACGGATTGTTTGGAAATGCCCATGCATTTAAATAAAACAGGACTGCACCTAAAACAATGAAAACAATAAATTGTATGATTGCTAACCTTCTTATCAGTTTCACATCTTCTTTAAAATGATATATAAAATGAGATAGTGTTATAGCTGCCAATGGATGAATAAAAAAAGTATAATGTGGTAATTGGTAAGATGATAAACTCATAATTAGAAATAGAATTAAAAATCCTCCTATACTTGAAAATTCTGGTAAATAGCTGCGTAATTCTTTTTTTATGGTTTGATTAATAATTTTTATAATAGCCAGCAAATACAGAATTGGCCAGGGTAAAAAACTCCATAAAAAGCTATGGACTAAAAATAATGGTTCCGGATTGTTATCCCAATTGCTTTCATGTGTAATTCTTCCGAAACTTTGAATCCAATAATAAAATCTGATCCCCGAAGGACCTTTTAAACCATAGGCTTCTTTTTCGGGATGTAAATCAAATTGAGTATAGAGTCCATACGACATTGGAAATAACAACAAAGCCAATAGTAAAATTGCAAACAATAATTTTATATCTAACAAGAGTTTTAGTTTTCTTGTATAAATTAAGTTTACTCCTAAAATGATAACAGGTGCTATCAGTCCAATTGGACCTTTCGTCATCATTGCAAAAGCAATTCCAATTGTTCCTAAATAAAGGTTTAGTGGCTTTTTATTCGTAAAATATGAACCCAGCTGCCACAAAGAGAATAATAAAAAACCACATAACATGGTATCAGTTCTAACATCATGACTCATCAGAAAGAATGCCTGACTTGATGCAAATATCAGAACAGAATAAAATGCTATAGGAGTAGGGTAGTATAATCTGCTAAATTTAAAAAGAGAGAAAAGTCCAAGTATTGAAACCAAAACAGAAGGTAATCTGTATGACCATTCATGTATACCAAAGATTTTGAAAGATATTACAGAAGTCCAAAATAACATAGGTGGTTTGTCAAGATAATCTAAACCTCTGCAATAAATTTCCAAATAGCTTTTATTATAAAACATCTCTTTACTTATGGCTGCATACTGGCTTGCATCAATATCCATAAGGCTTAAGTGCATTCCTGAAAGTATAGTTATAACAAACACAAGTACAAATGCATATCTTTCATTGATAGGTTTATCCATGCTGTTAATAAAACTGTTTAACATTATCATATTTTAATTTATTCGTTAAGAAATTGATTGTTTTCTTATTTTTGCAGTATGGATAGAGATCAACAATTACTTAAAGTCGCAAAAGAATTTGGTGCACCAGTTTATGTGTACGATGCAGAAAAAATTATTTCTCAATACAATAAACTAAAGAAAGCTTTTGCTCCTGTTGATGTTCAAATAAAATATGCTTGTAAGGCATTAAATAATTCATCTATTTTAAAATTATTAAAAAAGCAGGGAAGTGGTTTAGATACTGTTTCTATTAATGAAGTAAAACTTGGTCTAAGAGCCGGTTTTTTGCCAAATGAGATAATTTTTACTCCTAATTGTGTTAGTATTGAGGAGATTCAGGAAGCAGTAGAATTAGGTGTACATATTAACATCGATAATATTTCGATTTTAGAGCAATTTGGTTCAATTTATGGAAATTCGGTTCCTTGCTGTATTCGTATCAATCCGCATATTTTAGCAGGTGGTAATAGCAAAATTTCAACAGGACATATAGATTCAAAATTTGGTATTTCTGTTTATCAATTACGTCATGTACTTAGAGTTGTAGAATCACAAAAAATTAAAGTGAATGGCTTACACATGCATACCGGTTCAGATATTTTAGACCCAGGTGTATTTTTACAAGGTGCAGAAATTTTGTTTGATGCTGCTAGAGATTTCAAAGATTTAGAATTTCTTGATTTTGGAAGTGGATTTAAAGTAGCTTATAAAGAAGGTGATATCACCACAGATATTGAAGAATTAGGTTCAGCTTTGGCAACTCGCTTTTTAGAGTTCTGCAAAGATTATGGGAGAGATTTAGAATTATGGTTTGAACCGGGAAAGTTTTTAGTAAGTGAGTCTGGTTTTTTCTTAGTAAAAGTAAATGTGCTCAAACAAACTACTGCAACTGTATTTGTTGGGGTTGATAGTGGTCTAAATCATTTAATCAGACCTATGTTATACGATTCATATCATCACATTGAGAATATTTCAAATCCTGAGGGTAAACAAAGAATTTACACTGTGGTAGGTTATATCTGTGAAACGGATACTTTTGGGTGGGATAGAAAATTAAATGAGGTAAGAGAAGGGGATATTCTTTGCTTTAGAAATGCCGGTGCTTACGGATTTACT
This sequence comes from Bacteroidota bacterium, assembly GCA_027487625.1. Taxonomy (GTDB): domain Bacteria; phylum Bacteroidota; class Bacteroidia; order UKL13-3; family UKL13-3; genus CAISCU01. The sequence continues at coordinate 4,612 of JAIYDG010000469.1, forward strand.
ATGAGTAGTAATTACAATGCAAGATTTCGTCCTGCAGAAGTTTTGTTATACGATGGTCAAGCGCATTTGATTCGTCAAAGAGAAACTTTTGAAGATTTGATTAAAAATGAAGTTGAAATAGATTTATAAGATGGAAGCACTTAAATTCCCGATAGGCAAATTCGTTTCGCCTGATATTATTAACCAGGAAATGATGGAAATGTATAAAGCAACTATACAGCATTTTCCGGATTTGTTGGAAGCTAAATTAAAGCAATTGAATTCAACACAACTGAACGAAGCCTATAGAGAAGGTTCTTGGACAGTAAGGCAAGTTGTGCATCATTTAGCTGATAGTCACATGAATGCTTTTATTCGTTTTAAACTAGCTTTAAGTGAAGATAAACCTGTTATTAAACCATATTTACAAGATGCATTTGTAGAAATGGATGATGAGAAAGAATTTGATATTTTGCCATCATTATCAATTATAAGAGGTGTTCATGAAAGATGGATTAAATTATTAAATTGTATGAGTGAAAGCGATTTTGAACGTGTTTATATTCATCCTGAATACAACAAAGAATATAATTTAAAATTGGCTTTGGCTCAATACGATTGGCACTGTAAAACACATTTAGGCCATATTCAAATTGTTTTAAACAAATAAGGTTTATAAAACAAAAAAGGGATTTTTCAATTTGAAAAATCCCTTTTTTGTTGTATAACATTTAAAAATTATTTAATTCCTCTGAACAACCTATTCCAACGGATATTTTTAAATAGGTTTTCACCATCTTTATCCCAACTCATCCAAACAAATAATGCCTTTCCAACAATATTTGTTTCAGGTACAAATCCCCAAAAACGACTATCTAAACTATTATGGCGATTATCACCCATCATAAAGTAGTAGTTATATTTGAAAATGTAAGTTTTAATTTCTTTACCTCCTAAATAGAACTTGCCATTTTGGGTTTCAAAATCAGGATTGTTTTCATATACACGAATTGCACGCTCATAAAGAGGATAAGTAGCACTATCAAGTTTGATTTCTGCACCAGCTTTAGGAACATAAAGTGGTCCAAAATAATCTACATTCCAAGTATTGTTATCAGTATAAGGAAATATACCATCTTTGTAAACTCCTCTTGGTTCTATCATTGAATCAACTACAGAAATACCTCTTTCATTTTCTAAATCCTGCTTTACCTTATATGGCATAAAAAATTCAAAATCTAGGTTTCCTCCGTGCACTTGTTTTCCTTCAGTTATATCATATTTTCTTCTGATTTTATGAAATCTTTCATCATCCCAACCATCTTGTTCATCTAATTTTACATAATAGTTTACTTGCATGTTTTTAGGTTTATCTGCAGCAACACCATTCACATAAACTTCACCATGGATTACTTCTATGCTATCACCTGAAATAGCTAAACAACGTTTAATATAATTTTCCTTTTTATCACTTGGTCTTCCATTTTCATAAGGATAATTAAACACAACAACATCATTATTTTTAATCGGACTAATTGCACTCAAGCGTTTGTAAGGCATCGACATCCAGTCTAAATAAGAGTTTACCGAATCAGTTAAAGGAAGCGTATTGTGTGCAAAAGGAAATGCTAATGGAGTCATAGGTAATCTTGTACCAAAATGCATTTTACTTACAAAAAGAAAATCACCAACCAACAATGATTTCTCCATTGAAGGAGTAGGAATAGTATAAGCTTCAATAAAGTAAGAACGAATAACCGTTGCAGCTAATGTAGCAAACCAAATTGCATCCGACCATTCATAAGTCATTCTATTATCTGGTTTACCAATTGCCAAAATTATGGCAACCACTACAATTCCAATACTAATGAAGATTGAAAAATATTGTTTGAAAAGGAATATGCTTCCAAAAAGGATAAGGGCAGATAAAAACTTGTTTTCTTTTGAATCTTTTTCTTTGCCAATGATATTATTAAAGCTAAAATATAATTTATGTAAAGCGAATAATAATATATAAACTACAGGTGCAATAATTAATGCCAATAAACCAGAGAAATAGAGTAGGATTAAAGAACTACCATAAACAAAATTCATAATGGCTGATGCATAACTAGCACCAGCACTAATATATAATCCTGCAATGATTAAGTTTAACAAACACCAAATAATTGTAATTATCCATTGTTTTTTAGTGAATTCTTTAGGACTAGTAAAATAAAATTTGAAAGTTTCTGAAAGATTAAATGATTGTGTCATCTGAAATGCTTTTGTTGATGGCAAAATGCTAAAAATATTGCGAAAGCTAATTTTAGTTTTGCTAAATGGTTGAATTTGAATGATAAAGTATTAAGAAACTTTGATGAAATCATCTAGATTTAAGATATCATCCATTGTATAAACTCCTTTTTTGCCAATAATCCATTCGGCAGCCATAAGAGCTCCTTTGGCAAAACCGTAACGTGATTTTGCATCATGTGTAATTTGAATTGAATCAATAACAGATTCATATTTTACGGTATGTAATCCAGTTACATCTCCTTCTCTGTATGATTCAATCAATAATTCATGAGCTTTTGCGCTCTGTGCAGGTTGATTTTTATCGAATATCAATCGGTCTTTGATAGTAGTTTTTTGCGGGTATTCTGCCATTACATGTTTTGCTAAACTTAAAGCAGTTCCGCTTGGGTGATCTAATTTAGCAGTATGATGTACCTCTTCAATCATGACATCATAATTGTCGAAATTTGACATCATTGAAGCTAAAATTTTATTTAGTTTATAAAACAAATTTACTCCTACACTAAAGTTTGAGCTATAAACTAAAGCTTGTCCTTCTTTTTCGGCTAATTCTTTTATTTCATCTAATTGATCATACCAACCTGTTGTTCCTACCACAACTGGCACACCTGCTTCAAAACACTTATGGATATTATCAACGGCTGCAGTTGGCATGCTGAAATCAATTGCTACATCAACATTTTTAAGACTAAGTGGCATAAAATCATAAGCATTTTCTAATGTTACTTTGTAAATGATTTCATGGTTTTTTGCCATTGCTATTTTTTCAATAGCCATTCCCATTTTACCGTAGCCTAATAGTGCGATTTTCATTTATTCTTTGTTTTAAGAATGCTCAAAAGAGCAATTTTTGCTGTAATATAAACAAGAAATTCCGATTAAGGAAATTTTTATCGGATACTCAAGGTGAAACTTAATCCGGTTGATGTACAATAAGGTGTTTGGCGAATATCAGGACTTATCCTTAAACTTAAGTTTTCACTCATATCAAAACCTTTTAAATGAGCGTCAACTGTGGCGTCCACAATTTGAAGTGCATATAACCCTACCATAGAAATGATAGATAAATCTCTTGATTTTCTATAACTTTCTCGTACGTTTAATAACATTTCTTCAGGAAGATTGGCAAACTCTGGGTTTGTCACGGGTTGTTTGTTTAGTACTTGAATGTATGCCTCTCTAACCGAATTATATTCATTTTTATAAAAGACGTAAGAATAGCCTAAAGCCGCAAATCCTCCATAAATAATTGGAAGTTTCCAGTATTTTTTATTATAAATCTGTCCTGCACCAGGAACCAATGCAATTAATGTAACCTTTTGATAAGGGTTTGACTCCTTTTTAGGTTCAGGTTTTTTCACCGGAGCCTGAGCTTTTAAGCTTGTTCCGGTGAAAATTAATAGTAATATGATTGAAAAAATTCTTATCACAGTAAATCAATAAGTCGTTTTAAATCTTGTTGAGATTTGAAAGGAATGACCAAAGAACCACGGCCTCTTTCATCAGCTTTGATTTTAACTTTAGTATCGAATTTATTACTTAATGTTTGTTGAAACTCAATAAAACTTGATGGTGTTTCAGTTTTTTTCTTTGCGGGATTGCTCGCTTTTTTTTCTTCAACTCTTTCGTGAGCCTGACGTACCAAAGTTTCAACATCTCTTACAGATAAACTATCTTCAACCATTTTGTTGAATAGATATTGTTGTTCATCAGCATCTTCAATATTGATAATTGCTCTGGCATGACCCATTGTAATTTCATTATCTCTGATAGCAACTTGAATATTATCTGGAAGTTTTAATAAACGAAGGTAGTTATTTACTGTAGAACGATTTTTACCAACTCTATCTCCTAATTGTTCCTGATTTAAACTACATTCATCTAATAATCTTTTGTAACTGAATGCAATTTCCATTGCATTTAATTCTTCGCGTTGAATGTTTTCAATTAATGCCATTTCAAGCATTCCCTGATCATCAGCCAAACGGATATAAGCCGGAATATTAGTTAAGCCTGCAATTCTTGCTGCACGGGTTCTTCTTTCTCCACTAATAATTTGATAAGAATCGTACCCTAATTTTCTAACAGTAATTGGTTGAATAATACCGTGAATCTTTATAGAATCTGCTAATTCATTTAAGGCAGTTTCTTCAAAAACATCACGTGGTTGAAACGGATTTGCCTGAACCTGACTAATAGGAATTTCACTGATAGAATTAAGTGGTTTTGCTTCTGATCCTGTGATATCGGTACTTGCATTTTCGAGCAATGCGCTTAATCCTCTTCCCAATGCGTTTCTTTGTTGTTTGCTCATATAATTACTATAGAAAATTTAGTTATTTGTTGTTTGTATATTGAAATCTGCTGCTCCGCTTTTAGTTAATCCGTTTTTATGCAGCAATTCTTTTGCCAGATTTAAATAATTAATGGCTCCTTTGCTTTCAGCATCGTGAGAAATTGCCGCTTTTCCAAAACTTGGTGCTTCAGATAATTTAGTATTTCTCTGAATAATTGTATCAAAAACCAATTGTTGGAAATGCATTTTTACCTCGTCAACCACCTGATTACTTAAACGAAGACGCATATCATACATAGTTAATAATAAACCTTCAATTTGCAATTCAGGGTTCATTCCTGATTGAATAATTTTAACAGTATTGAGCAATTTTCCTAAACCTTCTAATGCAAAATATTCGCATTGAACTGGAATAATAACTGAATCACTTGCAGCCAAAGAATTAGTAGTGATTAATCCCAACGAAGGCGAACAATCGATAATTACAAAATCGTAATCATCTTTTATTTTTGAAAAAGCATATTTCATCAATTTCTCTCTGTTTGGAACACTAATTAACTCGATTTCAGCACCTACCAAGTCGATATTTGAAGGAAGAATATCCATATATTGATATTCGGTGCTCAAAATTGCATCTTTTGCAGGGACTTCATTTACCAAAACTTCGTATAAACCAGTTCTGATGTCTTTTGGATCTAGGCCAATTCCTGATGTGGAATTTGCTTGCGGATCTGCATCTACTAAAAGAGTCCTGTATTCAAGTACAGCTAAACTTGCAGCTAAATTGATAGCAGTTGTGGTTTTTCCTACGCCACCTTTTTGATTTACGATTGATATGGTTTTGCTCATTTGAATAAATTACAATTGAATGGTTTCTGAAATGTTTAATAGAAATAACTCTTTGTTTTTGTCTGAAAATACTTGTTTAGCGGCAATATGATCGATTTTAATTGGATCAAAAGTGTCGTAATGAATTC
>JAIYDG010000521.1 GCA_027487625.1 Bacteroidota bacterium
GAGCAAATCGTAGCACTCCAAAGAGACAGGGCTTCTGCACCCAAAGCTACTCATCTCCGGACCGGCAAACCTCCGCAGTTTGATCTGGAGAACGACAAGAGAAAGTTTGCAGTGTGGAAATCCAAATGGGGCTACTACGTTGAATCATCAGGGATCGCAGACCTCACTGGCATCAACAAGACCAGAACCATGAGGGCCGAGTTGACCTTAGCCTTGTCAGACGAGACAATAAGCTGGATCAACAATGAGGACATCACCCCTGAGCAGAAAGAAGACACTGACTTTGTCATAAACAGGTTGGAAGAGTACATCAAGGGCTCCACAAACCCCCTGGTGGCTGTGGCAGATGCCCTTAAGATCAAACAGCTCACTGGCATGAGCGCCGAGGCCTTCATCAAAGAGTTGAAAGAACAGATCAAGATGTGCGACCTTGACAAAATTGAAAATGTGAAAGAGTGGTTTTCGATATTGTGCATCTGTCACAATGTGCAAAGTTCAGTGGTAAGAACGAAATTGCTGCTAACAAAGGACCTAACTTTCCAAATGGCTGTCGACATCATCATGGAGGAAGAAAAGGCTGCCAAAACAGCCAAGCAAATGGTTGGCGGGTCCGCTGACCCGTATGCCAACGCAACCTCCACCTATCGGGCGGACAGGAATGCCAGCAATCAGAGCCGACAAAGTGGCCAAGGAGGCCAACAGCAGCAACAAGCCGCACAACAATCACGAGGCCGGTCACAATCTCGCAACCAACAACAAGGTGGGCAGAGATCAAGCTCCAGCTCCCAAAGGCCGATAACTGGAGGCCCAGTTTGTGGCCAATGCGGCTACGTCAAGCACACAGGAGGAGCAGTGTGCCCAGCCAAAACACAGCAGTGCCGGAAGTGTTCAAAAAACGGACATTACTCAAGAATGTGCAAATCCGGAAACAAGTTTGCCAATCGCCTTGAGATCGAGGATGTCGACCCAACCATGGGCCACATCTACATCAGCAACTCAATCACAGAAGTTGAACAACTGGAACTCATCGAAGTGAGCTTCAAATGCAAGACCGGGAAAACCATTCATGTTCAAGCCCTGCCTGATGCAGGAGCCAACATCACTGCCATCTCACCGGAAGACTTCAAGCAGACCGGAAACAGCTTCATGACCGAGACAGCTGCCAGTCCAAAGTCCGCAGATGGAACAAGAATGAAAACAATTGGAAAGGCCATGTTTTTTGTCGAGCACAAGGGCCAAGTGGTTGAAACAGTGGTGTACATTCTCAAAGGGCTAGAAAAACCAATCATCTCTCTTGCCATGCTCAAAATATGGAAATTGGTACCAGAAGATTTTCCTCATGCCCAGGTTGCCGCCGCTACCTTGGGTGAAAAAGTGGATCCTGCCCCTGTCTTCACAGGCCGCGGGCCGGAACTAGATGCCCTAATGAACAAATACAACCAGTTGTTTGACGGAAAATGTACAGTGATGAAAGACGGACTCTATCACATCGAACTTGACCCGGATGCAGTGCCAATTAATACTGGAGCCAGCAGAATGATTCCAGATCCGTACATGCCAGCTCTCAAGAAAGAAATTGAGGCCCTCAAGGCCCAAGGCATCATTGAGGAGGTAACCGGGGCAACTCCATGGCTTCATCCAATCGTAGTGGTGCCAAAGAAAAACACTACTGATATTCGAATGTGCGTGGACCTCACCAAACTCAACCGTTACGTCCGGCGACCAACGAACCCTCAGCTAACCCCGTGGGAGGTCATCAGGAACATCCCCAAGGGCACAAAGCATTACGCCGTCTTCGATGCTCTCAAAGGCTATCATCAGGTTGACCTTGACGAAGAATCCCGAGCTCTAACAACCTTCATGACGCCATTTGGTCGAATGCGCTACTGCCGGCTGCCAATGGGACTCAGTTCGGCTGGAGACGTCTTCACCCTGAAGTACGGAAATGCGGTTGACGAGGCCGTCGATGGGCGACGTGCCACAGAGGACACACTCCTTCGAGGAGCCACAACCCAAGAACTGGTTGAGAATACAGAAGAATTTTTCAAATCATGTTTGGCAAACAATATCACACTCAACGTCAAAAAGATCCAATGGGACAAAAAGGAGGTCCTATTTGGAGGCTTCTTGCTGACACCGGAGGGGTACCAGATCGACCCGGCCCTGAACAAAGCACTGGCAGAATTCCCGGTGCCAACAAACCAAACTGACGTGAGGTCGTTCATGGGCCTGGCCAACCAAACATGTAACTTTAGCAATGAAATTTCTAATCTTCTTTCTCCCCTCAAAAGCTTACTCAAGAAGGGGACAAAATTTGACTGGATCCCAGAGTACCAAACCGCATTTGAGAAGGCCCGCGCCCACCTCAGCTCAGTCAAAGCCTTGGCTTTCTACGACGTCACCAAACCCACAAGGTTAATTGCTGATGCATCGAGACTGTTCGGCCTCGGATTCGTACTGAAGCAAGAAGTGGAGCCAAATGAGTGGAAAACAGTCCAAGCTGGAAGTCGCTTCTTGTCACCAGCAGAAACGAGGTATGCCATGATCGAACTCGAGCTGCTGGCCATTTGCTGGGCCGCCAACAAGTGCCGGATGTTCATCGAGGGCCTGCCAAGAGCCCAATTTGAAATCTGGACTGATCACGCCCCACTCGTTCCCATTCTGGACAAGTTTTCACTGCCAGAAATTGAAAACAAGCGTCTTCAAAGACTCAAAATGAAACTTGACCACCTCACGTTCCGGACCAAATGGATCAAAGGTGAGGACAACGTCGAGGCCGACTGCCTCTCAAGGAACCCATGTGCCAAGGCCCAACCCTCTGATGAGCTAGACGAACTCAGACATGTGTACGTGGCCAGCATGGTAGCTTGCGACCTTGAGGACATCGCGGAACTCAATCACCTGAACGCACCAATTCGAGACCAGAGACTCCAGGAGATCATCAAGGCTGCAAAGGACGACCCTGAGTACACCGCCGTGAAAGTACTGATCGAAACAGGATTCCCAAACCAGAAGTCTGAAATGGAGGAGTCGTTGGCATCATTTTGGCAGTTCAGAGACGACCTCTATGTGGACTCAGATGAGTTCGTAATCTACAAAAACCGTTTGTTCATTCCAACAGAACTGAGGCAAACTTACCTGCTCCGTCTACTTGCGATGCATCAGGCTGGAGACAAGATGATGGCCAGGGCCCGGAAAAGCCTTTGGTGGCCACTCATCACCAGGGATGTCAACAATGCAGCCCTCACCTGCAAGCCTTGTCAAGAATACAAGCCATCAAACCAGGACGAGCCGCTCAGACACCATGAGGTTGCCACCTACCCCTTCCAGTTTGTCCACATGGACCTTGGCGAGGTCAATGGCAAACACTTCCTCATCGCAGTGGACCAGTATTCAGGCTTCCCCCAGATCTACGAGTGTGGCAAGACAGCAAAGACGGAACAGGTTATTGCTCACACCATAAATTTGTTTGAAAACTTTTCTGTGCCAGTCACGATCTACTCTGATGGAGGACCACAGTTCAAAAACGAGTTTGGCGCCTTCTGCAAAAAGTGGGGCATCCAGCACGTCCCGTCCTCCCCCTACATGTCCAGGTCAAATGGTGTAGCAGAAGCAGCAGTAAAAGCAATGAAGAAGATCATCAGGGCCAATGTAAGCCCAGCCGGAGTTCTTGACAGGCCCAGCACAGTCGCCGGGCTCATGATGTTTCGAAACACGCCAAGAGAGCCTCTTAACATGTCACCAGCCCAATTAATCTTCGGCCAAGACATCCGGGACTCACTGCCGGTGTCAAGAGCCAGCCTCAAACCAGACCACAGGTTCGCCGTCGAAACAAGGCGTCAATCAGTCCGCGAATCAGAAAGAAAAGAGAAAAGGAAAGGAAGGAAAGGGAAAAGGGAGATGGAACTACTCCAGCAAGGTCAAAAAGTCTTTGTCCAGCACCCAGGCACCAAGAGGTGGACCTCCACGGCCACCATTGTCAACTTCGGCGCAAACGACAGAGAGTACATCATCAGAGACGATGACACCGAACGAGTCCTGCGCCGGAACCGGAAATTCCTCCGACCTCAAATCATTGAGCCCATGGCTCCCCCAAAACAACCAGTGTCAGTGCCACAACCTCTCACAGAAGTTGAACCAGTTTTAAGTGCGCCCAGTGAGTCTCGGGCTAGTCCGGTTAAAAACATTCGCCCCCAAAGGCAGAAAAAACCAATTGTAAGGTTCATGGCTAACCTGAACCAATACTACGAATCTGAGCCTGAAGACAGAGAAGATTATACCTGTTTGTGTATTCTGTGTATTCATGTGCATTCAAATTTCATAAAGGCCAATTGCCAATAACATTTATGTACTATTGTAGAACATGGATTCAAAATACTAGTGTTGTAAGAAGTTGAAC
>JAIYDG010000372.1 GCA_027487625.1 Bacteroidota bacterium
CGACTTCGTTAGTGGTGAAGCCACTTTTTTTTTTTTTTTCAACAATCTCGTCACATTTGCATCATCGGCCAGTGGCGTAATCTCGATCGAGGGGAGCAAAGCAGTAGGGCTGAGTCAGGGAAGTGCAGTTATCTCTGCTTCACCAGGCTCAAATAGCTTGGAGATGGTTGTGTCATCTGAATCTGTCTCGATTCAAAAACTCGAGGCGCTGGTTTACACCGGCCTCTCTATCAGTCCCGCCGTTCCTGCAACATCCCTGTCGCCCATCAGCAGCCTGGAGTGGACGGTAACACTCGGAAAGACATTCGACATTGAGTTCCAACAAGGTTTCGTTATTGCATACGCGGTCTTTTCTGATGAGACACGCCAGGAAATCAAGAATAATAATGGGCTTGTGATCGACTCGAACAACGGCGCCATCGATGTTACATCTGGGAGCCAATCCGTAAAAGCGTTGGGGAAAGGTTGCGGGTTTTATCTTGATGTCTCTCTCGAGTCTTGCAGCACCACTCTTGTTCAAACTCAGGCCCTTGCCCAACTCAACTTGCCAGAGGTAGCCGAAATATCTGTTACCTCTTCTGCCCAAAAGATCGCTCATTCAGACGATGCTGCCGCCATCACCGGAACACCAGTGCGCACCAAGCTTGAAACGAAGGTTAGGTTTGCAAACGGCCTTGAGTCGGATTATACACTTGATACGAGAACCACGTATGAGATTGTAACCAGCGACCCAGAAGACCTCGTTACCGTGCGAGTCCTCACAGTTGCTACTGGCGGCTTGCAACCTGGTGTCTATGTCGAGGCAACTGGAAACGGCTTTGGTCAGGCACAAATTCGTGTGTCCGCATCAAACGCACCAGGGCTATTTGCTGATGTCACGGTCATCGTGGTCTCTGGAAGAAGCCTCGTCCTAACAAGCCATCCTTACCCAGCATATTCTGGGTCTGGTGAAGTGTCAGAGACTACTTTGAGCAAATACGAATGCTCAAACGACTATCAAAAAGCAACATTGACCTTGAAACTCTTGCTTTCGGACGATGTTGTTCGGACAGTGACGACCCACTCTTCCAGCCAATATGCCATCACGAGTGGGCAGAGCATTTTGGGTATCTCTGAGCTTGTACTCGCCCCGACCAACGTAGGTCCAGGTCAAGCAATCGTGACTGCTACCCTTGGCCCTCTGACAGTCAGTCTGGCAGTAGATGTTTCAGACGTGCCACTGGAAGTTTCAAGCACGAATGTCGAATTTCCTTCCACTTTTTCAGGGTTACTTTCCAGCACAAACCTCATTAAGGTATCGGCCGATTTTGAGGATGGGACCTACAGACCTGAGGCGCACACTATTGCCGGGTTGTTGAGTTATTCAAGCTCAGACGCTTCGATCATATCAATTAATGACGCAACAGGAAATGCCGTGATACAAGGTAACGGAAGATCTCTTGTTACTCTGACATCCACAACTTGCAGTGGGATTATGAGCGAGACCACAGTGAGTGCAAATCTTCTGCCAGGCGTTGTAGACGTCGATCTTGGTTCAGCCAGCGGTCTGCCTTTCCCTGCAGTTCAGGTTGGTGCAGAAGTAACACTCCCACTCAGAGTGAATACTGGAAGTGATTCATTTGGAAGCCTTGACTTGAGCATCCAATATTCAGAATCCATCTTGGATGCTGTTGGTTATGAAACAGGCTCAAACTGGCCAGGAGGTCAGCTGGAAGTTACTTTGAACGATCCACCAGGCATAGTAAGAATTTTAGCTGTGTCTAGCCCCTCTGCGACACTCAAAGGATCTGCAGTCGAGATTGTGAAGATCAAATTCCGAGGATTAGCAAATGGTGTCTCTCCTCTGTCTGGTTCCATATCAAAGTTTCTTTCGAGCGCATCCCAGCCGATTGGAGAGCTTCTTGGAGTTGGGGAGACAAGGCAGATTGTGGCTGGAAGTGGTTTTATTCAAAGCGGTTCTGGTGGTTCGTTGAGAACACTCACTTCCAGTCTGAGCGTCCGAACAGCTCTGGCACCCAAAACCACATGCGACCCTACTATCATCCGAGGAAACACCGATGGAGATTGTGAGTTTTCGGTTGCAGATGTCCAATTTACCCTTCAGTACCTGGCTGGGCTTCGCACAGAGACTCTTACAGACAACCAACGAGCAAACCTCGACGCTGACCAGAACCAAGGCATTGAAGTTCAGGATGCTATCTTCCTGATCAGAGTACTTGCTGGAAAATGGCGCTTCTTTGATCTAACTGTCATTGAACCAAATGAGCAAAGTGGAATTCTCGCCCTGTCTCTCCAAGCGTACACGGCCGATGGAAGCAAAACGAGTTCACAAACTGATGTTAACTTCATCATCCAAACAGCTTTAAACCAAGACATGGCCATCAGCAAGGGTGGTCTGCTGTCGACCAACAACGGTGAGCTGACAATCGAAGCCACGATAGAAGACGACATGTTTGTTGTGCATACTTTCACAGGAGAGGTCGAAGAGGATGTAGGTATTGCAATATCCTTCACAACCTTTGACTCCAGAGGTGATACAGCTATTGATCGCAGTGTGACCTTCTACAAGGGTCTTGGCGGCGTCAATATTCCTTTTATCCTCGTCAATTTGCAGTATGTACATACTCAATCCCAATCCCAATCCCAATCCCAATCCCAATCCCAACCGCAATCCCAAACGCAATCCCAATCCCAATCCCAATCCCAATCCCAATCCCAATCCCAATCCCAATCCCAATCCCAATC
>JAIYDG010000340.1 GCA_027487625.1 Bacteroidota bacterium
TTTCTTGTCCTGCATCCTCAATAACTAAAGGATAAGAATACAAAAGTTTTAATAAGTTCTTTTCGAATGAACTAAGTAAAACAGAACCTGAGTTAAATTCGAAATTACTTGTTTGTGCATTTCTGATTACAGAACGAATACGTGCATGTGTATACTGAATAAATGGACCTGTATTGCCCTGAAAATCGATTGATTCAGCAGGATTAAACATCATTTTTTTCTTAGGATCAACTTTTAACAAATAGTATTTTAAAGCACCTAATCCAACCATTTGAAACAAGTCGGTTTTTTGTTGCTCATCCAAACCTTCTGTTTTTCCTAAAGCATGTGTAGTTTCTTCAGCAGTGTCAATCATTTCTTTGATTAAATCATCTGCATCTACAACAGTACCTTCCCTACTTTTCATTTTTCCTTCGGGAAGTTCAACCATTCCATAACTCAAATGGTATATTCCTTCAGCATAACTTTTTTCAAGTTTTTGAAGAATTAACTGAAGAACTTTAAAATGATAATCCTGTTCGTTACCAACAACATAAACCGAACGTTTATAAGGGAAATCAGCAAATTTTAATTCAGCTGTTCCAATATCCTGAGTGATATAAACTGAGGTTCCATCACCACGAAGCAAAAGCTTTTGGTCTAAACCATCATTTGTTAAATCAACCCAAACAGAACCATTATCTTTTTTGAAGAAAACACCTTTATCTAAACCTTCCTGAACAATTTCTTTTCCTAATAAATAGGTATTCGATTCGTAATAATATTGGTCGAAGTTTACACCTAGATTTTTATAAGTTACACCAAAACCATCGTAAACCCAGCCATTCATGGTTTTCCAAATCTGAACTGTTTCTTCATCATTGGCTTCCCATTTGCGCAAAAGTTCCTGAGCTTGAAGCATAGATTCGGTATTTTTAGCCGCATCATCTTCACTCATTCCAGAGTCGATTAAAGCCTGTTTTTCGATTTTATTTTGCTTTTCGAAAGCAACATAATATTTACCAACTAAATGGTCGCCTTTTAAACCAGATGATTCAGGTGTTTCGCCATTACCTTGCTGCATCCAAGCATACATCGATTTACAAATATGAATGCCTCTATCATTAATTAAATTACATGATTTTACTTCATATCCATTTGCCTTTAGAATTTGAATCACTGAATATCCTAAAAGATTATTTCTAATATGACCTAAATGTAAAGGTTTATTGGTATTAGGTGAAGAATATTCAACCAGTACCTTTTCTTTTGAATCAGGAGTTTTAGTTCCAAATGAAGCATTAGTTGCTTCGGTTGAAATAAAATTTAACCAATATGAATCGTTGATGTGTAAGTTTAAAAACCCTTTTATAACTTGAAATTTACTTATAAAATCAGAATTTTCGATTAGGTGATTTCCAATTTCAGTAGCTGTTTGTTCTGGATTTTTTCTTGAGATTTTTAAGTAAGGGAAAACCACAAATGTGAAATCACCTTCGAAATCTCCACTTGTTTTTTCAATTACGATTTTAGAGGCATCAGTATCTAATTGATATATTGCATGTAAAGAATCTGCTAAACTTTGTTTTATCTTATCTTGTATCATTTTTTAATTTTAAAACGGACTATCTTTTTCTTTTGAAACGGTTTTAAAGACCAATGAATCAACCCAGCGAGGGAAGAATTTATTGAGCCAGAAAGTTAATTTACCTTGGGTGGTTAAAACCACCTCAGGTCTTCGTTTTACAACCATATCAACAATATAATCAGCAACAGTTTCTGCAGGCATTAATTTGCTTTCATCAAAAGGACTTTCCGCCTGAGACTTTCCATCTTTATTTAAAGCAGAATTTCTAATATTCGAAGCTGTATATCCCGGAGAAATAACACCAATATGTAATCCCGTTTTGATGTTTTCTATTCTCAAAGCCTCCATAAAACCATTCATGGCAAATTTTGAAGCTGAATAACCCGTTCTACCTGGTAATCCTTTAATTCCAGCAATGGAACTCACTCCAATAACACTTCCTTTTTCATTAATAAGATAAGGAAGCGCTAATTTGGTACAATAAACTGTACCCCAAAAATTAATATCCATTACCTGCTTTAAGACTGATAAATCTAGATTTACCAATAATGCACGCATAGAAATTCCTGCATTATTTAACAGAACATGAATTGTTCCAAAACGCTCAATTGTTTTTTCAATAAGCGCTTTACAATCATTTTCTACAGAAACATCACATTGAACCAAAAGCACTTCTGCACCAAGTTTGATGCAATTATCATGAACTACATTTAGTTTATCTAGATTTCGGGCAGCAAGCACTACTCTGCACTTTTTAGCAGCAAAAGCATAAGCAGAGGCCTCACCAATTCCTGATGAGGCCCCCGTTATAATGACTACAGAATTATTTAGGACCACGCTTATTTCTTCCAGATTATTGGTGTACCAACAGCAGGGATTTCAGGAAAATCAATTTCCATTCCATCCAAAGCCTCTTCGATTGCTTCTTCTAAATAAACAGAAGTAGCCATGGCTTCATTTTGCCAGCTATCATCAATAGCACCTTTGTAAACCAATTCTCTTTTTCTGTTGAATAAAAACACTTCAGGATTTACTTGAGCGCCAAAAGTTTTAGCAACTTCTTGTGATTCATCATGTAAAAACAAGAAATGCAAATCTTCCAATCCATAATGTTTTGCTGCAAGCTGCATGTTTTCGAAACTATCTTCAGGAGATTGTGAAGCATCATTTGAGTTGATACCAACAATTCCTAAATTATCATCTTCATATTTTTCAAAAAGATTTAATAAACGCTTTGCATAAGCTTGAGATATTTCTGAACTATTACAAGTAAATACTACAGCCAATGCATATTTATCGGCATAATCAAAATGAGTATAAAACTTATCATCAAAACCTTTTAACCTGAATTCAGGTAATTTGTCTCCAATTTTCAACATAACGAATCCTTATTTTGTCAGGCAAAATAAACAAACAATTGCGATTGCGCAAAAGTGTTCCTTGTGGAATTAAAAATCTCTTTATTTCTTCGCTGTGAAATGAAAGTAGTAGAAGTTAATAATAACAAGCTTATTTCGGATTTTTTAAATTTCCCAAAAAGCTTATATAAACATGATTCTGAGTGGGTTTGCCCCCTCGACAAAGATATTGAAGAGGTTTTTAATCCCGATTTGAACGCAAATTTCAAAGGAGGAAAAGCCTGTCGTTGGATACTAATCAATGAAAAAAATAAAATAATTGGTCGTGTAGCAGCATTTTACAACGAAAAATATTTCTTACCTGGTGAGAAAAAAACAGGTGCAATGGGATTTTTTGATTGTATTAACGACCCAAAAGCAGCCAACTTATTGTTTGATACTTGTAAAAATTGGTTGAAAACTTTTGGAATTGAAGCAATGGATGGACCAGTAAATTTTGGAGAAAAGGATAAATATTGGGGATTGATGGTTTCCGGTTTTAAAAACCCAAGTTACCAAGAAAATTACAATCCTCCTCATTACCAAACTCTCTTTGAAAATTACGGTTTTGAAAGAATTACAGAACAAACCACTTCTGAAATTACTCATGATAATTTCAATTACGAGCGTTTTTCGAAATTAGCTTCAAGAGTTATGACAAATCCTGCTTATACATTTGAGCATTTTAAAATGGCTCAATTAGAAAAATATGCAGGAGATTTTATTCATATCTATAACCTTGCATGGGCTAGTCGTGCTGATTTTGTTCCTATAACAAGAGAAAGGATTGAAAGCACTTTGAGGTCGTTAAAACCAATTTTACTTGAAGATGCAATCTGGTTTGTTTATGCAAATGGTGAACCTGCCGGATTTTTTGTAAATGTGATTGATGTGAACCAAATTTTCAAACATTTAAATGGCAAATTAGATCTTTGGGGAAAGCTTAAATTCCTTTGGTTCCGTAAATTTGGAGATATAAATAGAGTTAGAGGAATTGTATTTGGCGTAATACCTCAATACCACAATTTGGGTTTAGAAACCGGAATGATTATGAAATTCCACGAATCAATGAAAAATCACCCAAAA
>JAIYDG010000407.1 GCA_027487625.1 Bacteroidota bacterium
CAATTTTTATTTTATTCTCATTATATATTGAGTAACAATTTTTAATTGGATTTAAGAATGTTAATTGATTTATTTCATTTATTTGCGATTTACCTAGTATTTTCATAGTTTTTTCATCAATTAAAACTTCCTTAACAATTGCATCATTTAATAAACTCATGTTTCCTGTTGCAAATGCTGCTGGTAAACTAGCAGAATTGCTGCTAAAATATCCACTAAACGGACAACCTCTTGCACATAAATTTCGGAATTGACAAGGTCCGCGGCCTTTTAAGCCCTTAGTTAAGTTTGCTACTCTAGCAATCGTAATGACTCTATCCGGAAAATGTTTTTGATTACTTCCTGCGAGGTGTTGCTCAATACAATTCATTTCCATTGGGTCCATAAAAACACCATCAGGTAATTGCTTGAGTCCTTCTGCTTTGCCACTTACACCAACAAATTGTTCAGCATAATCATACCAAGGAGCAATATCCTTATATCTAACAGGCCAATCAACTCCAATTCCTTCCTTTGCATTGGCTTCAAAATCTAAATCTCCTAACCTATAACATTGACGACCCCAAGTAAGTGAACGTCCACCTGTTTGATAGCCTCTAATCCATGAAAATGGCTTTTCTTGGATATATGGATTTTCTAAATCGTTTACAAAAAAATGCTTGTTACTTTCATCACAAACAGAACTTTGAATTGCTTGCTTTTGAATATCTTCATTGGTCATTTTTAAGCGATTTTCGAATTGCCAAGGATTGAGCATTGCAGTAGGATAATCTGTAATATGTTCAACTTTTCGACCTCTTTCAATCACTAAAGTTTTTAGTCCCTTTTCACAAAGTTCTTTGGCTGCAAAACCGCCGCTAATACCTGAACCAATTACGATTGCATCATAGGTTTGTTGTTGCTTTGCATTACCAGTGTTTATATAAACAGAATCTGTTTGAATGCTATCTGTTTTTAAAGAATCAATACTCATAAATTTATTTAGTTGCCCAAGATTTTTGTCCTGGATTAAGCGTGATACATCCTAAAAATTTACCTGGTACATAATCATATGCCAGTCCTTGGTTCATCCCTTCCATTGAAGTACAATAGGCTTCACATGTTAGTTCTTTTAATGTTCCAAAAAATGAATCTCCTAAAAGTTTCTTTTGAAGTTTTCCGGCACTACCCGGCAATGATTTCCCTGATGATTCTGCCTCTGTCATTAACTCTATTCTTTGTTCATCTGAGCAGTTTTCGAAATCTAAATCAAACCTACTATTTGCTTTTTGTTGAATTGCAACTAATCCATCAAGAAATCTATTTTGTGTTTTTTTATCATAACACTTTTGAATCATTTTAGCGATATAAACACCTGCATTCGCATCACCAGCTCCTGGACTATCTGTTTTAGGGATGATGGTTTGAGCCAATGCGTTTAATAGAGGAATTTGATTTTGTAAGGAAGCTAAATCAGGAGTTTTGAATATTTTGTAAGCATTCCATGACCCTATTCCGCCAATTAATGCTGTTCCACCAAAAAATAATGATTTTAATACCGTTCTGCGTTTCATACTTAGGGATATAAAGCGAATATATAAAAATCTATGTCGAATAAGATTTACCTGCTAAGAAATTTTTGCTTTTATTTTCTTTCTTCATTTTTGAAATAAGGAATTTGTATATTTCAGCATGTTTTCAAATTTAGACCCACATGTTTCATTAAGGATAAAAGAGCTTTCCATATATAAAGAGATTCCTGCGGGAACAGAAATTTTGCAATTAGGACAGTATGTAAATGTAATTCCCATTGTAGAAAAAGGCTTGGTAAAGGTATTTACTCATCATGAAGATAAGGAACTTTTATTGTACTATATACAGCCAGTAGAAAGTTGTGTGATGTCGTTTTCTGCTGCATTAAAAGGTCAAAAAAGTAAAGTAAATGCCATAACAGAAGTTGATTCAAATTTGTTGATATTACCTGTTGATCAATTGAAGATTTTATTAGCAGAGTTTCCTAAACTAAACGATAAATTTTATGAACATTATAACCAAAGATACTCTGAATTAATTGATACTATACATCATTTGATTTTTACTCATTTAGACCAAAGAATCCTTGATTTTTTAAAAGAACGTTCAACTTTAACAGGTCAAAATCCTTTAAAAATATCTCATAAAGAAATTGCAAATAATTTAGGAAGTGCTCGTGAAGTAGTTTCACGATTAATGAAAAAACTTGAATCGGAAGGAAAACTCCTGCAACTAAAGGATGGAATAGAAATTTTATAGCATGTGACATTAGTCACCAACATCTACATATATTGATTATAATTTTGAATATTGAAAAACACATATTAATCACTTTTAAATATTCAAATTATGAAAAAGAACATGGGTAACTTAGACAAAATCATTAGAATTATTGTTGCTATTGCTTTTGCAGGTCTTTATTTCGGTGGTATCTTAACTGGTACAATGGGTATTGTATTTTTAGTTTTAGGTGCAGTTTTTGTTTTAACAAGTTTGGTAAGTTTTTGTCCACTTTACACTTTAGTAGGATTAAATACTTGTCCTAGAAAATAAAATTTCCAAATCTAGCTTCATTCTTTGAGGCTAGATTTTTATCATTTATCAACTATAGTATTTTCAAAATACTTCACCAGCTTTTCTGCCTTTGATTTCCCAACCAATCTTTGTAAATCTTCAAAGCTTACTTTTTTTATTTTTTCTACTGATTTGAACTCTTTTAATAGAAGTTGTGCTGTATTTTCACCAATACCATCTATCTCTTCCAAAACAGTTAAAAAGGTATTTCTACTTCTCTTTTTTCTGTGATGTGTGATTCCAAAACGATGTGCTTCATCTCTTAATTGTTGTATGATTCTTAATGTCTCGGATTTTTTATCGATATATAATGGAAATTCATCTTCAGGATAAAACAATTCTTCCAATCTTTTTGCAATACCTATAACAGGAATTTTTCCATATAAATCAAGCTTTTTCAGACTTTCTACTGCCGAACTTAATTGGCCTTTTCCACCATCAATTATAATGAGTTGTGGTAAAGGTTCATTTTCTTCTTTTAGTCTTTTGTACCTCCTAAAAACCACTTCTTCCATGGTGGCAAAATCGTTTGGACCAACCACTGTTTTTACATTGAATATTCTATAGTCTTTTTTACTTGGTTTTGCATCCTTAAAAACTACACAAGCCGAAACTGGATTAGTACCTTGTAAATTCGAGTTGTCAAAACATTCTATATGTTGAGGTAGTTCTGTAAGCCTCAAATCAGCCTTCATTTGAGTTAAGATTCTATCTACTTTAAATTCTGGATTTAATTTTTCATATTGACTCAATTTTTCCTTTTTATAATACATTGCATTTTTCAAAGAAAGGTCGAGCAGTTTTTTCTTATCTCCAGCTTTAGGTATAGTGATTTCTATTTTTTCATCTTGCCAATCCGGTTCAATTGGCACTATAATTTCTCGGCTTGTTGAATGGTAGGTTTCTCGTGTTTCTGCTATGGCAAAATTCAAGAGTTCAGCATCAGATTCATCAATCTTCTTTTTAATTTCAAAGGTTTGTGTTTGTATAATCATTCCATTCGAAACCTTTAAAAAATTCACAAAGGCAAATTTATCATCACTAACAATTGAAAATACATCAACATCGTAAGGAATACTTGTTACAATGGTTGATTTACTTTGGTAATTGGTTAGCATCGAAATTTTCTTTTTGAAAAAAGCTGCTTCTTCAAATTTCATTTCTTGAGCGGCTTCATTCATACCAGTTTTTAGATGGTTTAGAACTTCAGATAAATTACCTTTTAGAATATTTCTTATAAGTTTAATATTGTTTAAATAATCTTCTTCCTCTTGCAAAGCCACACAAGGGCCTTTACAATTGCCAATATCAAATTCTAAACATGTTTTAAATTTATAAGCCCTAATATTGGCCTCACTTAAGCCAAAATTGCAATTTCTTAAAGGATACAATGCTTTAATTAAATCTAAAATTGTATGCATCATTCCAACAGATGCATAAGGGCCAAAATACTCTGAACCATCTTTTATTGGGTTTCTGGTAGGAAATATGCGTGGGAATCTTTCTTTTTTAATACAGATAAATGGATAAGTTTTATCGTCTTTTAAATTGATATTGAACTTGGGTTGAAATTTTTTAATTAGACTATTTTCAAGTAACAAAGCATCTATCTCGGTTTCAACTAGAGTAAAATGAATATCTTCAATTTTACTTACCATTACTGCTGTTTTGCGATTTTCGTAATGGTTTTTGCTAAAGTAACTACTTACCCTTTTTTTGAGATTTTTTGCTTTACCAATATAAATTAAGGTTCCGCTTTTATCAAAGTATTTATAAATGCCTGGGCTTTCTGGAAGGGAACTAATTATTTGTTTAATTTCTACATGAGACATGATACAAACTTAAGCTTAAAATGATGACTAAAAATCGCCTACATTTTGGATAAAAAAAATGTTAAAGGAAAATGTTTTTAATTAGTTTTGTCATGAAATTGTCATGTTTGACGATTTAATTAAATACACCTGTATTTAATTTCCCGGTTTAATCAATACTGGCTTGCTATAGAGGGGTTTATAGAATGCGAAATTAATTCTTAAAATTTTTACATTTCATTTGGTAAATTTTACTGAAATGATAACTTTGATAAATTATAAAAGTACATAAAACAAATTTCAAACTAAATCAATAACATATGAGAGAAAAACTACAAACTTTTCGAAGAATAGCAGGATTACTGCTATTTTTAACAGTTCTTTGGAATTCTTCAACAGCTCAGCTGGCCGGAACTCCTCCGTATTTAAATCTTATTGTAGGTGGTCAAGCAGATAATGCTTTCCCATTACAAAGTACAACAAACAATGTTCAATGGATATATGGTCCTGGGGCATTCTATGCTGGTGGTGTTTCAACTGGAATGCCTGCAAACCCTGGAAAAATTACCAAAGTTTACTGGCAGATTGGTGCTACAGCAAGTTCATCAGTGGTTTATTCTAATTTTACAATTAAATTGGGTCAACCAGCGTCATTGGCTACAGCAACTACATTTCCATCTGCAGGATGGATAACTGGATTAACAACAGTTTTCCAACAGACAACTTTTACAATTACTGGAGCTTCATCTGGCGCATTTATTGAGATTCCTTTACAAATGCCATTCATTTATGATCCAACAAAAGCATTGGTTTTTGAAATGTATGTAACTGGTGGTTCTGGAAATCAAACCCGTCAATATAGTGGTACAGGTAACCAAAGAATGTGGGGTACTGCTGTAAATACTGGTACACCTTCGGCCGGAGCGGGTTTAGCACGTTTTGGATTTGAAGTATTGCCTAATGGTGGTAATGATATTGGAGTATCAGCAATTGATTCTCCAACAACTTTCTGTGGTGGTCCGCAAAATATTATAGCTAGAGTTCAAAACTATGGTAATAACCAAGTTTCAGGTTTTAACGTGAATTGGTCAATTAATGGTACTTTACAAACTCCTATCACTTCTACAGCTGTATTAGATACTTTTAATGGTGCAAATTCTACATGGACGCAAATTTCATTGAATAATGCTTACACCTTTCCTTCAACACCTACTATCATTAAGGCATGGACATCAATGCCAAATGCTGTGGCAGATACTTCACGAAATAATGATTCAGTAACTGTAACAAAACAGCCTTCAATTCAAGGAAATTTCACTATTGACCCTGCAGGTTCTGGAGCAACAAATTTCACATCATTTGCTGCTGCAATTAATGCATTATCAGTTGCTGGTGTTTGCGGTCCTGTAAACTTTACCGTTGCTCCAGGTACTTATTCTACGCAAGTTATTATTGGAAATATCGCGGGTGCTTCTGGTATTAATACCATTACTTTTGATGGTGTAAACCCAACAAATAGAATTATTTCATCGAACCAATCTGCAAGTTCAGTTGTATTAATGAATTCTTCTAGATTCATAACTTTCAAAAACTTTACGGTTACAAATACAAATACAACAACAGGAACTGGAATTGGTATGGTTGGTGCTGTTACGAACATTAAAATTATTAACAACAGAGTAAATGTTGCTATTCAATCTAGCACTTCTTCTAGTGGTTATGGAATTATTGCAACTGGAACTGCCAACGGAAATGGTGTTTCTGGGATGCCTGGTGATTCAATTTTAATTGATAGCAATATTGTTACTGGTGGTGGTTATTCAATCACAGTTTATGGTAGTTCATCTGTTGGTGCTAATAGAGGTATTGTTGTAACCAATAATACTGTGAACAATTCAAACTACATGGGGGGCTATATTGCATATAACTACAATCCGGTTGTTGTTAAAAACAATAAATTCAACATGAATGGATTCCAATATGGATATTATGGTTTATATTTCTATTATAACCAATCTTCTAGCACAACTATTTCTCATGAAATTATTGGAAATACAATTAATGGTTTTGGTGGTTATGGAATCCAATTATATTATCCTCTAGCAACCACAACAGCAGCTAAAGTAAAATGTCACAGCAATATTATAACTAGTTCTTTGGGCGGTACATACCCAGGTTTATATGGTATCTTCCTATACCAATACAATGCAGCTTGTAATGCTGAGATTTACCACAATACTATTTCAATGAATGGTAATGGTACTTCAACTTCATACACTTGTTTATACAATCAGGGTTCTACTAACACTATGATAAAAAATAATATTTTTGCAGTATATGGTGGAACCGCTACTCCTTTGTATTTGCAAACTTCTCCTGCTGGTAGTAATGTAAATTATAATATCTATTACAATGCTACCAATCCTACATCAGGAAATTTAGTGTTTAGAGGTACTTTCTTCAATCCTTCAAATTTCATGACCATAACAGCTGGCGGAGATTCATCAATTAATACCAACCCTTCATTTTTCACTAGAACACCTTTACCTGGTAACCTTCATTTAACTGATGGTTGTAATGGTTATGGAGTAGATTTAAGGGCTTTTGTTCCTTATGATATTGATGGTGATACATTCTCTATAACTCCAACAATTGGTGCTGACCAATTTACAGGTGGTGTAAACGATAACTTAAGATTAATGACAATTTTAACTCCTAACGCACCAATTATTAGTGGTGCTCAGGATGTAAGTTATATTGTTAAAAACATTGGTGCAAATACTGTTTCTAGTTACAATGCTAGTTATAGATTAAATACTTCTACACCTGTAACTATTATTAAAAGCAATTCTGTTGCTGCTTGTGCAGTTGATACAGTATTATTTACAGGCCTTGATCAGGTAACTTTGGGTGCAACCAATAACATGACATATTATACTTCATTGCCAAACACCAATGCAGATGCTGATGCTACAAATGATACGATGAGAGCTACTTTATTAGCTCCATTAAGTGGTATTTATACAGTTGGTGGTACTACTCCAGATTTTGCAACACCAATTGATGCAGCTAATGCCTTAATTAACGGAATTGGTGGTCCAGTAACATTTGATATTCGTCCAGGTACTTATACAGGTCAAGTTATTGTAAATGGGCCAATTCCAGGAACAAGTGCAAATAATAGAATTACTTTTGAAGGTAATGATAAATCAACTCGCACCATAACATCATCTACTTCAGGTGCTGCATTCCTAATTAACAATACAAGTTTTGTTACTGTTCAAAATTTGACTATAACCAATACAAATTCTGCTTCACCAGTTGGTTTCGCCGCAGTTTCTGCTGGTTCTTCTTCGTTAATGAAAGGAATTACAATCAAAAGATGTAATATTAACCTACCAATTCAAACAGGTACTTCAAACATTGGAACGGGAATTAACTTTACAGGAACAGCTAATGGGACTGGATTTTCTGCATGTGGTGCTGATTCTTCAGTTATTGACAGTAACGTAGTCACAGGTGGTGGATATGCAATTTCACATTATGGTTCTTCGAATGCAGGTTTTAACCGTGGTATTATGATCAGAGGTAATATTTTGAATAATATCAATTTTTATGGTATGCAGTTATACTATAATTTCAATCCTATGGTGGTTAATAACAATATCATCAATATGCAAGGTCAAAACTATGGCTATTATGGAATTTATTTCTACTTTAACCAATCAAATAATACTTCTATATCGCATGAAATCATTGGTAATCGAATTAATAATTTTGGTGGATATGGAATGTATTGTTACTATCCAATTAACTCTGCTACTGCTGCAAAAGTTAAAATCTACAATAACATTGTTATTGGTGGAACAGGTACTTCATACCCTGGCTATTATGGATTGTATTTATACCAAGCAAATACTGCGTTTAATGCTGATGTTTACCACAACGTAGTTATCATGAATGGTTCTGTAACTTCAACTACTTATTCTGGATTTTACAATACAGGTTCGTCGCTTACCAATGTAAAAAACAATATTTTTGTTACAAACACTCCTACTTATACTCCTGCATATTATGCAACTTCACCAGGTGCGAGCAATGTTAACTTCAATGTTTATTACAATGCTTCAAATCCAACTACAGGAACTTTAGGGTTTAGAAATGGTGTTTTCTTTACTCCTGCTACCTATAAAACTACTACAGCTGGAGGTGACTCATCATTTAATTTAAATCCTCCTTTCATTGGTGGTGGTAATTACAATTTAACCAATGCTTGTTTAAGAGGTACAAATTTAACTACAGATGTTCCTACAGATTTTGCAGGTACAGTTCGTTCAACTTCTCCAAATATTGGAGCTTACGAAGCTGCGGCAGCAACCTTAGACATCGCTCCAGTTATGCTTCTTGCTCCTACATTCCCAGTTAGTTTAGGTTCACAAGATTTACAGGTTGTTGTTAGAAACAATGGAGCAACTGCTGTTACTTCTTTTGATTTAACTTACAAATTAAATAACGGAACTGCTGTTACAACTACATTTACTGGTAATCTTCCAACATGTGATACAGTTTCAGTTTACTTTACTGGTACGCAACAAATCAATTTGGTTGCTGCACAAAATACACTTCAATTGTATACTTCTGCTCCTAATTTAGGTTTTGATGGTTTACCTTCTAATGATACATTAAATATTAATCTTTCAACTCCATTAAGTGGTAACTATATTATTGGTGCAGCTCCTTCTGATTATCTAACTTTTAATGCTGCGAATGATGCATTAAAAACTAGAGGTGCAAATGGAGTTGTTAATTTTATGGTTAAAACAGGAACTTATAACGAGCAAATTGTTCTTTCTGCTTATCCTGGTTCTACAAATCCAGCTAATGTTGTTTCATTTACTTCAATCGCAAACAATGCCGATTCAGTTTCATTACAATTCAATTCAATTGGTGCACCTGAGCCAAGTGTTGTAAAGTATAATGGCGTTAATGGTATTAACTTTAATTTCATCTCAATTAGACAATTAGCTGCTGCAACATCTGGTACCTATTATACCATCCAATTTGTTGGTGTAAATAATTTTGATACTATTAATTCTTGTAGAGTTTCAATGCCAGTTTATTCATCAACTAATACAGCGACTTCATATACAATTTTTGGAAATGGAATGTCTGGAAATGGTATAGCTATCAGGAATTCAACTTTCACTGGATCATACTATGGAGTATATTTATTTGCATCAGCTGCTGCTAGATTAGATAACATTTTAATTGAAGGAAATACGTTTTCAACTGCTTATTATTCTCCTGTGTATTATTTGTATTACACTCGTTATGCTAAGTTTTTAAATAACAATATCAATATTACTTCTGTAAATGGTCAAACTACAAATTACATGTACTTCTATTATAATGACTCAGGTTACACTGCTACAGGAAATAGATTCACATCAACAGGAGTTACAACATATTGGTATAACTATTATTCAAATAATAATTTAGGTAGAAAAGGTTTAGTAGCGAATAATACATATTCAACTAACACTGCTATTTACCATTATTTTGGAAACTCAGTTACAGCTAATTTAGATATCGTAAATAATTCATTCAGTATGGGATCAGGTTATTTATACATTGCTTCTAGTGGATTAAATAATTTGAGAATTTTAAATAATGTGATTTTTGGAACAGGAGCTTATAGTTATTATTGGTCAGCTGCTCCAAATGTTTTAGTTATCTCCGATTATAATAACATCTTCAGTTCTGGCTCTACAACTCCAATTTATGCAGTTGCTGCTCGTAACCTTCAAACTTTTAGGTCAACTTATGCCGAAGATTTAAATTCAGTTTCTTACAGACCTGGTTACACTTCAAATACAAACTTAGTTCCTAATGTAAATGACTCTGCTGTATGGAGTATTAATGGTCGTGGTACTTTTGTGCCTGAAGTTGGTGTAGATATCAATAACAATAGCAGACCTATTCTTCCTTCATCAGGTGTTCCTGATATTGGTGCCTTCCAATTTACACCAGTATCAACTCCTCCACTTTGTACTGCTGTTCCTGCAACACCGGTTGCTGGTGGAACTCAAGTTTTCTTGTTTGCTCAAGATACTGTTGCTAGAATTACTTGGGATGCTTTAACAACACCTCCAACTTCTGTACAAGCAAGAGCTTATTCTGGAACTATTCCAACTTCAATTGCACCTGCAACTGATTACATGTATTATTATGCACATATTTCAGCACCTGCGGGTTCTTATCTTTACGAAATGAACCTTCATTACAAACCAGAATGGATGGGTACAATTGCTAATAAGGGAAATTTAAGACTTGCTAAATTCGACAATGGTTCAGGATGGGTTGCTTATTCTGGTTCTCTTAGCACCGTAGATACAATCCGTGGTGTTATAACTGCACCATCATTAACAACATTCTCATTATTCACTGGTTCAAATGATAATTCTCCATTACCTGTTAGTTTAATTAAATTCAATGGTCAAAAAGTAGATGTAGCTGCTAACTTATCTTGGTCTACAGTTTCTGAGAAAAACAGCAGTATATTCAATATTGAAAGATCATTTGATTCAAAAGAATTCGAAACAATTGGCGGTATGGATGCTAGAGGTAATAGTAACTCATTGGTGAATTATTCTTTCAATGATGAAACAGCCTTTATCAGCAACCCAGAAGTTGTTTATTACAGATTAAAAATGATCGACCGTGATGGAAGTTTTGAATATTCAAAAACTATTGCAGTTAGAGCTGAAGATGAAACCAAAACTCCAGTAGTTAAAGTTTATCCTAATCCTTTCAATTCTGAAGTTATTGTAGAAAATGTTCCTACTGAAACTAAAGAAATCAAAGTATTGGATTTAAGTGGAAGAGTAGTTTTCACACAAAAAATTAGCAATGCAGAAGGAACTGTTCAAGTTATTTTGCCTGCAAGTTTAGAAAGTGGTATCTATTTCATGATGCTTGATGGTTCTTCAAATGAGCTTATTAAGTTGATTAAGAACTAATTTTAAGTTTTTAAATAGGAGAGGGGCTCGAATTTTCGAGCCCCTTTTTTTGCTTATATGCCTGAATATGAGGATAAAAACTTGCATATGATTATTAGTTTTAGTAAATATTTTATACAAATAATTCAAAATCAATTTGTTTATACCAAAAACTTACCTATGTTTGCAGCCCCATAAGGGAAAACATTAGATAAGACTGATGGTTAAAGTTAGCATTAACCCGCTCAGCAACAAATATTTTCAATATTTTTTGTCAAGCACTTGCTTTGCTAGCTCCATCTCCTTACCTTTGCGCTCCCGTTTTTAAGACTAAAACTGCGTATTTATAGAGTAAGATATGCCTACTATTCAACAATTGGTTCGTAAGGGCCGCAACGATGTAATCACAAAAAGCAAGTCACCAGCACTTGATTCTTGTCCACAAAGACGTGGTGTTTGTACCCGTGTGTACACTACCACTCCTAAAAAACCTAATTCTGCAATGAGAAAGGTTGCCCGTGTTCGTTTAACAAACGGAAATGAGGTAAACGCTTACATTCCTGGAGAAGGCCACAACTTGCAAGAGCACTCTATCGTACTAGTACGTGGAGGTAGGGTAAAAGATTTACCAGGTGTTCGTTACCACATCGTACGTGGTGCATTAGACACAGCAGGTGTTGATGGTCGTAAACAACAACGTTCTAAATACGGAACCAAACGTCCTAAACCAGGACAAGTTGTTGATCCAAAAGCAAAAGGTAAAAAGAAATAATTAAACCAGCGAAAGTAAAAGACACATGAGAAAGTCAAGAGCTAAAAAGCATATCTTATTACCTGATCCAAAATTCAATGATGTTTTGGTAACCCGTTTCGTGAACAACATGATGTGGGGTGGTAAAAAAAATACAGCTTATACAATTTTTTACATGGCTTTAGATAAAGTTGAAGCCAAAGCTCAGGAACGTGGTTTAGACGTTTGGAAAAAAGCCCTTAATAATGTGATGCCAGCTGTAGAAGTTAAGTCACGTCGTGTTGGTGGTGCTACTTTCCAAATTCCTATGGAAGTACCTGCAGATCGTAAAATCGCAGTTGGTATGAAATGGTTAATCCGTTATGCTAGAAACCGTGGTGAAAAAACTATGGCAGATAAATTAGCCGGAGAAATTATTTCTGCTGCAAAAGGTGAAGGTGCTTCAGTTAAAAAACGTGAAGACACGCACAAAATGGCTGAAGCTAATAAAGCGTTCTCGCATTTCAAAATCAGCTAAATAAACAGGAGAATTATTAAATGTCACGCGACTTAAAATATACAAGAAATATCGGTATCGCTGCTCACATCGATGCTGGTAAAACCACAACAACAGAACGTATTCTTTACTATTCTGGTGTTAACCACAAAATTGGTGAGGTACACGATGGTGCTGCAACAATGGATTGGATGGTTCAAGAGCAAGAAAGAGGTATAACAATTACTTCTGCTGCTACAACCGTTTTCTGGAATTACCGTAATAACAGATATCATATCAATATTATCGATACTCCAGGTCACGTAGATTTCACTGTTGAAGTAAACCGTTCTTTACGTGTATTAGATGGATTAGTGTTCTTATTTAGTGCTGTTGATGGTGTTGAGCCTCAATCTGAAACTAACTGGAGACTTGCTAATAACTATAATGTTGCTCGTATCGGTTTCGTAAATAAAATGGACCGTTCTGGTGCCGACTTCCTTAACGTAGTTAAACAAGTACGTGAGATGTTAGGTAGCAATGCTGTTCCTCTTCAATTGCCAATCGGTGCTGAAGATAATTTCACAGGTGTTGTTGATTTAATCAACTTCCGTGGAATGGTTTGGAACGAGCATGATAAAGGTATGACTTACGAAGTAGTTGATATCCCTGCGGATATGATTGATGAAGCTACTGAGTGGAGAGAAAAATTACTAGAAGCTGTTTCAGAATATGATGATAAATTGATGGAGAAATTCTTCGAAGATCCATCTTCAATCTCTGAAAGAGAAATATTAGATGCTTTGCGTCAAGCAACCATCGATATGAAAATTGTTCCTATGGTTTGTGGTTCATCTTTCAAAAATAAAGGTGTACAAACTATGTTGGATTTGGTAATGGAAATTCTTCCAAGTCCTTTGGATAAAGAAGTTACAACCGGAATTAATCCTGACACTAACGAACCTGTAACTCGTAAGCCTGATTACAAAGAGCCATTCGCTGCTCTTGCATTCAAAATTGCAACAGATCCTTTTGTTGGTAGATTAGCTTTCATGCGTGTTTATTCTGGAATGTTAGATGCGGGTTCTTATGTATTCAATACCAGAAGTGGTAACAAAGAACGTATCTCTCGTATCTTCCAAATGCACGCAAACAAACAAAATCCAGTAGAATGTTTAGGTGCAGGAGATATTGGTGCAGCTGTTGGTTTTAAAGATATCAAAACTGGAGATACCTTGTGCGATGAGAAACACCCAATTGTTCTTGAAGCAATGGATTTCCCTGAGCCTGTAATCGGTTTAGCTGTTGAGCCTAAAACTCAAGCTGACTCTGATAAATTAGGTATGTCATTAGCTAAGTTAGCTGAAGAAGATCCTACGTTCAAAGTTCATACAGACGAAGAAACAGGTCAAACTGTTATTTCTGGAATGGGTGAATTACACTTAGAAATTATCGTTGATAGATTGAGACGTGAATTCAAAGTTGAATGTAATCAAGGTGCTCCTCAGGTTTCTTATAAAGAAACAATTACTCAAGCGGTTACACACCGTGAAGTATACAAAAAGCAATCGGGTGGTCGTGGTAAATTCGCTGATATTCAGTTTGAATTAATCCCTGGAGACCCTGCTAAAAAAGGATTAGAATTTGTAAATGAAATTGTGGGCGGATCAATTCCTAAAGAATTTATCCCTTCAGTTCAAAAAGGATTCGAATCTGCAATGAAGAATGGTGTTTTAGCCGGATATGCAGTAGAAAGTTTGAAAGTTAGATTGTACGATGGTTCATTCCACGCAGTCGATTCAGATTCATTATCTTTCGAAATTTGTGCTAGAATAGGGTTCAAAGAAGCAGCTCGTAAAGCATCTCCAGTATTGTTGGAACCAATCATGAAAATTGAAGTTCTTACACCTGAAGAAAATATGGGTGATGTTATCGGAGACTTAAACAAACGTCGTGGTCAATTGGAAGGTATGGATAGTCGTGCCGGTTCACAAGTAGTGAAAGCAAAAGTTCCATTGGCAGAGATGTTTGGTTATGTCACTCAGTTAAGGACCTTAACTTCAGGTCGCGCAACATCAACCATGGAGTTTAGTCATTATAACGACGCTCCTAGAAACGTACAAGAAGAAGTATTAGCAAAAGTTAACGGAAAGGGAGCAAAAGCTTAATTATCATGGTTAGCCAAAGAATAAGGATCAAGTTAAAATCGTTCGATCACAACCTCGTTGATAAATCAGCTGAGAAGATTGTGAGAACTGTGAAGGCAACAGGTGCCGTGGTTAGTGGACCAATTCCATTGCCAACACAGAAAAGAATCTACACAGTGTTGCGTTCACCACACGTGAACAAAAAAGCTAGAGAGCAGTTTCAATTGTGTTCGTACAAAAGATTACTGGATATCTATAGCTCAACAGCAAAAACTGTAGATGCTTTGATGAAATTAGAATTACCAAGTGGTGTGGATGTAGAAATTAAAGTTTGATAGAAAGCTATGTCAGGTTTAATAGGAAAAAAAGTAGGAATGACCAGCATCTTCGATGCAAACGGAAAACAAATTCCGTGTACTGTTATCGAAGTAGGACCTTGCGTAGTAACGCAGGTTAAGACCAACGAAAAAGATGGTTACAAAGCTGTTCAGCTAGCATACGGAGAAGCTAAAGAAAAAAATACTCCAGCAGGGCTTAAAGGTATATTTACCAAAGCTAATACTACTCCAAAAGCAAAAGTTGCTGAATTCAAAGGATTCGAAACTGAATTAGCTTTAGGTCAAACATTAACTGTAGATTTGTTCGAAGTTGGTGAATTTGTTGACGTAGTTGGTACTTCAAAAGGAAAAGGTTTCCAAGGTGTTGTAAAACGTCATGGTTTCTCCGGAGTAGGTATGCAAACACACGGACAACACAATAGGTTGAGAGCTCCGGGTTCAGTTGGTGCTTCATCAGATCCATCACGTGTATTCAAAGGAATGCGTATGGCTGGTCGTACTGGTGGCGTAAGAGTTAAGAAAACCAATCTTGAAATCCTGAAGGTTCATAAAGACCAAAATCTTCTGGTAGTTAAGGGTTCAGTCCCTGGTCACAAAGGTTCAATCGTTTTGATAGAGAAGTAAGATGGAATTAGCAGTATTAAATACAAACGGATCTGAAACAGGTAGAAAGGTTACCTTGAACAATGATGTCTTCGGTATTGAACCTAATGATCATGCAATCTACCTAGATGTTAAACAATTTTTGGCTAACCAACGTCAAGGTACTCATTCCTCTAAAGAAAAAAGTACTGTAAGTGGTTCTACAAAGAAGTTACATAGACAAAAAGGAACAGGTGGTTCACGTAAAGGCAGTATCAAAAGTGGTACATTTGTTGGTGGAGCTAGAATTCATGGCCCTCAACCACGTGATTACAGTTTCAAATTGAATAAGAAATTAAAACAGTTGGCTCGTAAGAGTGCTTTAGCTTACAAAGCAAAAGATAACAATATTACAGTTTTAGAATCATTTCAGTTTGAAAGTCCTAAAACTAAAAACTATATCAATATCCTTGATGGTTTGAAGATGAGTGGCAGTAAAACATTACTAGTACTTGCTGATTACAACGAGAATATTTATAGATCAGGAAGAAATCTTCCTAATACTAAGATTATGGCAGCAAAAGATTTGAATACTTATGATATCTTGCACGCTGATACAGTAATCTTAATAGAAAATTCGGTTGGTGTTATTGAAAACATTTTAAATAAGGCATAATGAGTATACTTAAGAAGCCTTTAATTACAGAAAAGTTCACAGCAATCAGCGAAAAGTTGAATAAATACGGATTTGTTGTAGCTAAAACTGCAAATAAAGACGAAATTAAAAAAGCTGTTGAAAGCATGTACGGTGTTAAAGTAACGAACATTAACACTATGGTTTACCAAGGTAAAAACAAATCTAGGTTTACTAAAAGAGGGTTTTTCTCAGGAAGAAAACCTTCATTCAAAAAAGCAGTGGTAACATTAGAAGAAGGCCAAAAAATCGACTTCTTCCAAAATATTTAATTGAACGATGGGAATCAGGAAGTTTAAACCAGTTACTCCGGGTACGCGCTTTAAAGCTGCTAATACCTACGAAGAGTTAACACCAAAATACGAGGTGGAGAAATCACTCGTAGTAAGCTTGAAAAATTCCGGTGGACGTAATAATACCGGTAAAATGACCATGCGTTACATTGGTGGTGGTCACCGCAAAATGTATCGTTTGATCGATTTCAAACGCAACAAACACGGAATCGAAGGTACTGTTGATTCAATTCAGTATGATCCTAATCGTACAAGCTTTATTGCTTTGGTTGTTTATACTGATGGCGAAAAGCGTTACATACTAGCTCCTAAAGGTTTAGAAGTAGGTACAAAAATTATCAGCGGAACTGGTGTTGCACCTGAGGTTGGTAATGCATTACCAATGAGTGAAATTCCTTTGGGAACTACAATTCACAATATTGAATTACATCCTGGTAAAGGTGGACAAATAGTTCGCTCAGCAGGTTCAGCAGCACAATTGTTAAACAGAGATGGTAAACATGCGGTTGTTAGATTAGCATCAGGTGAAACTCGTATTGTATTAGCAAGTTGTTATGCAACTGTAGGACAGGTTTCAAACCCTGATCACATGAACGAGCGTAAAGGTAAAGCAGGAGCAAATCGTTGGATTGGCCGCAGACCTCGCACAAGACCAGTAGCAATGAATCCGGTGGATCACCCAATGGGTGGTGGTGAAGGACGTGCTTCAGGAGGTCACCCTCGTTCACGTAAAGGCTTGAAGGCGAAAGGTTACAAAACCCGTACACCTAAAAAGTACTCAAATAATTTCATTATCGAAAGTCGTAAGAAGAAATAAGGATATATGGCGCGTTCATTAAAGAAAGGTCCTTTTGTTGACATCAAGCTGGAAGGCAAAGTTATGTCAATGAATGAAGCAAAAAAGAAATCAGTTATCAAAACCTGGAGTCGCAGGTCAATGATCACTCCTGATTTCGTAGGTCACACCTTCGCAGTTCATAACGGAAATAAGTTTATTCCTGTTTATGTTACTGAGAATATGGTAGGACACAAACTGGGTGAGTTTGCTCCAACCCGTACATTTAAGTCGCATCCTGTTAAGAAAGATTAATCAGAATGGAAGCAGTAGCAAAATTGAATAATTGTCCAACCTCTCCACGTAAAATGAGGTTGTTGGCAGACCTGATTCGCGGTAAGCGTGTTGAAGAGGCTTTTAATATTCTTATTTTTAATAATAAGAAAGAAAGTTCTCACCGTTTAGAGAAGCTTTTACGCTCAGCCATTGCAAACTGGGAACAAAAGAATGAAGGTAGCCGTGTTGAAGAAAGCGAATTATATGTGAAAACATTGTTCGTAGATGGTGGTCCTATGTTGAAGCGTATTTTACCTGCGCCTCAAGGAAGAGCTCACAGAATTCGCAAGCGCTCTAATCATGTAACTCTAGTAGTTGATAGTAAATCAGCAGCTACAGTTATTAGTAACGAATCAGTTGATAACGCATAATTAAATAATAGAATGGGACAGAAGGTTAACCCGATAGGTTTTCGTTTAGGTATCATCAAAGGCTGGGAGTCTAACTGGTACAGCGGTCATAAACTTGCCGATAAATTGATTGAGGATGAGAAAATTAGAAAATATCTCCACGCCAGAATCAATAAAGGTGGTATCGCTAAAATCATCATCGAGCGTACAATTAAGCGCATTATCATCACTATTCACACTAGCCGTCCAGGTATTGTAATCGGAAAAGGCGGAGCTGAAGTTGATAAAATTAAAGAAGAAGTTAAAAAGCTTACTAAAAAAGATGTAGCTATTAATATCTTTGAAATTAAACGTCCAGAATTAGATGCAGCATTAGTAGGTGAAGCAATTGCTAGCCAAATTGAAGCTCGTGTTTCTTTCAAACGTGCAGTAAAAATGGCAATTGCGTCAACCATGAGAATGGGAGCTGAAGGAATTAAAGTAATGGCATCTGGTCGTTTGGCTGGTGCAGAGATTGCTCGTTCGGAATCATTCAAAGAAGGACGTACTCCATTACATACATTACGTGCTGATATTGATTATGCGTTAGCAGAAGCAATGACAGTTTACGGTAAAATTGGAATCAAAGTTTGGATCTGTAAAGGCGAGGTTTTCGGAAAACGTGATTTGTCTCCAAATGTTGGACAGGCAGCTCAAGGTGGAGATAACCGCGGTGGAAATAACAGACCTGACAGAAGAGGCGGAGAAAGACCTGATAGAAGAGGTGGAGATAGAAGAGGAAATTCTGGCGATAGAAGACAGGGTGGAAACGGAAACTCAGGTGATAGAAGAAAAAAGTAATTGTTGAAGATAAAAATAAACTGTAGAAATGTTACAGCCTAAAAAAACCAAATACAGGAAACAGCAGAAGGGCAGAGTTAAAGGTAATGCCGGAAGAGGGTTCACAGTAGCCTTCGGTTCATTCGGACTGAAAGCTTTGGATACTTGCTTCCTAACATCAAAACAGCTTGAAGCTGCAAGGGTTGCCTTAAACCGTTTCATGAAACGTGAAGGACAAGTTTGGATCAGGGTTTTCCCTGACAAACCAATGACACGTAAGCCTGCTGAAGTAAGGATGGGTAAAGGTAAAGGAGCACCAGAATTTTGGGTAGCTCGTTGCAAACCTGGTACAATTATTTTTGAAGCAGATGGTGTTCCTATGGCAACAGCCCAGGAAGCTATGCGTCTAGCTTCTCAAAAATTACCGGTTATTACCAAATTTGTTGTTAAACCTGAATACGCTGAATAATCATGAATAATAATGAGATCAGGGAGTTGTCAAACAAGGAATTGACAGCTAGAATTAATGAAGAAAGACTTTCACTAGTGAAACTCAGATTAAACCATGCTGTTTCACCTGTCGAAAATCCTAATAAGATAAACGAAAGCAAAAAGCTGATTGCTCGTCTTTTAACAGAGTCTAGAAAGCGTCAGTTGTTAAATGCTCAATAATCGTCGAAGATGGAAAATACAACTGTAGAAAGAAACTCAAGAAAAGTCATCGTTGGCAAAGTAGTAAGCAATAAAATGCAAAAAACTATTGTTGTTGCCGTAGAACGTAAAGTGATGCACCCGAAATATGGTAAATTCATTAAGATGACTTCAACATTCAAAGCTCATGACGAGAAAAACGAATGCGGCATCAATGATGTGGTAAAAGTTATGGAAACTCGTCCGATGAGTAAAGATAAACGTTGGAGACTAGTAGAAATCATTGAAAAAGCTAAGTAATCATGATACAACAGGAAAGCAGGCTTAA
Organism: Bacteroidota bacterium; assembly: GCA_027487625.1. Taxonomy (GTDB): domain Bacteria; phylum Bacteroidota; class Bacteroidia; order UKL13-3; family UKL13-3; genus CAISCU01. The sequence continues at coordinate 19,935 of JAIYDG010000407.1, forward strand.
AGTAGCCGATAATAGTGGCGCACGTGAAGTATTGTGCATCCGTGTATTGGGTGGCACAGGAAGACGTTACGCATCTGTAGGCGATAAAATTGTAGTAAGTGTAAAATCTGCACTTCCTTCTGGTGCCGTTAAAAAAGGTGCTGTATCCAAAGCAGTAGTGGTGAGAACCAAAAAAGAAGTTCGCAGAGCAGATGGATCTTACATCCGTTTTGATGACAATTCATGTGTATTATTAAATGCACAAGACGAACCTCGTGCAACTCGTATCTTCGGACCGGTTGCCCGTGAATTGAGAGAAAAACAATTCATGAAAATCGTTTCATTAGCTCCGGAGGTATTGTAAGATGGGAAATAATATGAAAAATCCAGCAAAACTTCATTTGAAAAAAGGTGATATGGTTTTAGTTATCGCCGGTGATGATAAGGGAAAAAAAGGCCGCGTGATTGAAGTTATCAAAACTGATAGTCGTGCACTAGTTGAAGGTGTTAACATTGTTAGCCGTCACACTAAACCTAATGCTCAAAATCAACAAGGTGGTATCATTAAAAAAGAAGCACCTGTTCATATTTCAAATTTGAAA
>JAIYDG010000290.1 GCA_027487625.1 Bacteroidota bacterium
ATTACCTGTGGCTACATCCCAAGCCAGATTTTTAATCTGAAGAGTTTGATTTATAAACTGGTATAACTCCGCTGGATAATTGGGCCTATACAAAGAATACAACTCCGCTTGGCCGGAAAAATGGTCCTTCATTTGTAAATAATTAAGCAGACAATTTAGAAATACTTTGCTGAAAACAAGCATTAATTTTAGTTTTTCCACAGTCATGTGAATAACCCACTCATAAGCTTGCTGATTTTGGTGGTATTTTTACCTGCTTAAATAGTGTTTCAAAGATGGCAGAAGAAAAAGTGATTTATGATGAAAACAGTATCAGGTCTCTCGATTGGCGCGAACATATTCGCCTGAGACCCGGAATGTATATCGGAAAACTAGGAGATGGAAGCTCTGTTGATGATGGTATTTACATCCTTTTAAAGGAAATTATCGATAACTGTATCGATGAATATGTAATGGGTAATGGAAAACAAATTGATATCAAAATTACTGATAACAAAGTTGTTGTAAGGGATTATGGTCGTGGTATTCCTCTTGGAAAAGTAATTGAGTGTGTTTCCCAAATCAATACAGGTGGTAAATACGATTCTGCTGCTTTTAAGAAGTCGGTTGGATTAAATGGTGTGGGTACAAAGGCTGTGAATGCTTTGTCGATTTATTTCAAAGCACAATCTTTTAGAGATGGAAAAACAAAAATCGCTGAATTTGAAAAAGGTCAGTTATTAAAAGAACACCCGCTTCAAGATACTTTAGAGCCCAATGGAACTGCAATTACTTTTATTGCTGATGATACCATTTTTAAACATTTCAGATTTATCAATGAGTACATTGAAAATATGATTTGGAACTATGTTTACCTAAATGCTGGTTTAGTAGTTTGGTTTAACGACCAAAAATTCCTTTCAAAAGATGGTTTATTGGATTTATTAAAACGTAAAACCAATGAAGAAGCACTACGTTATCCAATTATTCATATTAAAGGTGAGGATATTGAAGTTGCTTTAACCCATGAAAATCAATATGGAGAAGAGTATTATTCTTTTGTGAATGGACAACATACTACTCAAGGTGGCACTCACTTAAATGCTTTTAGAGAGGCTTTTGCGAAAACAGTACGTGAGTTTTATAAAAAGGATTTTGATTTGGCTGATATCAGGGCAAGTATTATTGCTGCTGTAAGTATCAGGGTTCAAGAACCAGTTTTTGAATCTCAAACCAAAACAAAATTGGGTTCTACAAATATGGCTCCTACTGAATCAATTTCAGTAAAACAATTTGTTATTGATTTTATGAAAAAGGCTTTGGATGATTACTTACATAAACATCCAGATACCGCAGAAGCTCTTTTACGCAGAATTAATCAGAGTGAAAGAGAAAGAAAAGAAATGGCCGGTATTAAAAAATTGGCTAATGAAAGAGCTAAAAAAGCAAATCTTCACAATAAAAAATTAAGAGATTGCCGTATTCACTTCAATGAATCTAAAGACGAAAAGAAGTACAATACTACTTTGTTTATAACAGAAGGAGATAGTGCAAGTGGTTCTATTACCAAATCTCGTCAGGTTGAAACGCAGGCTGTTTTTAGCTTAAGAGGTAAGCCTTTAAATTGTTATGGTTTAACTAAAAAGGTAGTTTACGAAAATGAAGAGTTTAATCTTTTACAACATGCTTTAAACATCGAAGAATCAATTGAAGATTTAAGATACAATCGCATTGTAATTGCTACAGATGCCGATGTTGATGGAATGCATATACGTTTATTGATACTTACATTCTTTCTTCAGTTTTTTCCAGATTTAGTGAAAAATAATCATTTATATATTTTAGAAACGCCTTTGTTTAGGGTTAGAAACAAACAAAAAACTTTCTATTGTTATAATGATGAGGAACGTCAGAAAGCTATTCATGAAATTGGAGCTAAAGCTGAAATTACTCGTTTTAAAGGACTAGGTGAAATTTCACCAGAAGAATTTGGTTTGTTTATTGGCGAAGACATGCGTTTACAACCTGTTGTTCTTTTGAATGATATGCCAATACAAAAAATGTTGGAATACTACATGGGTAAAAACACCATGGACCGCCAAAACTTCATTATCGATAACCTAAGAATTGAAAAAGATATGGTTTACGAAATGGAAGTTGATGAGGAATTGGTTTAACAAAATATGAGAATAGTATTTTTTGGAACTCCTGATTTTGCAGCACATTCACTTCAATCATTAATCAATGCTGGAGTGAATGTGGTTGCTGTTGTAACTGCACCTGATAAACCTGCAGGAAGAGGAATGAATCTTCAATCATCTGCGGTTAAAGTTTGTGCAGTAAAAAATGCTTTACCTGTTTTGCAACCTTTTAAATTAAAAGATCCTGATTTTGTTCAAGAATTATCCTCTTATCAAGCCGATTTACAAATTGTAATTGCATTCAGAATGCTGCCTGAAATAGTTTGGAACATGCCTCCAAAAGGAACGATGAATCTGCATGCTTCTTTGTTACCCGATTACCGCGGTGCTGCTCCAATTAACTGGGCAATTATTAATGGTGAGAAGAAATCAGGTGTTTGTACCTTTTTCCTAAAACATGAAATTGATACAGGTGATATTTTATTAAGCAGAGAAGTTGAAATTACAGAAACCATGAATGCTGGTGAACTTCATGACTTATTGATGCAAACTGGTGCTGAATTGGTAATTGAATCGGTTAGAAAAGTTGAATCAGGAAATTATTCTGGTATTCCTCAAGGACAGGCATCCAAAAAAACAGCCCCTAAAATTTTCAAGGAACATTGTTTAATTCATTTTAATCAACCTGCTGAAAAGGTTTATAATTTAATTCGTGGAATGAGTCCTTACCCGGCTGCATATTTTCAGTTGAATGGAAAAAACATGAAGGTTTTTAAAGCTGAAATTATAAAATCTAATCAGAAATTAGAGCCAGGAACTGTCGAATCAGATGGAAAATCTTACCTGCAAATTCAGTGTTTTGATGATTATATTAAAGTATTAGAAGTGCAACCTAAAAAGAAAAAAAGAATG
>JAIYDG010000301.1 GCA_027487625.1 Bacteroidota bacterium
CACACACACACCTACACACAAGTGTATAGCATACCACAGCCCTTTACGATGAACATTTGCTATGACCGTTATACAACGACCAATGAGAACATTGGTACGACCGTTATTTTTAGAGGGTTAAGCTGCGTTCTAGAAAAAGTTTGAAATTGAATCATTTTCAACGCATCACTCAAAGGATCAAGTAAGATGGATCGGTTGGAGCAAGACCTTAGGTTGGTAATTTTAAAATAATTTTTTTGTCTTATTCAACGAAAAAAGATTAAGGAACGTTCCAACAAATGCCTCAAAGTTAATTTTGTTTTCAATTTTTCACAAAGGTTCTTCAAGCAACAATTACTGATTGAGACTGATCAATTTCGCCGAAATTTGTTGTTACAACAAATTCGAGATGTGGAATTACAAATCCTGGAACGATTGCGCCAACAAAGAGAGCAGGTTTTCAGCATTCTTAACTTTTTTCCGTGATTTGAAATTAGATTAATGCAATACCGAGTATTCTATGCTTAACATTTAGCTATTAAAAATTTGATGTGAAAACGGAAATGCTTTTTTGGATTGCACAGGTTGAAAGGGAGAATTTCAACATGCAAATTGCGCTCGCAAAACTTGAGTCAATGAAGAAGAAGTGAAGGTATGTAAATTAATTTTTTACTTTTAAATATAGAGAAGTAGAAGTACTTCTTTGAGTGTCGCATATTATTTGAATGGCCCCTTTAGAAGTACTATTCTTCACCCAGCTGAAAATTTAAATTTTAAATTTTTTTCTAGGACTTCCCCGAACGCCTGACTTCCCTGAACGCCTGAACGACCGTGCAACACTAGACTCTTTTTCTGTTAAAATAAATATCTTTATTTGTTTTTCACCAAAATAAATATTTGATATTATATTCTGTATCTTTTAAATTTGTAGAATTGGGAGTTTGCTACCACATCTGGCTTTGTTTAATTTATGTTCTTCAACAAGTTTTTTTAACGACGCCATAGCTGCCTTTTTTTCTTAAAAGTACGCAAGTCATTTTTTGATTCTAAAAAAACTTGATTTCTTTGCTAGCCAAATTTGATTGGCTTATCAAAACTTGAGTGGTTTTAAAAAAAAACGGCAGATATGCACGGGCAAGATAAAGATATAGAGGAAGGGGTTAAAGTGAGCAACCCCTCCCCATGCATCTCACGTCCCATTTTGCTTTAAGAGGCCATTCAAATAATATGTCACACTTTTTTTGCCTATTTTTGACCCCCTCTCCCTGTGTCATTTGGTAACACTGGCTCGAACCCACTCCCCCCTGTGTAACGTGACAATTTTCATTTTATAGAAAACATAGCTTTTTTACCTTTAGAGTGTCACATATTATTTGAATGACCCCTTTCCTCTGAGGGTACAGCACTGTGCATGGCATTAACGTAGCAGCCACGGGACTAAAGTAATTCCTTTGTTTAGTTACTATTTGAGTCTAGATTATTTCACATGAACTGAACCAAAAATGAGTCAGCATCTCGATAAATTAAAGTTTCAAATGCAAGAGTGTGACCGAGAAATAAAACAATTGGAGCTAGAGTTATTAGATGTGTTGACCAACGTCGCGACCCCTGATAACTCAGATGTTGAGGGAGAGGAAGTTCCTGAGCCTTACCTACAAGGGGTTAAACAAACCCTTCTCAATGTGGAGGCGATCCCTGTGAGGGAAACTGCTTATTCTGAACTTTACCTCTGCCCGGGGTACTGCTTCAAGGTATCAATTTTATCAACTATTTATGCACAGATTTTAAGTTCATAAATCCTAAATTATAATAATTATTATAATTGAACTTAAAAATTGTTTGTAAAAAGTTGATAAATTTGAACTCAGGCCGAAAGAAAAGTAAAGAAGATGAAAGAGGAGGTGAAAAAAAATAATGTAGCGAGCATTATTTTTACCCGAGAGTTTGCCGAAGTCCTTAGACAGATTCGGACGACTTACCCAGACGACGGAGGGCGCTCCTACATTAATTCACTGGTTGCATGTCATCAAATTGTCAACCCCGAATAAAGAATGTTAACTTTATACGTAGTAGTATGAACTTAATCAATTATCTTAAAATAAATGTCTTTACAGCTATTTGTTTTTGATTATATTATGTAGCATAAGTAATTACTAGGGTTTACTTACTAAAGAGATTGAATCCTCGTCCTGTAACATGAATGTTGTGTTTGACCATTCATCTGAAAAAATGAGGGTAAAAAAATTAAGAATAATGGAGGCATTATGACTTTGTTTTTGTAGCTGCTCTAGTTTCTTCTTAAAGTCAAAAGACATAACTTTTCGTTTTTGTATAAAGCAGCTCGGGCCTTTTATATTTTCTAAGTAGTCAAAATTGAGAATGTCTTTTTTGTCTTCTTCAAATAAAAAGTTACTAAGGCAATATCTCGAAAAAACACCTCTGTTAACTTTGTCCTCTTTAAAGATAATTAATAAATTTGGTTCAAGATCACTATTATTGGCTAAATGTTGTTCACAAAATAATTCTGGAAACTTTTCATGTTCATAAACTTCTTTTAGATTTAAGTTGTAATCCTTCTGAAAGGTTTGCTTAATTTCAAAACACTTTGCACAATTTTCAGAACCAATATTTAAAAACTCAAATCGCATAAAGGCCAATGAAGGCCACTTGTTAGATACTGTTTCTGGGTTAAGAGGACACAAATGAATTTCATTATTTTCCAATGGGTTATAATATTGTTTACAGAAAAAACAAATTTGTTCGCCACACTTGTGATTTATTTTTAATTCTTCTGAAGTTAAATTTTGATGGCGGGAAGTAAAACGTTTACATTTTAAACATTTCCAGCCAAATCGGCCTTTTCCATTACACAATAGTTTATGTCCTTTTTTACAATGATCAGTCAAAAGAGAAACATTACAAGTAGGGCAACACGAACTGGTTAAAAATGGATTTGATTTTACATCACAAAAATTTTGTTCTAATTTCTCATGAGAATAAGTTGAATGATTCTTGAATCGTCGCCTACAAGCAAAACAAGTTATTTTTCTGATGCAACGATGTAAATATCTTGAGTCTTTGAATGTTTTTTTACACTGAAAACACACTTTCTTATTTGCTTTGAAATAAGAATTCAAATTTTTAATAAGAATAACATGATGTTCATTTTCAAATGGTTCATACAAATAAATTGGTTCCAAGTTGTCTTGTAAATTTGCTGGAAACATGTATTTTAATTTAGACGAGTTTTCGATTCCATCAAACAGAAATATTTGACACTGATATAAATCACTCATTTTATTGCATATATCCTCAAGAATCAATGGTTGATCTTCATCAAGTTTTAATTTGTTTATGACATAATTCATTTCTGCTTTTAGGATATTTCCTGCGTAAATACGATCATTCCGATTTTTATTGTTGATTTTTTTTGCATAAAAAAATCGTTTGTCCTCTCTTTTGGTGAGATAAAACACATTTTGAAGATGTCCTAAAATAATGCACATTAGTAAACACTTATTCTCAAAGATATTTGGATTCTTTTCATATCCATTTGGTATATCTATTCCCCAAATATATTTTAACTTGTTTTTGTTGCCAGGAGATCCATAATGTTTTTTTCTAGTATTTTTTTGCTTGGCTCTTGGATGACGTTTTTTAAATTCAACATGATCGACTGACAGCACATGAACAAACACTTTAAAAGTATCATTGATTTCGAGGTTTATATTATTGTCTGATATTAAAAATCGTTGAAGCATGTTAAGTATTTGATCAACAATCTCATTGCTAGAGGTATCTTGTAAATGAAATCCAGCACAATTTAGACCATTTACCATTGGAGATTGTTTTAGTGTCATATAAACAGTGTTTTCTTCATTGGCATTAAAGAATGTTCGAATATTTGATAGAATAAAATTAAAAGCTTTTTCAAGCACAATCAATATGTCCTTTAGTAAAGGTGGAGATTTATTGTTTTTTACTTTTACTTTCACATGAAACACAGTATCTTGCATTTTAAATGTTTTTAGCCTTTTGTGATAAGATTTTTGTACAAACATTTCAATTTCATTATTCTCATAAACTTTTACTGAATTAAATGATGGAAGAAAATGTATCATTTTTTCCGGCTCCGCCTCTTGCTGAAGTATTGGGTCCATTTCATCTTGATCCTGTAATCGTGAAGGACCCGGAATTGGCTCAGGACTTTTTGAATGTGACGGCCCAGGAAGGGGCTCAGATTGTTGCGTTTCTTGATCGTTGGCTCCCGTACCTCCATCATTGTTATCATTTAAACGCTTTAGGTATTGCTTATAATGATTAACAATCTTATGATACATTTATTGACTCCACAAACTTCAATTTCACTGGCATTTTGTTAACTGAAGGGAAGTGAGGTCTGCTGCTACTGCAGCAGCTAGCTGTTTTGGGCTGCTTAGAGTGCTTTCTAAATCCTAATAATTTGACTGTAGGGGGAAAGGGGAGGGGGAAAGGAGCAGCCTCAGCAGCCGAAGGTAGGTTGCGTGATCGGAAGAGAAGGAGTTGCGTGCCGGACGTTGCAGGTGGGCTGCTGCTGAGGGGAAAGGGGGATGGGGGAGGAGGGGGAGGGAG
>JAIYDG010000329.1 GCA_027487625.1 Bacteroidota bacterium
CCTGGATTTTACCATAAAAACATAGTTTGTTTTTAAAGCGACCATGAATCACTTTAATCCATAAATCATAAGAATCATAGTTCAGATATTATTTGATGGAAAATCGTCTGAACTTTGATTTAGCTGATTAAAGGATTTCCTAGATTTTACCATATAAACATAGTTTGTTTTTAAAGCGACCATGAATCACTTTAATCCATAAATCATAAGAATCATAGTTCAGATATTAGTTATGCTGATTAAAAGATTTCCTGGATTTTAGTAAAAAAAAACGTAGTTTGTTTTTAATGTGCCTATGAATCTATTGAATCAAAAAATAAAAAGTAATAATTTTAAAGTTAATTTAAATGATAAAAGAAGAATATAAATACTCGGAACTTACTTCTAAAATAATTGGATGTGCTATGAGTGTGCATCGTGCATTGGGAAATGGTTTTCAGGAAGTAATTTATCAAAGAGCATTAGAAATTGAAATGACCGACAATGGTATTAGTTTCAAAAGAGAACAAGAAATGCCCATTTACTTTAAGAATCAAATTATAGGAACTAGAAGAGTTGATTTTTTAATACAAGAAATAGTTTCAGTTGAATTAAAAGCAATCATTAAACTAGAAGATGTTCACTTTGCCCAAGCGATAAACTACTTGGAAGCTTATGATTTGGAGGTAGGATTACTTATCAACTTTGGAGCAAAGAGTTTAGAATTTAAGAGGCTTTTAAATAGTAAATTCAAACAAAAAAATCAGGGCAATCCAATGGTCAAATAATCAACAAAATGGATATTTCAAAACTTCCTAAAAGCTAAATTGACGTAATTGTAAACTCAATATTTAAAACAAATCCCGCTTAAGAAATTAGGTGGGATTTTTTTGTTACATTAAATAGAACATTCAATTTTTTCTGAATACTAAAAATCAAATGTGCGCTTATTGTATTGTATGATAAATTCAAATTTTTTCTTAAAAATCAAGCATGAAACCGGTTTTACCTCTTAATTTTATCACAAAGAAATAATTCGCACAATTATTCTCGCAATTGAATGAGAACTTGTAGGTATAAAAACTATTGCCATGAAAAACTTACTTTTACTATTCACCTTATTAATTAGCACAATTCATGTTTTTGCACAGAATTGTATTGCTGATTTCAACTTCAGGTTTGATGATTTCAACCCTGCTAAAGTCCTTTTTACTAATACTTCTACAGGAAGTAATTTAATTTACCGATGGGATTTTGATGATAGCCAAACATCAACAATTTCTTCATTAAATAAAACATTTAAAGAAAATGGCAATTATAATGTTTGCCTTCAAATTCAAAATACAAGTGATACAAATTGTAATTCAAAGATTTGCAAAATTGTTTCAGTTCAAAACATTAATAAATGTGTTGCTAGCTATTATTTTGAAAGAGATAGTATTAATCCTTTAAAACTCAGATTCCATTCCAATTCTATTGGCGATAGTTTAAACTTTTTATGGGCTTTTGGTGATGGAACTTTTTCGAACCAAACAAATCCTGAAAAAATTTATTCTGATTCTGGAAACTATAATATCTGTCTAACAGTTACCAGACCTTCTACAAACGGAAGTTCAAAGTTTTGTAATGATTTTGTGATTGGAAATTTTATAAAAACCTTCCCTACTTCGTTTTCTTACTTTATTAATAACCCACCTACTATAGAGTTTTATTCTGTTGTATATCATCCAATTAATAGAATCAAACAAATTTGGGACTTTGGAGATAGCACTATTATTGAAAATCATAAACCCTTGCTAAGAGTTTTCAAGCAATATAAAGACGCGGGCAAATACAATGTTTGTTTAAAACAAAATGACACAGTTGATTTAGCTTTTAATAGTTCTACTTGTAAAATTATAAATGTTTTGCCGGAATGGGCCACCAATAAATGCACAGCAAAATTCAATATCATTCAATCTGCAAATCCGCTTAGAGCTTTATTTAATGCCTTTTCAAACTATACAACTAATGAAGCTAAATTCTTCTGGACATTTGGTGATGGTGATACTTCAACCTTGAAAAATCCTTTTCATCAATATAAATCAAATGGAACATATACCATTTGTTTAAATGTAGTAAACAATGATGGTTCTTGTCAGATGTCTCATTGTATTACAGAAGTATTCCTCGATCCAAATGTTGGAATGAATGAGAATATTGGTGAAAATTTATTTGATATTTTCCCTAATCCAGTAGATGATAAGTTAACCATTAAAAGATTAGCATCATTTAGTGATAAGGTAGAAATTCAATTGTATGATTTGAATGGAAAGTTAATCAACAAATCTATTCCTGAGAATAACATTGATATAATAGAAATGGAACTAATTGATTTAAAAACCGGATTTTATATTTTACACTTTAAAGGTGAGGAAATAAACTTTCGTAAAAGAATCATAGTAAATTAAAAATATTCAAGTCAGACCTTCATCTGATTATATCCGGATTTATTATAAAAAATAGCAAGTCGGAGTTTGCCATATTCAAGGTATGCAACGGCTTGCTTTTGCCTGATTAAAAATAGTTTACAATATTCGAATGATTGCCAATAACGTGTAAAAAAAAGAATAATATAAACTCCACAAATTCTCAATAATCAGGCTATCCAATCGGGATTTTTAAGAGCTTGCGAAAAACAATATATTTCTAATTCCAATTCATTTTTGGGGAATATTTTACCATTGAATTTAAAATCTTAAACAAGCAGCTGAATTGATGTTTTTATACATAACTGAAAATGAAATTCAAAATGAAGATATTTCTATGATTCGAATGAATTAATTTTTTCTTTTCAAATCCTAAGTTTCATTATTTTGCTACTCAATTCCCCTCTCATGAAACCAGAAAACGCTAAAGAACTGATTCAAATTTCTATCAAACCCTTTTGGTCGCAAATGGATGTTTTAGGTCATATTAATAACTCAGTTTATTTTACCTATTGTGAACAAGCGAGAATAGCTTGGCTAGAGAAAATTGGATTTGGAAAAAGCTTTAATGGTAAATCAGAAACCGGTCCGGTTATCATCAATGCATTTTGCACTTTTCAAAAAACAGTAATTTATCCTTGTGATTTAACCGTTACAGTCTTTGGTGGCGAATTAGGTAGAAGCAGCTTCATGACTTATTACGAAATCATGGATGAAAACAACCTATATACTAGTGGAAGCTCAAAACTGGTTTGGGTGAATTATGCTTTAGAAAAATCGGTTGAAGTGCCTGAAGAAATAAGAGAGTTATTGGCTTAAGCAAAATACCTGTATCAAATACGATGAACAAAATCTACAAGGTTTTAAGAATAATCATAACACTGATTCTTATTCTTATCATTTTAATATTGATAGTTGATTTCTTTTGGGGAATACCTGCTGATATTGCAGACCGCTCTGCCATGGAAGGATGGGTTGATGATATTACTAGAATATCAAATGAAACAAAAATATCCCGGGTAAAAACAGGACTATTGTTTATTGTTGTGCTGATTGTATTTGTGTTTGTAATCAAAAGGAAAAAATAAATGAAACCTGCTTATACAAAAATTTCGATTGTTTTGGTTTTGATAGCAGGTTTGATTACTGCAGTTGCAATTTATTTCTATTATGACAATAAAAAATTCTCAATGAAAGCTGATTGTGGAATGGAAAATGGTCCGCTTTTGGGTAGAAAAACCTTTGTAGACATTGAAACAGTTATAGTAGATGAATCATTTAAAATACCAGGAGGAAAACTCTTTATTTGCAATACTCCTGCAAAAGATTTAGAATTAGATAGCCTTGCTCCTGTTCTGTTTAAACTCGATTCGAACGACCATGTGGTGTGGGCAGTAGAGTTAAAATCAAATAATGAAATTGATTTATTTGCAATGGAAGATTGTCGGCTTAACGGACATGAGCTCCACTTTTTTAACAGCACACAATTTGAACCAGGAGTGATTTACCTAGATGAAAACTTCGACTTTAAATACATGTGTTTAAGTATGTTTTAAAACTTGATTCAATTACCCTCATCAACAAATAAAAAGCATGACTACATTCATCAGGATTTTACTTTTGAGCCTATTACTTTGTTCTTTACTAAACTCTGATTGTTTTGCAAAAGAATTATTTGTTGAAAATTGCACTGTTAATGATAGCCTTCATCAACAAGAAAAAAAAGACAGTAGTAAAATTATACTTTCCAGATTTGTGCCTATTGTAGGAGGCATTTCAAGCTTATATGTTGGCTCTATGGCATATCTACAGTTTATTTGGTACAAAGATCAGCCTCGGGTTCCATTTCAATATTACAACGACTTAGCAGGCTATAACCAAATAGATAAATTTGGTCATGTTTATGGTGCATATCTTGAAAGTTATATTGGATTTCATTCTTTGTTATGGGCTGGTGTTCCTAGAAAAAAAGCCGCCATTTATGGAGGAAGCTTGGGTTTCATTTTACAATTACCTATCGAAATCTGGGATGGAATGTATGAAGGCTGGGGCTTTTCTTGGAGTGATGTTGGAGCCAATGCTTTGGGCTCTGCAATAGTTATCGGACAAGAACTTACATTTAAAGAACAAATTGTGAAATATAAGTTTAGCTTTTCACCATCCACTTATGCACCAAAAGCAAATGGTTATTTAGGAAATGGCTTTGATGAATTGTTCTACGATTACAATGGACATACCTATTGGTTAAGTTTAGGTTTGAATAAAATCATACCTAAAAAACAAATTCCAGATTGGATTAATATTGCCTTTGGATACAGCGCTGGTGGCATGTATGGTGAATTCAAAAACATAAAAAGTTATGATGGAAAAAGTATTCCTGAAACAGAAAGATACCGTCAATACTTACTATCATTAGACATTGATTTTGCTAAAATCCCAACAAAAAACAAGTTCTTAAAGACTGTTTTCAATAGTATGTTTATGGTGAAGATTCCTTTTCCTGCTTTAGAAATAAACAGTAAATCTGAAATAAAAATTCATGGACTTTATTATTAAACAAGAAGTAAATAATGAATCAAGTAACTCGCCAGAATTAATAATTCGAATGTTTGATTTTAGTTGAATTAGATATTTTTCTATCTTTCGCAAGTTTTCAAATCAACAACCTATAAAACAATTTTATCATGCCCATTAAAAATCTCATTTTCATTTGTCTTTTCACTGTCCTTTTCAGTTCTTGTGTGAGTACGACTCTTGTACAAAAATCGAATCCAAGTAACCAAGTAATTGAAAAATATTCGGTACTCAAAAACGACAACTCTACCAAATCAGGGAAATACGAGCAATACTATAAAAGCAAAATTATAACGGAAGGATTTTATTTAAACAACCAAAAGCATGGTACTTGGAAATACCATGATATCAGTGGGAATTTATACATAACCGGGAATTATAAAAATGGTCTTTTTACTGGAATATGGAACACCTTTTTAGATGGAGAAAAAACGAGCAGTTTAACTTACAATGATTCATCTATGAATGTAATTGAATATCACTCAAATAAAAAAATCGCTTATTCTATCTTTAACTATAATAAAAGCTACAGTTATGGCAAATCATTTCATAAGAACGGCTCAATTAAAGAAATTTTTTATTTAAAAAATGGTAAGCTTGATAGCCTTTATTCTTTGTACTTTGAAAATGGGCAATTGCATAGAGAAATAATTTTTAAAGAAGGTATTGTTTCAAGTATTCGTAAAACCTATAATCCGAATGGGAATGAAATAAATGGAGGTAACTGTATAAACGGCAATGGCAGTTTTATCAGGTACTATCTACCAATTAGCGTTCAAACAGAAAAATTAGTTATCGAATCTATGATGGAATTTACTAATGGTTATTTAAATAATGAGTTTATAAGATACTTTGAAGATGGAGGTATTGAAAGCAAAGGCCAGTATTTAAATGGAAAACAAATAGGGATTTGGCAAATATATAATTCAAAAAATAACCTATTAGAACAAAGAGATTTTGATAAAATACCGGACAAACTTTATGATGAAAATGCAAAACCAAATTTTAATATTTGTCTACTTAACGACAATGAATTTAACAGAGAACCTCAATTTCAATCTGGAGAAAATGAACTATATAAATTCCTTAGTGACAATATAGTTTATCCAGCAAGTGCTAGAATAAAAGGTACTGAAGAGCGTATTATTTTTGATATTTATATCAATGAATTAGGTGAAGTTGAAGATGTAAAAGCTCTTTCATACAAAGAAGAAGTTCTTTTTCATTCTGGAAAAAGTGTAATTAAAACCTTTCCAAGGCTTAATCCCCGATTACAAATGGGAGTTCCTGTTCCTTCCAAATTAACACTTCCTATCAATTTCAGCTTAAAATAGTGTTTTTAAATAGTAATTGCTGGTCTTGAAACAACTATAAAACATGAAATTGTAAAATAAATATCAACTAAAAAATTGTCGATTCAACATTTATTCTAACTTTGTGAGAACTTAGCCAAGTATGCAAAGGATGTAACATTCTGAATACCAAACTAAACCCAGATTTATCCCTTAGTTTTCGCTCAAAAAACCTTGTTTAAAAATGAAAGAATCAAATATATATCAATCACTTTGGCAAAAATACAGACCTGTTATTCTTATTAAAATGAGAGAATCTGCGGCAGGTCCTTGTGAGTACCAATTATCAAAACACGAGTTTGAAGCTACAGGTGAAAAGAAAAAAGCCAGTTATGGTTTCAATCTTGAAATTGAAAGAGGACAAGCTAAAAATAATATCAAAGGAATTGCAATTGCTAGAGACCTACTCGAAGTATTAAAAAGTTCTGCAACTGCATCAACTTTAATGCAAGAGAGAAAATACAAAATCAATCTAGGTAAAGATTATAAATTAAAAATTCAATCATTTGGACCAGAAGCTCCAGCAGCAGCCGCTGAAGAAGCAACACCTGAAGCGCCAACTGAAGAATAAGATATTCAGCATATAGAAAAAGGATATTTCTTACACAAAGAAATATCCTTTTTTTTATTCGTTTTACTGAACTTATTAGGCTATTTGAGGCCTTTTCCTAATAGTTCAATCTTTTCTAAATATTTCGTCCTTGTAGTTAGTTCAGAATTTCTAATTGGACCTACATAAGTTACTTTAACAGGTTTCACTCCACAAAATTCTAAAATAGATTTTTTAAGCTGATTTACACTTGGCCTTCCAAATGCCAATCTATAATACCATGATGGTTGGTCTAATGTTGTGATGATATGAGCTGTTTTCCCAGCTAAAAGTTTATCCCACCAAACTGAATTATCCCTGTATTTAAAAGCGAATCCAGGTAAAAATAACCTATCAACGAAACCTTTGCTAATTGCTGGTAATCCACCCCACCATACAGGATGAATCCAAACTAAATGATTTGCCCACTGAATTTTATCCCAAGCTTCTAATAAATCTGGTTCTAATTCAGTTCTTTTTTGATAGCCAAATTGCAGATTCGGATTAAATTTCAAATCTTTAATTACAATTTCTTTTAGTTCGGCACCCGCAGCTATTGCACCTTTTTTATAAGCTTCAAACAAGGCAAAATTGAAGCTATCGGCATTGGGATGCGCATTGATTAAAAGTATCTTTTTCATAAGAAATAAATAATGAATTAAATAATGTAAATACAGAAAACTACATCTTACAATAAACTAGTAATAAGATGTCAATAGATAATGGTGGAAATTCTGAAATTAATCAAGCATCCAACCATTTTTTAAACTCAGAAGCCCTTTCTCTGCTCACAAGAACCTCTTCTTCAACAGAAGGATTCAAGCTTACTTTTAACTTCCCATTGAAGTAAGTATGAATGTCTTTGATTGACTTTAAAGAACTGATGAATTGCCTGTTCAATTGAAAGAAATTCTTTGGATTCAATAATGTAATTAATTCATCCAATGAATAATCAATCACATATTTATTGCCCGAAAACATTTGTAAATAAACCAGTTTTTCGCTTGCCTGAAACCAGGCTACTTCATCAATATGTATAGAGACAAGCCTGCTTCCTGTTTTAACAAGAAAACGTTCTTTGTAATCAAGTTTTGAATCCAGTTTTAAAGCTTGCAATAAAGAATCTATTTGCTGCAATCCATTTTCTTTATTAAAAAAGAGTTTTTTGTATTTATCAAAAGCTGCCCTTAGTTCGTTTTCATCAACCGGTTTTAATAAATAATCAATACTATTTACCTTAAATGCTTTCATGGCAAATTCATCGTAAGCTGTAGTAAATATTACAGGAAACTCAACTTTAATTTGTTTGAAGATTTCGAAACTTTGTCCATCAGCCAATTCTATATCCATTAAAGCCAGATTGATATCTTTATTGGCTTCAATAAAATTCACAGCTGATTCTATGCTATCTGCAGTTCCAATAATCTCAATATCCATCTTTAACTCATTTACCAATTTGGTAATGCGGTTTAAAGCAGGAATTTCATCTTCTATAATTAATAATTTCAACATTTGACTAATCAATTAAAGGTACACTTACTTCAAAATAATTATTTGAACTTGATACAATCACTTCTTCTTTACTTAGGTATTTATATCTGCTGATGATATTACTCAAACCAATACCATTACTTTCAGCATGGATTTTTTTTGCCTGTAAATTGTTCTTTACATAAATCCTTGCATTCTTAATCCCTATCTCAATCGACAATGGTTTATCCTTACTAACAACATTATGTTTTATCGCATTTTCCATAAGTAATTGAAGTGTTAATGTGGCAATTTGAGATTGTCTTAAACTTTCATCAACCAGAATTTCTACTTTTAGGTTTTCTCCAAATCTTATTTTATTCAAATACACATATGATTCAATGAAATTCAATTCTTCATTTAAAGTAACTGTTTCCTTATCTCTTTGAGCTAAAACATATCGATATACACTCGATAATTTCTGAACAAACTGTGTTGCAGTTTTAGGTTCTTCCTCAATAATGCTGCTTAATGTATTCAATGAATTAAACAGAAAATGCGGATTTACTTGGTTCTTCAAACTTTCAAATTCAGCAGTGATATTGTCTCTCTTTAATGCTTCTCTTTCGGTCAAACTCTTTAAAAAAAAAAAAAAAAATTCGATGCTAAGCATAATTGCATTGATGAGTAAAGTTATGACCACAGATATCACTAAAAACATAATATTATCGCGGCTATTTAACTGACATGGTTTTTTGTAAAGCCATTCGAATACCATCTCATTAAAAAACAAATTGACAGCTATAGGAAGAATGATTGCAATAGAGCCACAAATGAAAAGCTTTTTAACAGGACTTTTCTCCCAACTTGAATAGGGTTCAACCAATGCCAATAATATCATATTTAGATTCCACAATAATGAAACAAAAATGAAATTTCCAAGAATTGCAAATGGAACCGATTCATTCGATTGCATCACATCTGAATTGCCACTTTTAAAGGTTAAAATAAAAAAGACAGCCATCACCAAAATGATGGAATGTCTTATTAATAAGGCTTTGGGGGTGAATATTTCTTTCATTAAAAGTAAATTCTATAAAATGGAACTGGAAACAATCCTATCTGATACAAATCTTCAACTTTACCAGTTTGAGGATTGAATTGTTGAGTAAAGATATTCTTTCTATTGCTTATATTTTGAATATCTAAACCATATTCCTGAGTAACTCTTTTGCTATTAGTTTTGTAACCAATTCTGATATCTGCTCTGAAAAAATCTTTCAATCTATTTTCATATGAACGGTCTTCAATCTGCACTTCATATCCATTGGCCAATGATGCGGCTTCATCAATTGGAACATATCTTTTACCTCCCGCATAAGTAATTTTTCCTGAAGCTGAAAGAATATTGTTTTTACCAATTTTCCATTCTTTACCAGCCAATACATTTAATACAAAATTACCATTAAAAGCAGTGTTTCTCCATTTGTTATCGCTGGCTTTGTATTTGCTTTCATATAGCGATAATGTTCCTAAGTAATAATATCCTTTTGAAAAGTACTTTTCTATGGTAAACTCAATTCCATAGTTATAACCTTTTCCATTGTTTACTAAACTATCAAAATTTGGTGCTCCAAATTGCGCACCATAATTTAATACTGAAATTGTAGATGGATTTTGTGTAACAGGAACATTGTATAAATCTTGGTAATAAGCTTCAGTTTTGAATCTTACTTCATTTCCCAACATCATTTCATAACCCAAAACAAAATGATGTGCTTTTGTCATTTCTAAGTTTTTGTTGGTTGATGAGTAAACTCTATTGAATGTATCATTTAAAGTTTTTTCAAAATATGTAATCATTGGTTGAACCTGCGAATGATGACCATATCCAAAACTAATAACAGATGATTTTCCGAAATTATAACGCAGTCCTGCACGTGGATCTATTCCTGATGTATTGTTTAAGAAATAATGATTATAATGTATTCCAGCATTAAATGTTAATTGTGTATTGATTCTATAATTCCAATTGGCATATGCCTGACCTAAATAGGTAGTTTCATTAAAATCAATCTGACTTCTATATGCATTAAAATCATTTACAAAAACGCTATCATTACTGCTGCCAAATTGCTGACTTGCTATAAACCCAATCTTCACAGTATTTCTTGCATTGAGTTTTGTATTGTAATAAGAATGAACAGCTAATTTTCCAAAAGAAGAATTAGAATTAAAAAGATAGAATTTATTATTTGTTGGACTCAAAGTATCAACCCTGATTCTATTGCTTTCACCTGAACCTGTCAGAACTGTTTTAATAAAAGAATGTTTATTAATTTGAGCAATATTTGTAATACCTAAAACACCCATTTTACTAGCAAAATCAATATCTTGAGGTTGAGCTTCTTTTTTTCTATCCTCAGCATTTTTATCAGAATCTAATAACTTGGTTGAACTTGTACCACCAATTCCCCAAACACTCCAATTACCTGTTTTGGTATTTGGCATACTTACTTTAAATGTAGCATCTTGATAAAATGGAATACCTGAATCACCAAATTTAAATCCAATAGCATCGAAAAACGATAAGGTTGAATAACGATATGAAGCTAAATAACTTGATTGGCCATTTTTGATTGGACCCTCAGCCAATAACTCCAAACCATTAAAGCCAATTTGACCAATAAACTCATGTTTTTCATTGTTTCCATTTCTGATTTTTAAGTCGAAAACACCTGCATTCGCATTGCCATATTCTGCAGGGAAAGCACCAGTAAGAAAATCGGAATTTGCCAAAGTATTATTATTCAAAATACTTACGGGACCACCATTTGCGCCTTGGTTTGAAAAGTGATTTGGATTGGGAATATCAGCACCTTCTAAACGCCATAATAAACCTAAAGGCGAATTTCCACGAATAACAATATCATTACGTTGGTCGTTTCCACCACCTGCAACTCCAGCAAAATTGGCTGCCATACGCGATGGGTCTTGCAAAGCACCAGCATATCTAGTTGCTTGGTCAATGGTAAAACTTCTGCCTGAAACTAAAATCAATTCATTATTAGGAGCAGCTTTATTTGATTTTGCTGTGATGATTAATTCTTTGGCAGAAACAACTTTTTCTGCTAATTCAATATTCAATACAACTTCCTTTGCCGAGTTGATGATGATGTCATTTATCATCCTATCTTCATAACCGACATAAGAAATCTTCATTGATTTTCTACCAACCGGAACATTTAAAATTCTAAATTTACCTTGTTCATCGGTGGCCGAGCCAAAGGTTTTTGTATCGTTAATAACAATAACTGTTGCACCAATTAAGGGTTGTTTACTGTCTTTATCAATAACAATACCTCTAACGGTTTGAGATAATTCTGTTTTCTGTGCGAAAGCAGTTATGATAGAAAAACTAAGTAATAGAAATAGGGATATTCTTTTCATGATTCAATATTTAATGATACAAATTTGAATCAAGAAATGCTAAAGAATGAGCGAAAACCGACAAAACGGAGGAAATAATGTCTGAAATGAAAAAAGTAAAAGTTGAAAACGAAAATCTAGTTGATAGCAACTACACTTTTAATATCAGGAATAGCTGCCTTTATTCCGCTTTCAATACCAGCTTTCATGGTCATATGGCTCATGCTACAACTGCTGCAATTCCCAATTAACCTCAAGCGTACTTCCATATCTTCGGTAAGTTCAACCAATTCCACATCACCTCCATCGGCTTGTAAAAATGGGCGCATACCATTCAATGCAATTTCAATTTTAGCTAATAAAGAATCATTCATATTATTGTTCAACTGGTTTAAGGTTTGCATTTAAAACGGCAATCTGGCGTGCAACTTTTTCTGCAATTTCGAAAAATGCTTTTTGGACAGGACTTTTATCAGCCATAACAGCAGGAATTCCATTGTCGCCACCTTCACGAATATCCATATAAATAGGCACTTCACCTAAAAAAGGAACATCTAATTCATTCGACATGGTTTTTCCGCCACCATTACCAAAAATATAATACTTATTCTGTGGCAATTCAGCTGGAGTAAAATAGGCCATATTTTCAACTATACCCAAAATTGGAACCTTAGTAGGAGTCATATTAAACATGGTTGCTGCTTTGTAAGCATCAGCTAAAGCAACAGCTTGTGGAGTTGTTACCATGACAATTCCAGTTAAAGGAACAACTTGCAACATGGTTAAGTGAATATCACCCGTGCCTGGAGGTAAATCTAAAATCAAATAATCCAATTCACCCCAATCGGTATCATTTACAAACTGCCGTAATGCTGAAGAAACCATTGGTCCTCTCCAAACCACAGCCTGTTCAGGTTTAATTAAAAATCCAATGGAAAGCAATTTGATTCCAAATTTTTCAACCGGAACCATTAACGATTTCCCATCCTTATCAATCATTGAAGGCTGACTATTCATTTCACCAAACATCATTGGAATGGAAGGACCATGAATATCTGCATCCAACAAACCTACTTTGGCGCCTTTTAATGATAATGAGAGTGCTAAACTAGAAGAAACTGTAGATTTACCTACTCCACCTTTTCCAGATGCTACTGCGATGATATTTTTAACTTTTGGAAGAACCAATTTATCAAGTCGGTTTGAAGTAACATTTGCAGTCATTTCAATTTTTACTATGATATGATTTCCTAATTCCTTTTGGATTGCACGAATACAATCTTTTTCTATTTTCTCTTTTAAAGGACAAGCAGGAGTTGTTAAAACTACTTTGAAAGAAACCTCATCGCCTGAAATTTCTATATCTTTAATCATATTCAAAGTCACCAAATCTTTATGTAAATCAGGCTCCTGAACAGTTGAAAGTGCTTTTAATATTTCTTTTGAAGTAAAACTCATATTCTTTATTCTAATCTGCAATGGTAAAAACAGGTGGCAAATATCTACAAGGATTTGATTTGCACCTAATACTTCAAACAGAATTCAATCAATTTAGTTCTGATTATTCTAAACCATTTGATAATCAATATAAAAACAAATGGGGCAGTATCAAATTGATACTGCCCCATTTAAAAATAATGGAATTGAAATTAATCTTTCATTAATTTCACTGCAATTGACTCTTCACCTGAATTCAATTTAAGGATATAAATTCCTTTTTCTAAAGTGCTCAATTGATCTAGGTTGATTAAGTTATCACCGTTTTTCAAATTAATATTCATGTTCATGATAACTCTTCCAGATAAATCAACAACATTCAAATCAGCTGTCATTTCAATCAATGAACTTACTTTTAAATTCAATTCATTGCTAAATGGATTTGGATAAACTGAAGCTGACCATTGTAAATTATTGTCATCGAAATTAACCGCACGAACAGGAGAATATTCAAAACTACCATCTCTATCAATCATTTTGATTCTATAGTATGCAATAGTTCCATCAATCTGATTTTTTGCATTTTCATCAGTAAATGTGTAGTTCAATTTAGTTTTTGAATTGTTAGCAGCTTTTACTTCACCAACTTTTACAAAATCTTTTCCAACTTCACCACGCTCGATTTCAAACTTATCAGAATTGATTTCTGAAACAGTTGTCCAGATTAAATCAGCATTATCAGCAGAACGTAAAGCATCAAATTTTGCTAATTCAACTGGTAATGGAGCGTAATCAGTTGTTCCAGTAAAATCTGAGAATCCCGACAAATTGGTAGTTGTAAAAGTATTCAAGACAGTATCTACAATAGTTCCAAAAGTACCATAATGCACCCAAGTACCAGCCACTCCAGTTTGTTTTTTAGCCATTTTCACATCTGATTTGTACAATACTTTACCCATAATAATTGGATCATATTTAATTGTTAAATCATAAGTGTATTGTGAACCGCCATTTGCTGTAATTCTCCAGAATGCATCGAAATAATCTGAATTTGGATTGCTACCAGTATTGGTTGGATCTGAAATTAAAGTTCCAGGAAAGTATCTAGCAGTAATTGAAGTTGGTAAAGTACCTGCTTGACCCCATGTTAAAACTGCAATTGTATCCCCATTTTCAATGATTCGTTGACTTGAACCAGCAAAAATTGAATCGGTAATTATAGCAGCAACCGGAGTTGATGTTGGTAATACTTCAAAAGCACCAATATCAGGCGTACCGTTAATTACTTGGTTACTTCTAGTTGCACCACTTACATCATTAGAAATTTCAAATTGTTGTGAAGCTCTACCGTTTACATTCCAAACAGTAGTTGCACTTTCTAATGGTTTAGCACTTGAAGCATTTTGGAAAGTTAAAGGACCAAAAATTGAACGTGAATCAGATGAAATAGCAGCTGAAATTGCGGAGCCTCTATAGGTATTATAGAAGTTTGCTGGGATATGATTTATTCCATTGATAAAAGAAAAATTGGCACCTGAAGAATAGTACAAATTGTTATTGATTTCAGAAATACCAAACTGAGCAAAGTTATTTGTTGCATAAAACGCATAACTAGTTTGTGAATAGAAAATATTATTCAAGAACCTAACATTGTTTGTTTGAACAATTTGAGGTGTAGTTGTAGATGTAGTATTACCAACAAAGTAAACCGCATAAGTAGTTGTAGGAGCCTGACATCTTAAAGTATTACTTAAGAAGTTAATTCTTGAAATATTAGCCAAGTAGATACCATATTGAGTATTGGTGCTCATCATATTGATTACATTGTTATGCACTCTGGCAGTTCCAAGTTCACCATAGTAATTGTTTTGAGCAATGTATAATCCATAATATCCAGCAACACTATTTATGATATTGTTATAAACCTCAGTTTCATTTGACACTGAACTTAAGAATATACCATAATACCCATAAGAAGGATTACCATCAATAAAGTTCTTTCTAATTTTGGTATTGTTTCTATTCAACAAATAAATACCAGCCCAATAAGGTTGAAAAACTGTATTTGAATCGATTACCAATCCTGATGAAAACTGATTGATGATATTTTGTCCACCTAAATAAATACCATAAGAACCAAAACGAATTTGGTTGTTTTTTATATTGATATTAAATGCATTGTCGCCACTTGGACCATAAATTACAGCTAAAGCATCAGCCGTACTTGTGGTGTTAACACTTTCAAGAATACAGTTTCTGAATTCAATATTATTAGTATTGATATTCAAGGCTGCAAGTTTATTGATTGAAATTACACGTCCATTTGTAGTATTGGTATTTCTAATTGTTAAGTTTCTGAAATTCACAAATGAAGCACCAGTTAACTTAATGATATAGTTATTAATTGCATTCGCATTTGCAAATTGAATTGAAACTGATGAAGCAATACCTGAAGCAGATTGGAATGTTATAGTATTTGTAGCATTGGTACCTGCAATTGCAGCCAATTCGTATTGCCCTGTGTAAGTTCCCGAAGAAATATTAAAGACTACAGGACCAGCAACTCCACCACATGATAATTTATCTACAGCCTCTTGAATACTTATAAAGTTTGTAGCACCTGTACCAGAAGGATTGATTGTATAAGTTCCAGACAAAGCACCACAGAATGAAGCATATGCAGTATCATTTAATGCTTGTAAATCGGCAGTTGCATTAGGACTAGATGTATAAGCCTTTAAATTAGTTAAAGCTCCTGTGAAATTAAACTGTTGTGAAGTATTACCTACTCCACTTGCAGTATCAAATAAAACAGTATCTGTTGCACCAGGCAGAATTGTACCAGTATAGGTTCTTGTTCTAACAATTGTATCTACTCTATATGAAACGTTTGCAGAAGTTAAAGAACTAATACCAAAATTCTTAATAACAACCCTCACATTACTTAAACCTGGAAGGACCGGCTTATTAGGAACTAGAATTGCCACTACACCTGCATCATCAAGAGCTTTTGCAAATTCATTCACACCCGCATCAGGACCTAAAGTGCTTCTTGTATTTCCATCAATATCATCAGGAACAGAAGCGAATGGAGCGCCAATACTATCTAATAAAGGATTGATACTTCTTAAGTTAGTAGTTGTGAAAAAGTTTGGATTCTCAACAATACTGTTTGTATCAGGGTTGTTTGCAAGAATTAAATTTAAGTTTGCTCTGAATGCTGGTAAAGTATTAAAAATATTATTAACCAATCTCCAAGGGTAACTCGAAGTAGAATAATAAACATTGTTATTTTGTTCAGCACTTAAAGTTCCCAATAAAGCTGTATTTGCACACCAGAAAGCCAAAGCACCAGAAGGAGAAGCAAACACATTGTTACGAATTCTTATATTACCATACAATGAATTTGCATAAGAATAGTAAAAAGCTGTACTAGCATAAGAAGCATCACCTGTTGTATTATTTACTGAATTATGTAAGTAATCAGTAAAAGCATTTCCTGGATCAAAAATAGCATAAGTAGTATTTGTTCCTGTTCCAACTTGAATCATATTGTTTGCAACCAAATTTCTATTTTGAGCAGTACCAATATTAGCTGATAGGTAAATTCCATAGCCACCTAATTGACCAAAAATATGATTTTTAGTAAACTGAATTCCTCCATCACAATTAACAATAAATGCTGAGGCGGCGAAAGTATTTACAAAATTACCAGTATTTGAAATCACATTTTTTGTGAATATCATTTTATTTTGAAAGTAAGCATACAAAGGATAATAAAACTGGTTTCTGAAAACTGAATTAGAAATCACATTATCAAAACCCCTGGTTCCAGTAG
>JAIYDG010000259.1 GCA_027487625.1 Bacteroidota bacterium
CTTTTTAGGAGCAGCAGCTTTTTTAGTTGCAGCCTTTTTAGGAGCAGCAGCTTTTTTAGTTGCAGCTTTCTTAGGAGCAGCAGCTTTTTTAGTTGCAGCTTTCTTAGGAGCAGCGGCTTTTTTAGTTGCAGCTTTCTTAGCAGCCTTTTTAGGAGCAGCACTCTTAGTTGGAGCTGCTGCTTTTTTAGTTTTTTTGGTTGTTGCCATACGTATAAAAATTTGATTGATTACATAACAAAGTTAGAAGGCTCTTAAATATTTTCAAGTACTTGCTGTATATCAGACTAAAAAAATAAGCACTTTCAACTGTTGATAACTCAACACAATACTTGTAAACCATTGAATTCACTAATATCTTCAGCCATTAAGCTATTATATAAATTGTGATTAAATTCATGAATTTTTTTTATCTTTTTATTGAGCACCATAAAATCGATTCAAACAAATTATTGCTTATACATAAATATAAATCCTTGTGAGAACCTGATTTTACTATTACTCACAGGAATCATTCATTTCATTTTTAATAAATCTTCAGATTGATTTACATTTTATTTTTTTTATCATCAATTAAAAAATTGACATACACTTACACAAAAAAGAGTATAATTTTAAATACATAATTCTATAATTAAAATTGTATGTAAGTTTGTAAATCAAATTGATTTATAATTTAAAAAATCAATTGTACTTGGAAACTATTTCTTTCGATAAAAAAATATATGAAAGCAGAAATTATAACTATTGGTGATGAACTTTTATTAGGTCAGGTGATTGATACAAATTCATCATGGCTCGGACAGGAACTTAATAAACTTGGAATCCATGTTCATTACAAATCTGCAATCTCCGACAAGCGTGAAGCTATACTGGACGCGCTTTCACAAGCATCAAACAGAAGTTCTATAGTAATAATTACAGGTGGACTTGGTCCTACAAAAGATGATATTACTAAGTTTACTATGTGTGAATTCTTTCAAACAAATTTAGTTCTCAATCAAAGAGTACTTGATTGGGTAACTGAAATTTTTACTAAAAGAAATTTACCTATGATTGAAAGTAATAATCAACAAGCAATGTTACCTGCTAATTGTGAATTGTTATGGAATAGAAGTGGTACTGCTCCAGGTATGTGGTTTTATGAAAATGATGTTGCATATGTTTCAATGCCTGGTGTACCTTTTGAAATGAAAACAATTTTTGAAGAAGAAGTTATTCCTATGCTTAAAAAAACTTTTTCATTTCCTTCAATAGTTCATCGAACCATTCAAACATGTTCAATAGGCGAAAGTTTTTTAGCTAAAAAAATTGAAGATATTGAAAATGATTTACCACCACATATCAAGTTAGCTTACCTGCCATCGGTTGGTTCTGTAAGACTTCGCTTTAGTGCTTATGGTGAAAACGAATTGGAATTACATGATGAACTAAATCCTATCATCAATAAATTGTATGATAGAATTGGTAATTATATTTATGGTGAAGGAAATGATTCTTTACAACAAGTAGTAGGTGCTTTATTAAACAGTCAATCAAAAACATTAGCTACAGCCGAAAGTTGTACAGGAGGTTATATTGCTCATTTGATTACCTCAGTTCCTGGTAGCTCAAATTATTATTTAGGTTCTGTAATTGCATATCACAACAAAATTAAAATGGAACAATTAAATGTTCCTGAGTCATTATTGATCGAACATGGTGCAGTAAGTGAAGCATGTGTAATTAAAATGGCAGAAGAAGTTCGTTTAAAAACTGGTGCTGATTATGCTATATCATCAAGTGGAATTGCCGGCCCTGGAGGTGGTTCTGAAGCAAAACCTGTTGGTACTGTTTGGATTGGATTTGCAAGTGAATCTAAATCTTTTGGTCGTATATTTAATATGGGAGATAACAGAGAAAGAACCATTCTTAGAACTGCTTTAATGGCGTTGGATATTTTAAGAAAAGAATTATTAGAAGACTAATTTTACAAAATGGATTTTCAACTTAATTCTGAATTTAAACCAACAGGCGATCAACCTGATGCTATTGTAAAACTTGTTAATGGAATTAATTCCGGAGATCGTTCACAAGTACTTTTAGGTGTAACCGGTTCTGGTAAAACTTTTACTATGGCGAATGTAATTGCTCAGGTAAAAAAACCTACACTTATTATCAGTCATAACAAAACTTTAGTTGCCCAGCTCTTTGGAGAATTTAAACAGTTCTTTCCCGAAAATGCTGTTGAATATTTTGTTTCATATTATGATTATTACCAGCCTGAAGCTTTTATTCCAACAACAAATACTTATATAGAAAAAGACTTACAAATAAATGATGAGATTGAAAAACTCAGACTCAAAACAACTTCTTCTTTATTATCAGGAAGAAGAGATGTAATTGTGCTGGCTTCTGTTTCATGCATTTTTGGTGCTGGTAATCCTAAGGATTATGAGAATAGTATTATTAGAATAAAAAAGAATCAAGTTATATCAAGAAATAATTTGTTGTTTGCTTTGGTTGATTCATTATATAGCAGAACAACTGCAGATTTTCAAAGAGGAAATTTCAGAGTTAAAGGTGATGTTGTTGATGTATTTCCAGCTTATGCCGATTTTGCTATACGTATTTCTTTCTTTGGAAATGATGTTGAAAGCTTACATATCATTGATCCTATTTCTGGTAAAAAACAAGAGGAGGTTGACAATATTGCCATCTTTCCTGCAAACATTTATGTAACTCCAAAAGATCAACTCAACAGAGCTATTCATGAAATTCAAGATGATTTAATGGGCCAAATAGAATATTTTAAATCAATTGGAAAATACCTTGAAGCAAAACGATTAGAAGAAAGAACAAACTTCGATTTAGAAATGATTCGAGAATTAGGCTATTGTAATGGTATTGAAAATTATAGTAGATATATGGATCAACGTAAACCCGGTGATAGACCATTCTGCTTAATAGATTATTTCCCTGAAGATTTTTTATTAATTGTTGATGAAAGCCATGCTACTATGCCACAGCTAAGAGGGATGTATGGAGGTGATAGAAGTAGAAAAGAAAACCTGGTTGATTTTGGATTTCGTTTACCATCGGCTTTAGATAACAGACCATTAATGTTTCCTGAATTTGAACAAATGGTGAATCAAATTATTTATGTTAGTGCAACTCCGGCTGAATATGAAATTAGAGAATCTGAAGGTGTTGTAGTTGAACAAATCATTAGACCAACTGGATTATTAGACCCAGTTATTTTTGTTAAACCATGCTTAAATCAGGTTGATGATTTATTGGATGAAATTGATGAAAGAATAAAAATGGGTGATAGAGTTCTTGTAACAACCTTAACCAAACGAATGGCTGAAGAGTTAAGTAAATACATGGCAAAACTTAATATCAAATGCAGATATATCCATAGTGAAGTAAAAACACTAGATAGAGTTGAAATACTAAGAGATTTAAGATTAGGTAAGTTTGATGTTTTAGTTGGAGTGAATTTATTAAGAGAAGGACTTGATTTACCTGAAGTAAGTTTGGTTGCAATTATGGATGCAGATAAGGAAGGATTTTTGAGAAACGAGAGATCCTTAACTCAGACCATTGGTCGTGCTGCAAGAAATGAAAATGGCAAAGTAGTTATGTATGCTGATCATATTACAGAAAGTATGCAAAGAACTATAGATGAAACCAACAGAAGAAGAGAGATTCAAACTGCATATAATTTAAAACACGGCATTACACCTAAAACAGTAAGAAAAAGTAAGGACGAAATTATGCGTCAAACTTCTGTTGCCGATGCAAAAGAAGGTGCAGAAACAATGGCTTATATTGAACCAGAAGAAGTGTCTGCTGCAGCAGATCCTGTTTTACAATACATGAATAAAAATCAATTACAAAAAGCCATTGATGAAACTAAGAAACGAATGGTTCAGGCTGCCAAGGATATGGAATTTATGGAAGCTGCCAGATTACGTGATGAAATGTTTGCGCTTCAAAAACAATTAGAATCTCATGCAGAATAAAAGAGAAAGACGCGTTTTCAAAAATCTTCAAAAACGTTTCAAAGAAGATAAATATACTGGATTTGGTTCTGGTGCGAATAGTCAAGGTGCACGTTTACTTGGCAGAGATGGAACCTATAACGTTGAAAGAACAGGGCAGGCATTTACAGATTATTATAGTCCTTTTCATTCATTGGTTACAATGACATGGACGAAATTCTTTTTGATGATATTTTTAATTTTTTGCGTTACAAATATCTTCTTTAGTATACTTTACATGTTTGTGGGTTTCGATGAATTCACTGGTTTTGCTTTTAATCATGCACCAGGAAAATTCTTTGATTTACTTACTTTTAGTGCACAAACATTAACAACGGTTGGATATGGTAGAGTTAATCCTATAGGATATTGGGCTGGTACAATTGCCAGTTTTGAAGCAATGATTGGCTTATTAAGTTTCGCTCTTGTTACTGGTCTATTATACGGAAGATTTTCTAGACCTGATGTTAAACTTACTCTTAGTAAAAATGGAGTTATTGCTCCATTTAATGATATCAATGCATTAATGGTTAGAATTGCCAATAGTAGAAAAAATCAATTATTGGAGTGTGAAGCAATTATGCTTTTAAGCATCATCGACAAGGATTCCAATAAAAGAAATTTCATAACCCTAGATTTAGAATATTCAAGAATCAATGCCTTGGCATTAAGCTGGACAATTGTGCATCCAATTACAGAAAACAGTCCAATTTATGGTTTAACTGAAGCTGATTTGTTAGACTTAAATGCCGAGTTCATTGTTATGTTTAAGGCATTTGAAGATACATATAGCCAGCATGTTCATACCAGATTTAGTTATATAGCTGAAGATTTTGTTTGGGGTGCAAAATTTTTACCTATGTATAAACGTAGTGAAGAAGGTTTGCAAACTATACTTGAGCTCGACAAAATTGGTTCTTATGAAAAAGCCCAATTAAATGAAACAAAAAAGGCCTCCGAAGAGGCCTGATTTATTCTTTTAAAAAGAAATTAGTTTACTGATTTAATTTTGAATTTGCCTTCTGTAATTGCAATAGTAGTAACATCTTCTTCCAATTTCAAGATTCCACTAAATGTACCTTCTACAGTTTCTCTTGGCGACATTGGCATTTTGGTAAACACTACAGTTAATCCATTACCTGTTCCTTTAGGAGTTGCTCTTGATTTATAAATAAATCCATCAGGATCTGTATATTCAGCCCAATTGAATTGTTCTGTTTCGTCTAATAAAAAATTAGTTCCATCTCCCCATCCAACCATTGGTCTATTCAATGAAATACTTATTCCTGGTTTTGTTTGTCCAAATACTTTTGTTCCTGCTAAGAATAATAATCCTGGAGTAATTGAATCATCTTTACCTGCTGTAAAAGATTTCATTTCATATAAAACACCGTTGGCTTTGAATGAATACCATTCAGTTGGGGTAACTGTTCCGCCTCCA
Source organism: Bacteroidota bacterium (assembly GCA_027487625.1). Lineage (GTDB taxonomy): Bacteria > Bacteroidota > Bacteroidia > UKL13-3 > UKL13-3 > CAISCU01. The sequence continues at coordinate 5,464 of JAIYDG010000259.1, forward strand.
TTGTTGTTGTTTGTGTTGGTTGTGCTAGTTTCGTCCTTTTTGCATGAAACAAAAGCTAAGCTAATTAAACTTAATGCGATAATAAATTTCTTCATTGGTGTTTTGAGTGTATTAAAAAATTTGGGCCGAAACTATACATTTCGGCCCAATAAAAAACTTAAAAAAGTATAAATGATTTTTTATTAGTCAAATCTGTGAGCTGTCTTGTTCAACTCTTCAGGACTTAATCCTTTAAAGTAATCATAAGTAATTTTTAATCCTTCAGCTCTATCAACTTTAGGCTCCCAACCTAATATTTCTTTAGCTCTGGTAATATCAGGTTTACGTTGCTTAGGATCATCCTGAGGTAATGGCTTATGAATCAACTTCTGTGATGTTCCTGTTAACTTAATGATTTCTTCAGCAAACTGATTAATAGTAATTTCACTTGGGTTTCCAATATTTACTGGATAAGGATAATCACTCATCAATAATCTGTAAATACCTTCAATTAAGTCGCTTTGAAAACAAAAACTTCTAGTTTGAGAACCATCACCAAATATTGTTAAATCCTCTCCTCTTAAAGCTTGACCGATAAATGCAGGAAGAACTCTTCCATCATTTAAACGCATTCTTGGTCCGTATGTATTGAAAATCCTTACTATCCTAGTTTCCAAACCGTGGTAAGTATGATAAGCCATTGTAATAGCTTCCTGAAAACGTTTAGCTTCATCATAAACACCTCTAGGTCCAACAGGGTTTACATTTCCCCAATAGTCTTCATTTTGAGGATGAATTGCAGGATCTCCATAAACTTCAGATGTTGAAGCTACTAAAATTCTTGCCTTTTTTTCCATTGCAAATCCTAATAAGTTATGCGTTCCTAATGAACCAACTTTTAAGGTTTGAATTGGAATTTTCAAATAATCTATTGGACTTGCTGGAGATGCGAAATGTAAGATATAATCTATATGACCTGAAACATGAACATATTTGCTTACATCATGATTATAAAACTCAAATTCTTTCAGTTTCATCAAGTGTTCGATGTTTTTCATGTCACCTGTAATCAGGTTGTCCATTCCAACAACATCATAACCTTCATTAATAAAACGGTCACTAAGATGCGAACCAAGAAAACCCGCAGCACCTGTAATTAATATTCTTTTATTAGGCATGTGTTTTTATTTAGTAGTGTTGATACCGATACAATAGTAATCAAACCCGTTTTCTTTCATTTCACCAATATCATAGATATTTCTACCATCAAATACTAGTTTATTCTTCATTAACTTGCCCATTACCTTGAAGTTTGGTGTTCTAAACTCAGGCCATTCTGTAATAATTAAAAGTGCATCTGCATCAATAATTGCATCATTCATATCTTTAGAATACTCGATTTGTTCTCCCAAATCTTTTTTCGCTTCGTGCATCGCAACCGGATCATAAGCTTTCACATTTGCACCTGCAGCTAATAATTTTTCTATAATTACTAATGATGGAGCTTCTCTCATATCATCCGTTTTTGGTTTAAACGATAATCCCCAAACAGCAAAGTTCTTACCTTTCATTACTCCATTAAAATGCTTGCTGATTTTATTAAACAATACACTTTTTTGAGCATCATTCACTTCTTCAACTGCATTTAAAATACGCATGTTATAACCGTTTTCAGCAGCAGTTTTTATAAGTGCTTTTACGTCTTTAGGAAAACATGATCCACCATATCCAATACCAGGATAAATAAATCTATTTCCAATTCTTGGGTCACTACCAATACCTTTTCTTACCATGTTTACATCAGCACCCATAATTTCACAAAGATTAGCAACATCATTCATGAAACTAATTTTGGTAGCTAACATCGCATTTGCAGCATATTTTGTCATCTCAGCAGATGGTACATCCATGAAAATAATTGGATGTCCATTTAACAAAAATGGCTTATACAATTTTCTCATTACCTCTTCTGCTCTTCTCGATTCAACACCTACTACAATTCTATCTGGTTTTAAGAAATCGTCGATTGCAGCACCTTCTTTTAAGAATTCAGGATTTGAAGCAACATCAAAATCAATATTAGAAGAACGTTTATTTAATTCTTCTTGAACTGCATTTCTTACCTTATTAGCTGTTCCAACTGGCACTGTGCTCTTGGTTACAACAACAATATGCTCATTGATTCCTTGACCAATTTCTCTTGCAACTGCAATTACATACTTTAAATCAGCACTTCCATCTTCTCCCGGAGGAGTTCCTACTGCAATAAATGCAACGTCTGCCTCAGTTAAGTTGTCTTTTAAACTAGTTGAAAATTGAAGTCTTCCTTTTTCAGCATTTCTTATAACCATTTCCTCTAAACCAGGCTCATAAATAGGCATGATACCTTTTTTTAGATTTTCGATTTTTTTTGTGTCGACATCGATGCACACAACATCAATACCTACCTCTGCAAAACAGGTTCCTGTAACTAGTCCAACGTAACCGGTTCCAATAACAACAATTTTCATTTTATAATTTTTTTTAGATGAGACATAAGCTATACAAAATTCCTCAAATATCAGGTCTGAAGATTTTTTGTAATTTCAATGGAACGAAAATAACATTTTACCGCATTTTACAAATGAATTTTCATATGAATTTTACTAGTTTTTATGCTGTATTATTGTTAAAAATCTTCAAAAAAAGTCATATTTGTCAAATCATGAACCAAAAAACAATTATTTTTAATGTTCTTCTTTTAATTTCTTGTCTAAATGTTTGGGGACAACAGTCTAATTATGATAAATATGCCTTCAGCAACAGGATTTTCAATTTGCAATTTTTAGTAAACCAACAATACCCAGGTGGAGATATGGCTAAATCTTTTGGGACACATAATACGATTGGATTTGGTGGTCTTTACAAAACAAAAACTAATTGGCTGCTTTCTGCAGAGGCTAATTATATTTTCGGGAATAATTTAAAGGAAGTTGATATATTAAATAATCTTGTAAATGGTTCCGGATATATCTCCAATGTAAGTGGTTCTCCTGGAAATTACTCTGTAAATCTCAGAGGATATAGCTGCTTTCTAAAAGGAGGTAGATTGTTTTCTTTTAGCTCATCAAAAAGAAATAGAGGATTAATTCTTCAAACAGGTATAGGTTTTCTTCAATACCAAATCAATTTTCAAACCCAAAATAATGATATTCCTCAATTAGATGAAGAATATTTTAAAGGTTATGATAGACTTACAAATGGAATTGCATTTAATCAGTTTATAGGATATTATTTTCATAGTCAAAACCGGCTGATAAATTTCTATGCAGGTTTCGATTTATCTGAAGCCTTTACTCAAAATAGAAGAGGTTATAATTATGATAAAAAGGCTTTTGATAATGCCGATAAAAAAGATTTCACACTTGGTTTCCGTTTCGGTTGGATGATTCCAATTTATCTCCAATCTAAAAATGAAGATGAATTTAATTTCAGGTAGTATGTTATCAGATTTCTATTATTCTATTGCCACAAAAGGATTCATAACTGCTGCTAAATTAGTTTCGCCAATAAATGCAAGAGCAAAAGCTTTAATTGATTCTAGAAAAACTGAAATTAATCTTCCGGCTAAGAAGAAAGACGAAGTCAGACTATGGCTTCATGTAGCAAGTTTAGGTGAATTTGAACAAGCCAGACCAGTTTTGGAAATCCTAAAATTTGAAATTTCTAATTTAACTATTTTCACCAGTTTTTATTCTCCTTCGGGTTATGAAAACAGACACAATGATAGTTTAATAGACTATGCATTCTATTTACCTTTTGATTCTAAAAATTCAGCGAAACAACTCATTACAAAACTAAAACCCGATTTTGCTATTTGGGTTAAATACGACTTTTGGATACATTACCTGAATGAATTATATAACAATAAAATTCCATGCTTTTTAATTGCCGCTTTGTTTAGAAAGGACCAAATATATTTTAAAAAAGCAGGTGAAAATTTTATTGATGTTTTCAAAAAGTTCGAATCAATTTCTTGCCAAAATAAAGATAGTGCAGAATTGCTTTTACAATTTGGAATTAAAAATGTTCAGGTAAATGGTGATCCTCGTATTGATAATGTAATTAAACTTAAATCAAAAAATAATCAACTTCCATTCATACAACTATTTAAAGGTGAACAAAATTTAATTGTAATTGGAAGTGCATATAAAATTGAAATTGAAACTATTATTGGGTTTCTAAATGAAAACCCTCAATTAAAATGCATTGTGGCTCCGCATTTTGTTGATTCCAATAATATAAGTGAAATTAGTAAACTCATCCCTAATTCAACATTATATTCAAGTTTCGAGATTGACCAGAATAGGAATTTTCAAACACTAATCATTGATAGTATAGGAAAACTGGCAATGACATATCAATATGCAAATTTTGCATTTATTGGTGGTGGTTTTTCAAAAGGAGGATTACATAATATTTTAGAAGCAATTGTTTATGGAATTCCAATTTGTTTTGGCCCAAAAATATCTCGATTTCCTGAAGCTGTTCAATTAATAGATTTAAATCTGGCAAATATTGTTTCTAATAAACAAGAATTTAACTCTTGGCTGAATACTTTTATTCATAATAAAATCAAACAAGAAAATAGAAATCAAGAATTAGAAAATTGGATGAATGAAAATTCCGGTGCCGCTGCAAGAACTGCTGCAGATATCTTAAAGGGATTTAAAAAGAAAAACTAAGTATCAATATTAGGAACAATTTTTTATCCTTTAAATCGATTTCTTACATACAAAAATCTGCTTTTCCGATTTGTCACTAAATTGATCCTCTTCAAAGGTTCCAAACTTATGAATTATAACAAAACCCATAAAATTTATATAGGAATCTAATTCTTGCGGAAAGTACATTCTCATATCCAAATTTTGTATTGAATGGAAATTATCATTTATAAAATAATGCCACTTAATTCTATTAATTTGAGTATTATATTCATACTTCATCGTTTGTTCTATTTGCACTTTTCTGCCATCTAACGTATTGTATTCAGCAATTTTAGTTTTTACTTTTTCTGAGGCTATGATATAATCCATATTGGGATTATAACAATCAAAAATCAATATGCCATCATCTTTTAGATGCTTCATAACGTTTTTTAAAACAGAAAATAAATCCTGGTTATGGTATAAATGATGGATAGAATTAAAGGGAATAAATATTAAATCAAACCTATTAATTAAATCTAAATTTCTTATATCAGCTTCTATAAAATCAATTTTTACACCTTCATTTTGAGCTGATAATTTGGCTTTAGCCAACATTGTTTTAGAATTATCAACTCCCAAAATATTAACTCCACTTTTTGCTAAAGGAATGGTTAATCGTCCGGATCCACAACAAAGTTCCAATACATGAGAATTTTTATGCTTTGGCATCCAATTCTTATAAAATTGAAAGTCAATTAAGAATGTATTCAAACCATCGTAGATATTGGCATCGTAAATTAATTCGCCAACTTTATAATCAGAATTTAGATTGTCTTCCAATATTTAAATTATTAGGTTTAGAAATAGATTTAATTTATCCGATTTAAGATTCTAAGTATACTTTAATCCTATCTCACTTCCAAAATTAAATTATTCCTTTTAGCATTTATAAATTCCTAGAACAAGGTTAATTGGTGTAGTGTTAAAATACCTAATCAGAATTAATTTAAAGCTAACTTTCTTATTTATTATCAATAGAAATAAGTTTCAAACCTAAAAAAACATGTAGTCAAATTAAATGCTGATAATCTTAAACCATTTTAAATATTAATTTGAATTACCACAAGAAGAAAACTGAATCAAATCCTTAATTAGAATCCTTAATAATGAAATTTAAACTCCAGTTAATACTCAAACTATTTAATTTGGCTTAATTTCAAATTATAATGCACTAACTTCACTTTAAAACAAAGTGATAACATAATAGTCCATGACTAAAACGAAAAGCTAAGCATCTACTATTCATAGGATTTTTCAAAAGATTATTAATGGAAATTTTCGAAGAATAAAGTATGAATTGCTAACTGTAAACTAGAATAATTTGAAGGTCAATTTCAAAAAAATAACCACAATAGATAAAAACAAAAAAGGCAGCACCAAATGGTACTGCCTTTTTATAATTAAATATTTCTGATTAGCTAGCTGAATCTTCAGTTGTAGTACCTTCTGCTTTTTTAGCAGTTTTACCACGACGAGTTCTTTTAGCAGCAGTTGATTTAGCTGATTTCTCACCAAGAAGGTTTTCGTTGAAATCTACCAATTCAATAATTGCCATTTCAGCATTATCGCCTTTACGGTTCATAGTTTTTAAAACTCTGGTATATCCGCCTGGACGATCTGCGATTTTTTGCGCAACAGCACCAAATAATTCTGATACTGATTCTTTATTTTTTAAATAACTAAATACAACACGACGAGAATGAGTGCTATCGTCTTTTGCTTTAGTAATTAGAGGCTCTACATATTTACGCAATTCTTTAGCTTTTGCGCAAGTTGTGCTAATACGCTTATGGATAATCAATGAACTAGCCATGTTAGCAAGTAAAGATTTTCTATGCGAAGCAGTTCTGCCTAAGTGATTGAATGTTTTTCCGTGTCTCATCTTTATTTTCTGTTCTTAACTAAAATCTAAGTTCTAGTCTTCGTTCAACTTATACTTTGAAATATCAATACCGAAAGTTAATCCCTTCTCACGTACTAATTCTTCTAACTCACTTAATGATTTCTTTCCGAAATTTCTGAATTTTAACAAATCAGCAATATCATAAGCAACCAAATCAGCCAAAGATTTGATATCAGCAGCTTTCAAGCAATTGTAAGCTCTTACTGATAAATCTAAATCCGATAAAGGAGTTTTTAATATTTTACGAACATGAAGGAAGTTCTCATCTACTTCTTGAGTAGGTTCTTTAACCTGAGTATCTAAAGTGATTAACTCATCAGAGAACAACATAAAGTGTTGAATTAAAATCTTAGCAGCTTCTTTCAAAGCTTCTTCTGGATGGATTGATCCATCTGTAGTGATTTCAATTTGAAGTTTTTCGTAGTCGGTTTTTTGCTCAACACGATAATCTTCAACACCATATTTAACATTCTTAATTGGTGTAAAAATTGCATCCATTGGAATCAATCCAATAACTGCATCTTTTGGTTTATTTTCATCTGCTGGAACATATCCACGACCTTTTTCAACAGTCATTTCAATTTCCAAATGAACAAATGATTCCATATTACAGATTACCAAATCAGGGTTCAACACCTTGAATGAATTGGTATGTTTACCAATTTCACCCGCTAAGAATTGCTCCTGACCTTTGATATTGATATAGATTTTTTCATTATCAACTCCATCTGTAATTCTTTTGAAACGAACTTGCTTTAAATTCAAAACAATTTCAGTAACATCTTCAATTACACCTTTGATGGTTGAAAACTCATGATCAACACCGGCAATTTTAATACCTGTGATCGCGTATCCTTCCAATGATGAAAGGAGAATTCTGCGTAAAGAATTACCGATAGTTACACCATACCCTTTTTCAAGAGGACGGAATTCGAACTGACCAAAAAAGTCAGTTTCTTTATGCATAATAACTTTGTCGGGCTTTTGAAAAGCAAGGATACCCATTGATAAATCTGATTAATGATTATTTTGAATACAACTCAACGATCAACTGTTCTTTGATGTTTTCAGGAATTTGATCACGCTCTGGATAAGCCATGAAAGTTCCACTCATCAATTTACCATCCCAATTCAACCAATTAAATTTCTTTGAATTGCTAGCAGCTAATGATTCGGTAATTAATTCTAATGATTTTGATCTTTCTCTTACACCAACAACATCACCTGGTTTTAATTGATATGAACTAATGTCTACAATGTTACCATTTACTGTGATATGACGGTGAGAAACTAACTGACGACCTTGAGCACGCGTTTGAGCAATACCCAAACGAAATACTGTATTGTCTAATCTAGCTTCTAGGAATTTTAACAAGTTTTCACCTGTAATTCCTTTTTTACGAGCAGCTAATTCGAAAGTTTTGTAGAACTGACGTTCTAAAACTCCATAAGTGAATTTTGCTTTTTGTTTTTCATACAACTGAACTGCATATTCTGTTAGTTTAGCACGTTTACGTGCCATACCATGCTGCCCAGGAGGTACATTTCTTTTTTCGTAAGACTTATCAGGTCCGAAAATCGGATCCTTGAAACGTCTTGCAATTTTGGTTTTTGGTCCTATATATCTTGCCATTTTGCGTCTCTTTTTAAATATTAAACCCTACGAGCCTTTGGAGGACGACATCCGTTGTGAGGAAGTGGAGTAATATCTGTAATAGATAAAACTTCAATACCTGCTACTTGTAAAGTACGGATAGCTGATTCTCTACCAGAACCCGGTCCTTTAACAAATACATCAACTTTTTTCATTCCAGCTTCAAATGCTACTCTAGCGCAATCACTTGCTGCCATTTGAGCTGCATAAGGAGTGTTTTTCTTTGAACCTCTAAATCCCATTTTTCCTGCAGAAGCCCAAGAAATAACTTGACCTGTCTGATTGGTTAATGAAATAATGATGTTATTGAAAGAAGCTTTAATGTGTGCTTGTCCATGAGCATCTACACTTACAACTCTCTTTTTGGTAACTTTTTTATTATTCGCTGCCATCTTTCTTACTTCTTACTATTTAGTTACTTTCTTTTTACCTGCAACTGTTTTACGTTTACCTTTTCTTGTTCTAGAATTGGTACGAGTACGTTGTCCGCGAACAGGTAAACCTTTACGGTGACGTAATCCTCTGTAGCATCCGATATCAAGCAAACGCTTAATATTCAATTGACGCTCTGAACGTAATTCACCTTCGATGGTTAAACCTTCGGTGATGTGTTTTCTGATTGCATTTAACTCTTCGTCATTCCACTCACTTACTTTCTTGTCCCAGCTAATGCCGCAACTTGTAAGAATCTTTTGGGAAGTGGAGCGTCCAATTCCGAAAATATAAGTTAATCCAATCTCGCCCCTCTTATTTTTGGGCAAATCAATACCAGCAATACGAGCCATACTTTATTTTATCCTTGACGTTGTTTAAACTTTGGGTTCTTTTTATTGATTACGTAAACTCTTCCTTTACGTTTTACAATAATGCAGTCTTCACTGCGCTTTTTGACAGATGCTCTGATTTTCATTTCTTATAGGTTTATTTATACCTGTAAATTATTCTACCTTTTGTTAAATCATATGGTGACATTTCTACTGACACCTTATCTCCTGGTAAGATTTTAATGTAGTGCATTCTCATCTTACCGGAAATGTGGGCTATGATTTCGTGCCCATTTTCCAAGCGTACTCTGAACATGGCGTTACTTAACGATTCTGTTATCGTACCATCTTGTTTTATTAGCGACTGTTTTGTCATATTAACCGAAAAAGGGGCTGCAAAAATACACTTTTAATTCTAAATATCAACTAATTGTTATTTAAACAACACCACCAACCGCTGTTCTTCCTTTAATCCTTCCGGATTTCATCAATCCATCATAATGTCTCATCATCAAATGACTCTCTATTTGTTGTAAGGTATCTAATACCACTCCCACTAAAATCAGTAAGGATGTACCACCATAGAATTGAGCAAATTGACTATTGATATTGAATACATTAGCAAGAGAAGGCATGATAGCGACGATTGCTAAAAATACAGCTCCAGGTAAAGTAATTCTTGACATTACATTGTCAATAAAGTCAGCAGTTGTTTTACCTGGTTTTACTCCAGGAATAAATCCACCATTTCTTTTCATATCATCAGCTATTTGTACTGCATTCACTGAAATTGCAGTATAAAAATAGGTAAACAATATAATTAGTAAAGCAAAAGTAATATTATAGGCCCAACTCATCGGGTTGATAAATGCTCCTAAAAATCCTTGCATTGCTTCATAATTTGGTAAGAACTGAGCAATTGTTGATGGAATAAACATTAATGCCTGAGCAAAAATGATTGGCATAACTCCTGCAGCATTTACTTTTAATGGTATATACTGACGAACACCTCCATATTGACGATTTCCAACAACCCTTTTTGCGTATTGTACAGGAATTCTTCGAGTACCCTGAACCAATAAGATTGTCATCATAATCACAGCAAACAAAGCAGCTAATTCAACTAAGAATATAACCAATCCTCCACCACTTTCAGACAATTTAAAGTTAAATTCATCTTTCAATGCAAAAGGCAGTCGGGCAATAATTCCAATCATGATGATTAACGAGATTCCATTTCCAATGCCCTTTTCAGTAATTCTTTCACCTAACCACATAATAAACATAGTACTTGATGTTAAAATTACAACTGAACTGAACATGAAGAAGAAGTCTGACATCACTGCAGGATTTGTAATAGAAACAATTGCCTGAGAGTTTTCTGTTTTCAAGTTGATCAAAAATCCGATTGATTGAACAGCTGTAATAACAATTGTCAAGTATCTTGTAATTTGATTGATTCTTCTTCTACCCTCTTCACCTTCTTTTTGCATTTTCTGGAATGAAGGTACTGCTAAACTCAATAACTGCACAACAATTGATGCCGATATATAAGGCATAATTCCAAGTGCAAAAATCGAACCACGAGCAAAGGCACCACCTGCGAACATATTGATTAAACCGAATATACCACCATCAGCTTGTTTAGCTGAACCTTGTAACATATTTGGATCAACTCCTGGCAAGGTAACATAAGTTCCCAAGCGGTAAGCAAGTAGAAGCCAGAAAGTAAGCGCTAACTTGTAACGCAATTCTTCAATTCGAAGAATGTTCTGGAAAGTTTCTATTAATTTCTTCACTTTATTATGGAAGCTTTAAGGTTCAAACTAATTTGCTGAAATACTTCCGCCTGCTGCTTCAATAGCTTTTTGTGCTGCTGAAGAAAAGGCATCTGCTTTAATCTCAAGTGCTGATTTTAACTCACCACGTCCTAAAACTTTTACTAAATCTTTCTTTCCGATTAGTCCATTTGATAATAGAACTTCACGATCAATTTTAGTTAAGCCTTTTTCAGCGAGTTCTTGAAGTTTATCAAGATTGATAGGAGCGAATTCTACTCTGTTCAGATTTTTAAATCCAAACTTAGGAATACGTCTATACAATGGCATTTGACCTCCTTCAAAACCACGTTTTGTGCTGGTACCACTACGAGAACCTGCACCTTTGTGACCACGTGCAGCTGTTCCACCTTTTCCACTACCCTCACCACGACCAACACGTTTGCCTTCTTTATGGGTTGAACCCGCAGCTGGTTTTAATGTATGTAATTTCATTTCTTCTTTTTTTTAATTGGGTTTGAGATTACTCTCAATCATTATTAAACTTTCTTTTGATTAAATATTTTCAATCTTTAAAAGATGTGAAACTTGCTTAATCATTCCTAGGATTGAAGGAGAACCTTCAACTTCGATAGTTTGGTTTAATTTAGTAAAACCTAAAGCACGAACAGTACGCTTTTGATTCTCCGGACGATCAATGGTACTTTTTACCTGAGTTACTTTTAATTTTGCCATTGTATTACTCTCCGTTAAAAACTTTCTTTAAACTTACTCCTCTAGTTTGAGCAATGGTATAAGCATCACGCATATTTAATAATGCATTGATTGTTGCTTTTACCACGTTATGCGGATTTGATGAACCTTTAGATTTAGCCAATACGTCTGTAACACCAGCACTTTCCAATACTGCACGCATTGCACCACCTGCAATTACACCTGTTCCATGAGCTGCTGGCTTCAAGAAAACTCTACCACCAGAGTATTTACCGTATTGTTCGTGAGGAACTGTTCCTTTAAGAACCGGTACTTTTACTAAATTCTTTTTTGCATCGTCGATACCTTTGCTGATTGCATCGGTTACTTCCATGGCTTTACCCAATCCATATCCTACGATACCTTGACCATCTCCTACTACCACCAATGCTGAGAAACTGAATGTACGACCACCTTTAGTTACTTTCGCAACACGGTTAATAGATACAACCTTTTCTTTCAGTTCGATATCGCTGGATTTTACTTTCTTTATGTTTGCTGTTGACATGATTCTACTGCTATAATATTAGAAATTCAAACCTCCTTCACGAGCACCTTCAGCAAGAGCTTTAACTCTGCCATGATACAAGTAACCATTACGATCGAATACACAAGTTGTTAAACCTGCAGCAATAGCTTTTTCAGCCAATGCTTTACCAACCATAACAGACATTTCCACTTTAGTAACTTTATCTGCTATTGATCTAGATGATGTTGAAATCATTGTAGTACCATTCAAATCATCAATCAATTGAGCGTAAATTGCTTTATTGCTTCTGTAAACCGACAAACGTGGTTTTTGAGCTGTTCCCGTAACGCGGCTGCGAATACGAGCTTTAATTTTACTTCTTCTTGCGCTTTTTGTAGCCATAACTCAATATTATTTAGATGCTGTTTTACCAGCTTTTCTACGTAATAACTCACCTTCGAATTTAATACCTTTTCCTTTGTAAGGCTCAGGAGCACGCAATGAACGAATCTTCGCAGCAACTTGTCCGATTAATTGTTTATCGGCACCTTCTAAAGTAATAATTGGGTTTTTACCTTTATCTTGTTCAGTTTTAACTGAAATCTCTTTTGGAATCTCAAAATAAATATGGTGAGAGTATCCTAAAGTAAGGTCTAATATATTTCCGTCGTTAGTGGCTTTGTAACCAACACCCACTAATTCTTGACGTTTTTTGTATCCTTGAGAAACACCGAAAACCATATTATTGATTAATGAACGGTATAACCCATGAAGAGCTTTGTGTCTTTTTTGATCTGTTGGACGAGTTACTAGAATATTTCCATCTTCCACTTTAACAGTTATATCTGCGTCAACATTTTGAGTTAAAGTTCCCTTTGGACCTTTAACAGTGATTTCATTTGAAGGAGAAACTTTTAGTTCAACTCCTGCTGGTAATGCGATTGGTGCTTTTCCTATACGTGACATGTTCTTTTCTTTTAATGATTAATAAACATAACACAATACTTCACCACCAACGTTTAACTTACGGGCTTCTTTGTCAGTCATTACACCTCTTGAAGTAGTAATGATTGCAATACCCATACCGTTGATTACTCTTGGCATGTCTTCAACACCAGCGTAACGACGTAAACCTGGACGGCTCACACGTTCCATTTTTTTAATAGCTGAAGTTCTAGTAACTGGATTGTACTTAAGAGCAATTTTGATTGTGCCCTGATGATTCACTACATCTTCGAATTTGTAGTTAAGGATATAACCTTTTTCGAAGAGTACTTTTGTAATTTCCTTCTTTAATTTTGAAGAAGGTACTTCTACGATGCGATGGTTTGCCTTGATCGCATTACGAAGTCTTGTCAAATAATCTGATATTGGATCTGTCATATGTTTTATTTAATTCCTTGCGAGCAGTTAGCCAAGGCTTTACTCTTTCTCGCTAAGTTGTCTAATGAAAACTAAAGGGCTGCGAATATAGTAATATTCACACCCCTTACAAATTTTTTTATTTTAGAAACTAGATTTGGTAACTCCCGGGATCTTACCCATAAGGGCTAATTCACGGAATTGGTTACGACAAATACCGAAGTCTCTCATGTATCCTTTCGGACGACCGCTTAATTTACAACGGTTTTTCAAACGAACTGGAGAAGCGTTACGTGGAAGTTTTTGCAAACCTTCATAATCTCCAGCTGCTTTTAATGCTTCACGTTTAGCTGCAAATTGCGCAACAGTTTTTTCTCTTTTACGCTGACGTGCTTTTACCGACTCTTTAGCCATTATAATTCAATTATGATTTTTTGAAAGGTAAACCGAACTCTTTTAATAAAGCCATACACTCTTCATCAGTTTTAGCTGAAGTAACGAAGGCAATATCCATTCCATTGATTTTGTTAACTTTATCGATAACAATCTCTGGGAAAATAATTTGTTCTGTGATTCCCATATTGTAATTACCACGACCGTCAAATCCTTTAAGGTTTAAACCTTGGAAGTCACGAACACGAGGTAAAGAAACAGAGATTAATCTATCAAGAAACTCATACATTCTTTCTCCGCGTAAAGTTACACGAGTACCGATTGGTAAGTTTTCTCTCAATTTAAAATTCGAAATTGCTTTCTTAGATTTAGTAGCTACTGCTCTTTGACCTGCGATAAGAGTTAATTCCTCTAAAGCTTGGTCAACTAGTTTTTTATCAGCAACTGCAGCTCCAACTCCTTGATTGATGCAAATTTTTTCCAATTTAGGAACCTGCATCATATTCTTATAGTTGAATTTTTCTTGCATAACAGGAATTACCTGTTTAGCATATTTTTCTTTTAATCTAGGTGTATACATACTACTATTTGTCAATTACTTCACCAGACTTTTTTGAAACACGAACTAATTTTCCTTTTTCGTTAGCTTTACGAGCAACTCTGGTAGCATTACCTGAAGCGTCAACTACTTTCAAATTTGAAATATGAA
>JAIYDG010000309.1 GCA_027487625.1 Bacteroidota bacterium
AAATAAATTCCATATTCCAATCTAACATACCTGAACTATGCACCCTTTATCTCTTCACCATCTGTGCTCTATCCCTACTAACACTGTCCTCGGCAGCAATAGATAACACAGCCCCGGAACAAATTATTGTTTTTGACGAAATTGGTAAAATGGCATCATCTATGGCATATTTGCATGTGGCTATCCCCCTCAATATCTCTACCTTTGAACAACAAATAGCAATTTTTCACACCTACTTAAATAAACTTACTGAAATAACAACGCCCGCAGCCAAACAAGTTCCTTTCACAAAAGCCATCCGAGATTTAGCAGCCTTCGCCAAATCCCGTTTATCCACTCTCCAAACCTCTCTCCGGTTCGTCGACACAATCCTCCCCGAAGATCCTTCTCAGTCAGCTCAGGCCCGCAATAAACGTTTCATAGGCGTCACGCCCCTTATGATTTACACTCTAATTCAAGACCTTAGATATAAACAGCAACAATCTTATGATGGCGATCTCTTTTTCCCCAATGGCACTTTCAAATTTGAAAACAGTTCAGACCCCCTGCTCCGCCCGCAACGATCTGTCCCACCTACCTTGCCCTTCTTCACAACCAATAAAACCTCTGGCCCGCCACCACAACCCAATCATAATAGAGAAAAACGTTATCTCCCGGACATAACACCGTTTTTCATCACTCGTTTTTACATGGCAAATTTAGAAATAATTAGAAAACATGAAGGCATCCGCCGCCAATGGCAAATGTACAACTACACCAAACACCTAAACAGCCTCCACACTACCACAACCGAGTCTTACCCCGATTACCCCGAATTCCACGAAGTGTTCTTAAATGACACATACCCCGCCACCACCACACCAACACCAGACATCTCCCATTTCCACGCTCTGCTAAACCATACCACTGAACCTCCACCCTTCGTCCACGTGCCCGCTGAACCTCATCCCGACCCGCACCTCTACGATCAATTAATCCGGCAACGTCGACAAGTCATAGCTGGACTTGGTGCTGTTGCAGGAGTATTAGGTACCTTTTTAGGCTTATTTAACGAATTAGAAATCTCCACCATTAGATCGCAAATGGGCACTTTGCAATCAAATCAAAATATTCTTCTGCACATTTCCCATACCCACGAACAACAAATTCAACTCCTCCATGCGGAACTAACCCATCTAGCATCCGTCATTAACCTTCTCATCCAATACAATCCAGCCCTAGTTTACGCCAAATTACACGCCCAAATCCAACTAGTACAAGATAGACTACAAGTCCTCCAAGATTGTGTCCAACAACTCCAACACCAACGGTTAGCAGTAACACTTTTAGACCTCAATCAACTCCACCACATGTATTCTTCCGTAACAAAAATGGCCCAGTCAAAAGGTTACACCCTCCTACCATCCAAACCCCAAGATTTCTTCCAGTTAGATACCTCATACGTCCGTACTGGGGCTAACGTCCTAATTTTACTCCATGTTCCATGCCTAACTGATAACTATCTCCTCACTATTTATAAATTTGCTAATCTCCCGTATCCTGTTAACAGTTTTCATACATCAACCAATAATTCCAACCCAGACTCCCAATTAACCCCCATCCACACGGTTCATGACCTCCTAACCTCTTTCAACCAACCTGATCTTTATTCCACCTCATCAGAAGCTCTCTTCTTCCTGCCGGAATCCGACCTCATTGCCATAGGCCGTAACGACGGCGTGTCAAATCGATATAAACTGCTTTCACACTCTGACTTGGCCGGTTGCATTCAACGTAACCATGTTTATCTTTGCGAACACCATCAGGTGTTACGAACCGATTTGGAAGGCTCATGCCTTGGCTCTCTCTACCTGCAGTCCGAAAGGGGGGTGAGAGAGAATTGTAGGTTAGATAAACGTCCATTAAGAGAAACAGTGTATCAGTTATCAGCAACAGATCATCTAATAGTTTCCCCAATACCGCACACAGCACAAATCCTATGCAAAAATGGCTCACACTTTCCTATCCGGCTCAAATTAACTTCTAGAGTTACAGTCCCGCCAGCCTGCTCGTTAAGACTTTTCAATCACACGATTAATTCGGATGACAGTGTCCGGATCAAACCAGAACCCCTTCAATTTTCCTGGTCCTTTAACCCACTTCTGCTCCCATCTGAAATTATGCAGCAAGCAGCCCATGCAGACAATGAAATGAATGATATTAAAGACCAAATGACCGAATTTAAGAACAACACCCTATCCCAAAAAGACTTCCCGGAAGCCGTCACTAACACACTTTCCACCGTTTCCCATTTCTCGGTACTCTTCTGGATCACCTTCTCAATCGCAATCCTGGCCCTGGGTTTACTGATTTGCTGGTACTGCGGATCTCGACGCCGATTCCGGAAACGAAATCAACAACAACCGGAAGCGTACGAATTGCCCGACACCATCTCGGAAATCGCGCGACTGAACGTCAACGATCCGGAGCTGCGACGCAAAGAGAACATCTCGGCTCCACCCTATCACGCTGAAGTCTGTCCCTGTCACCAATTGTCTCCTATGTGCAGCAGTATGTAAGGTTCGTCACTCCT
>JAIYDG010000701.1 GCA_027487625.1 Bacteroidota bacterium
AATTCTTCAATTTTTTTTGTGGCATGGTGATACGAAGCTTTTAATGCACCAACAGAAGTTCCAAGAATTTCTTCCATTTCTTCATATTTTAGTTCATCATAATACTTCATATTAAAAACCAGTCTTTGTTTTTCGGGTAAATGTAAAATTGCTTCCTGCAAAATTAGTTCAGCACGATTGCCATTAAAATAGGAACCAGCTTTCAAAGTTTCGCTTAGTTGCTCTTGCACCTCTTCCATACTGATATTGAGGTTTGTTTTTTTTCTTTGAAGAAATAATAAAGATTCGTTGGTAGCTACTCTGAAAAGCCAGGTATAAAGTCTGCTATCACCTCTGAAATCAGCGAGTTTTTCCCAAACTTTGATAAAAGTATTTTGAAGCACATCATCGGTATCATCGTGACTAATCACAATTCTTCTGATATGCCAGTAAACACGCTTTTGAAACAGCTGCAAGATTTCAGCAAAAGCCAATTCACGGGTTTTTATATCCCTGAATTTATTTAGAAGTAATATTTCCTGTTCCTGATTGATTTCCATGTTTGTTCTCGGTTATAGGATAAGCAAACCGACAAATGGTTTAATCAATATATAAATTTTTTTAAAATTCCCTGTAGCACCGCGATTTATCGCGGTGTCTTTTGCCAACGCGTATCACTGCGATTCATCGCAATGTTACGTGCACCGCTATTCATCGCGGTTTTATGCTGTAATTTTTTGTGATTGTAATTGTTCTTTCAAAAAGCCAATTTCTTTCACCATTTGTTTAATTTCAGCTTGGGTGAATATTTCGTAAACACCTCTTAATGCTAAATCTGTATCTAGTTCAATGCTTCTATCTGTTGTTATTATAATACAAGGCGCTTTGTTGCCATATTGTTCGTTTAGACGTAAGACTTCCATCGCTGAAAATAAACCCATATTTCTGCCACTAATAATCAAATCAGGTGCATTAAACTGTAATTCAAATTCCAAATCTTGAGGCGTTCTAACCCAACGTAAGAAATGTTTCAATCTACTTTCCGACATAGCCTTCTCAACCAGCCTTATCACACTCTCGTTAGTTTCAACCAAGAGTATCCTTATTTCCCAAAATGATTTCATTTTTTCTTATTTTGACACATTTAAACATCTACACTTATACTCCACATGCTTGATTTTCCTTATTTTGCGGATTAATTAGCATTTCGAAGTATTTATTCATATAACTATTAACCCAAACCTTATGCCAAAGGAATTTTCGTCGATTTTTAGTCGACTTTTAATCTTAATTTTACTCTTAGTTAGTTTTCAATCTAATGCGCAGTTTTCAGATAGTGAAATCAAACAAGGCCACAAACAAATTGGTGATAGTTTGTATTTCGTTTTTTCTGAATCACTTTATGGTTTAAATGCTATAAAGAATGTAAGTGTTACAGGTTCTTTTAGAAACTGGGATCAAAACATGGACAATAGAATCTGGATGCTGCAATCAAGCGGAAATGGTATTTGGCAATTAGGTATTAATAACAAAGAATTTGATAAAGTGAAACTGGGTTCTAGTTTTAAATATAGAGTAAATGACGGCAAATGGCTCGATCCACCAGCTGGTGCAAGCAATACCGATGGTGGAAATTTGGTTTTCATGAAAGGTATTCAACCATTGAGTTTAGAAGCAGGAATTGAATCGAATACTTCTATTGATGTTTGGGTGAAAGGTCTTACTCAGGGTAAAAATGCTGTTACGAGATTGGTTGATTTTGTATTAACTGATTCAAAAGGAAAAAAGATACCATTAAAGTCAATTACCAATTTTGTCGTAGAAAAATCGGAAATCGGAAACCAAATTCATCATCATTTTAAAATTACTCCAGTTGGCACAATCGATAAAAGAAGGGTTTATTATTTAACACATACCAAACTCAAATTAAAAACATTATTGAGTTTCGAGCCATGGTTTGCCAAATTAAAAAGCGATAAAGAATTGGGTGCGAATGTAAGCGCTGATGGGAAAATGACTTATTTCAGAATATTTTCACCAAGGGCTACAAAGGTTAATCTTTACTTATATAAATCTAAAAACGATAAAATGCCATATGATGTTTTAGGCATGAGAGTAGATGAAAATGGCGTTTGGGAAGCCAAAGTGTTTTCTAATTTAGAAGGTACATGGTATGATTTTACTGTGCATGGTTACAAAGAACCCGGTAATTCGTTTTTTGAATCACATCCTGTTCATATTAGCGATCCTTATGCAAGGGTGAGTGATGATAGTTTTGGAAAATGTATGGTGGCTAAAAAAACTACGCCAGCTGGTCCGGTAAAAGGTGGGCGACCTGCTATGGAACAAGTGATGGCTTATGAAGTACATGTGCAAGATTTTACTGATTTACTTCCTGTTCCTGAGGAAATGAAAGGTACAATTCCTGCCATGCACATGAGTGGTTTAAAAAATACTAGGGGAGAAGCCATAGGATTTGATTACTTAAAAACATTGGGTATCAATACTGTACATTTAATGCCGGTTCAAGAAATGTTACATTGGCCAAAAGATGAATGGGAAAAAGCATTTGCCAACGACCCTTATATGATTGAACAAGGTGTTGCCAAAGAAAACTACGATTGGGGTTATAGAACTTCACACAGTTTTGCCATAGAAACGCGTTATCGCCAAAAGAATACAAAAGAAGGTGCCGAGCGTGAACAATTCAGAGATTTGGTTCAAAGTTTTCACAATGAAGGAATGGCTGTAATTGTCGATTTTGTGTTTAATCACACTGCCGAAAACATGGATGGTAGAGATTACCTTTTTCATTTTAATGCCTTAGATAAACAATATTACTACAGAACCAAAAACCTAGAACATATTGGTGCTTATGGTAATGAAACCAAAAGTGAAAACCGTTACATGGTGCAAAGATGGATTACCGACCAATGCAAACATTTTATTGAAGAATTTGGAATTGATGGTTTTAGAATTGACTTAGCAGGACAAACCGATCAACAAACATTATTGGCTTTAAAAGCAGCTTTACCAAAAGACATTATTATTTATGGTGAACCTTGGATTGATAGCAATGATCCTGCTTATAACAACAATCCCGATTGGCATTGGTACAAAGAAGATGCTCCTATTTGTTACTTTAATGATGATACAAGAAATACGTATAAAGGTCCGGTTTTCGAATTAAAAGATCCAGCAAAAGACCGCGGTTGGGCTGGTGGTAATTTCGAATTAATCAATGATGTAAAAAAAGGATTGAGCTGCGGATTCCCAACTCAGAAAAACATCAATAGCGCCATTAACTACTTAGATATTCATGATAATTTTGCATTGTCAGATCAGTTCGCCTTAACAAATTGGGATGGCCGATTTGGGGTTGATGAAGGTGCTTATAAAATTGCAGCTGCTTTGTTATTCACAACACCAGGTCCACTTGTATTGCATGGCGGTTCTGAGTTTATGAGAAGTAAAGGATTAGCTCCATTAGAAGAAATTGTGAAAGAAATTCCATCAGGTAAATTGTATTTCCATGGCAAACGAGATACTTATAATGTAAGAACTGCCAATCAATTTATTTGGGACAATATTGGAAAAGGAAATTCAAAAGATCCAGTGAAACCTTATGGTAATTCTGACTTTAAAGGAATGAAAGATTTTTGGACCAATATGATGAATTTCAGAACAGAAGTTTTGTTTAAACTACCTTCATTTCAAGTTTCAGATAAAAAACCGAATATTTTGTTCTTCCATTGCCCAAATCCTGCCCAATTGGCTTATATGATTGATGAAAAAGTGTTGGTGATTATCAATGCAGATTCAAAAGTGAATACATTTACAAACTTACCAATGGGCATAGGGTGGAAGTTGAAAATTTCTAGCAACAAAGAATTATTGGGTGATTTGAGCAAACTGCTGATAAACTCAACAGGAGTTGCTCCTGCATTGGAAGCCAAATCATTGATGATTTTTGTGAAAGAGTAGAATTATACTTCTATGATCAATTTAAAATGTTTACCCTACTCAAACAATAAGCAATCTATTTGCTTTGTAATTATATACAATAAGTGTAGTTGATATGAAGAAGTATATAATTTTAGGTAGTTTGATAACTGCCTCAGTTTGGTATTCATGCTCGAGTGAAAATGCGGGCAAAATTAAACTTAGTGCAGCAGAGTTAAAGGCAGACCAAGATTTATTGGCTCAGGCTCAAGGTGTTTTCAAAACTTTACCTACTGTTGCCGAAAATCCTAAGAATCCAATTAGTGTAGAGAAAGTCTTATTAGGTAGGATGTTATATTTCGATACCAGGTTATCTAAAACCGGTAACAATAGCTGTAATTCTTGTCATAACTTAGCTACTTTCGGTGTCGACAACAAAGCAACTTCACTTGGTGATGCAGGTAAAAATGGTGATAGAAACTCGCCAACAGTTTTTAATGCGGCATTACACATTGCCCAATTCTGGGATGGAAGAGCAAAAGATGTAGAAGAACAAGCTGGTGGTCCAATTTTAAATCCGGTTGAAATGGCACTTCCTGATAAAAAGTTCTGTGTAGATAAATTATCAAAAGTTGAGGGTTATCAAATTGCTTTTAAAGCAGCTTTTCCAAACGATAAGGAAGCCATTACTTATGATAACATGACTAAAGCAATTGGTGCATTCGAAAGAAAATTGATTACACCTTCTAAATTTGATGATTATTTGAAAGGTAATATCGCAGCTTTATCAAAAGAAGAAAAAGCTGGTATGACTACCTTCATCAATTCTGGATGTACTGCTTGTCATAGTGGTGCTTTATTAGGAGGTACTCAGTTTATGAAGTTTGGTTTGATTAATGATTACCATGCTTTAACGGGTAGTAGCACCAAAGACTTAGGTAAAATGGCCTTATCTAAAAATGAAACTGATAAAGATGTATTCAAGGTTCCTTCTTTAAGAAACATTAGCAAAACTGCTCCTTATTTCCATGATGGTTCTGTAGCTGAATTATCAAAAGCTATTAAAGTAATGGGAAAAACTCAGTTGAATAAAGATTTAACAGATGTTGAAGTTAGTTCAATCGTCACTTTCTTAGATGCTTTAACTGCAGATATTCCTGAAGAATTGAAAACGGCTCCTAAGGAGTTGGCGGAACTTAAGTAAAGAAAACTTTGGCTGTTTGCTTTTGGCTTTTAGCAAATTGTAGCTAGTAGAAAAATTATAGACCTAAAGAAGATTTTAAAAAGTTTTCTTTAATGAAAACGAATAAATAAAGAGGGGAATTCTCATCATGAGAATTCCCCTCTTTGTTATTTATTCTTGGATTAAACTCCGAATTGTTTTAGATGATGATCTATGTGTTTGTAGAACATATTGTTCCATTCAGTTTTGTTTAATGGTCCGAAGGAGTGTGATTCTTTGCCTTCAAAATAGTTGGCTCCTAGCTCTGCTGTCTTTTGTAGATAAGCTATTAATCTACTTTTTTCTGCTTCAAAAACTCTTGCATCAGTGATTAAAAATGCTGGTGCTGTTCTGCTATTGTGAACATACTCTTTTTCACTCACCACCACATTTTTAATGAATGATTTCAAAATGAATTTCATTAAAAAATTAGGTTTGGCATGTTTATTTTCATATGCCATTTCATAAGTTACATTGCAATGTGCAAGCATTTGTGCAACATTCATAGTTCCCCACTTGGCTTGGGTTTCTGGTGTTAATGAGTTGATTCTTTGAATGATTGACTCATTAACTTCTTTCGAAAAAATATTTGGTAAAGCCATAGGATTTTGGTTTAAAGGGCAAATTATTACTTAGTTTAGTCAACCGCAAATATTAACTGTTAAATGAAAATTAAATCGCGTTTGAATCTGGTTGAAATAAACCAAAACTATTACCATCCATATGTGTAAAATAAGCCTGTCAGAAACAGCTTGGAATAGTTTATTATTTGATAAAAACATCGTAAGCATACCGAATAATCATCAGCATAACAATAAAAATAAAGATGTTTCTGATAAAGGCATTTCCTTTTTTAATAGCCATGTGACTGCCTAAATAACTTCCCAAAATGTTAGAGACGCCCATTAAAACTGCAATATTCAATAGGTAGTTTCCTTGATTAATAAATACTACCAAAGCAGATAAATTGGTGATACAATTTACAATTTTTGCATAAGCAGATGCATGCATAAAATCCATTCCTAAAAACAAAACAAATCCCAATACCAAAAAACTACCTGTTCCCGGACCAAAGAATCCATCATAAAATCCAACAACAATTCCAATTAAAGAGCCATAAATCATTTGTTTTTTTGGGCTGATTTGTTTGAGTTGAATTGAACCTAAATCCTTTTTGAAAATTGTATAAATGGCTATAACTATCAGTATGACAAGAATGATTGGTTTCAGCATTTTCACATCCAATAAACTCACAATTTTTGCTCCTGCACCCGATGCCAGATAGGCAAAGAGGGAGATAATCAGTAATAAAGCTAAATTGAATTTTACCTTTTTGGCATATTGAAATGCTGCGATGATTGTTCCTGATAAAGCAGCGATTTTATTGGTCCCGAAAAGCGTTGGTAAATTGGTTTGTGGAAACTGAATGAGTAAAGCAGGTAATTGTATCAAGCCACCACCACCAACTACAGCATCGATAAAGCCTGCTACAAAAGCCAAAACAGCAAGAATCACCAAACTGATAAAGGTGTACTCAGTAAATGAGAATTGCTCTAACATTTAGCTGATATTTTTATCTATCATTTTAAAGATCAAAATAATTGGCAATGCCGTAATCATGCCATTTAACATGGGATAATATTCATTGGTATTGAATAAATCCATATAAAAGTCATTTAGCAGATTCATAGGATACCAATGCATAAATACAGCTGTGAAAACATATAAAACTAACCCATACATGATGATGGTCAGGATTTTTGTTTTTATACTAGCATCATTAAAGTTCTGTTTGATTTGTTGTTGTTCCTTTTTTTGTTCCAGCTTCCAGTTTTCAATGATTTTCAAGGCAGTTTCATATTTATAATCGGCTTCAATTTCTTTGATTTCTAATAAAGGAAGCCATTTATTTCCTAATGAAAATAGTGGTGAAAGAGCGATATTTAGTTTTTTTGCTTGAAGGTAATTGAGTTCCATTTTCAAATAGAACCTTGCGTATAATAAACTTGCAATGGTTCTAAAAATTAAACCATATAGAAGTATAGAAAATACAAATGAGATGATAAATGCAGCAAGTGCATCATTATAAAACTCAATAAGAATGAGTATACCAAAAATGCTAATGATAATGCTTATTAGCTTGAATATAATATCGAATATATGTGTGAAAAACATGCTTAATTGTCTCCTTAAACTTATTTATATTTTCATCAATTATAGCAAAAGCTTTAATGATTTCTTATAAGCTTGTCTTTTGAGTTTTTCAAAATTGCATTAGTTAAATAACTATACATGCATTTTATGACGAAGAAATATTAGCCATTTGTATTTGTTAAATAAGATAGAAGAGCATTTTAGTTATATCGTTTTCGAATCCTTAAATTTAGATTATGGGAAGCTTATTTTGATTATTTTATAAACGATAGAATTTTATTAAAATCAATTTTTCATATAGAAAGGCTATGCAAACACGATTAACAAACTTTTGTAATTGCGAAAGTTTATTAATAGTGTTTGCAAATTGTTTTAGCCTTCCTTTTAAGGTATTTGAGATAAATAATATATTAGAATCTATCCAAATTCATAACTTTAGTCCAAGCAGCAACAAAGTCTTTTACAAATTTTTCTTTAGAATCATTACTTGCATAAACTTCTGCCAATGCCCTTAGTTCAGAGTTGGAACCAAATATTAAATCATTTCTAGTTGCTGTCCATTTTAGTTTACCAGATTTACGGTCTTTACCTTCAAATAATTCATTAGAATTTGAAACTGGACTCCACTCAGTACTCATATCTAATAGATTAACAAAAAAGTCGTTTGTTAACTTATCTTTTTGACTTGTTAAAACACCATTTTGTGAATTATTGTAATTTGCATTTAAAACACGCAATCCACCTACTAAAACAGTCATTTCAGGGGCAGTTAACTTTAGCAATTGAGCTTTGTCAACTAATAACTCTTCGGTTGGTATAGTGTATTGGGTTTTAGAATAATTTCTGAATCCATCAGCCATTGGTTCTAAAACAGCCATACCTTCAATACTTGTTTGTTCTTGAGTAGCATCCATTCTTCCTGCTTTAAATGGTACAGGTATATTTAAACCTGCATTTTTAATTGATTTTTCTAATGCAACTGTTCCACCTAAAACAATTAAATCAGCAATCGAAACTTGTGTTTTTGATTTTGCATTAAAATCAGTTTGAATTTTTTGATAAATGCTCAATACTTTTTCTAATTGTTTTGGGTTGTTTACTTCCCAAGTTCTTTGAGGCAATAATCTAATTCTAGCACCATTTGCACCTCCTCTTTTATCAGAACCACGAAATGTACTTGCAGATGACCATGCTGTATAGATTAATTCGCTTAAAGTTAATCCAGAATTTGATATGGCTGATTTCAAATTCTCAATATCACTTGCATTAATTATTGGCATTGTTGCCACTGGAATCGGGTCCTGCCATATAAGGTTTTGTTTTGGAACTTCAGGTCCTAAATACAATGAACTAGGTCCTAAATCTCTATGGGTTAGTTTAAACCAAGCTTTTGCAAAGGCTTCATCTAATGCAGATGGATTTTCATAAAAGTTTTTTGAAATTTTATTATAAGCAGGGTCAAATTTTAATGCAAGGTCTGTAGTAAGCATAGTTGGCAAATGCGTTTTTGTGCTATCAAAAGCATCAGGAATAATGGCTTTACTATTTTTAGCAACCCATTGTTTTGCTCCAGCCGGACTCTGTGTTAACTCCCATTCGTAATTAAAAAGAATTCCAAAATAATCATGTCCCCATTTTGTTGGGGTAGTTGTCCAAGTAACTTCTAATCCAGAGGTTATTGCATCTTTACCTTTTCCCGATTTATACTTGCTTTTCCATCCAAAACCTTGTTCCTCAATAGCAGCAGCTTCAGGTTCTTTGCCAACCAATGAAGCATCTCCAGCACCATGTGTTTTACCTAATGTATGCCCACCTGCTATTAGCGCAACAGTTTCCTCATCATTCATACCCATTCTTCCAAAAGTTTCTCTAATGTCTTTAGCAGCTGCCAATGGGTCAGGATTGCCATTAGGACCTTCAGGATTCACATATATTAAACCCATTTGAACTGCTGCTAGTGGTTGTTCTAGTTTTCTTCCTTCAGAATATCTATTGTCTTCAAGCCATTTTGTTTCTTTTCCCCAATATACATTAGATTCTGGCTCATATACATCTTCTCTACCTCCTGAAAACCCATAGGTTTTAAAACCCATAGATTCCAAGGCAACATTTCCTGTTAAAATCATCAAATCTGCCCATGAGATTTTGTTACCATACTTTTGTTTTATAGGCCAAATTAATCTTCTTGCTTTATCAAGGTTTCCATTGTCTGGCCAACTATTAAGTGGTGCAAATCTTTGTTGTCCAGCTGAAGAACCACCTCTACCATCAGCAGTTCTATATGTACCTGCACTATGCCAAGCCATACGAATGAAAAGTGGACCATAATTCCCAAAATCTGCAGGCCACCAGTCTTGAGATTCAGTCAAGATTTTTTGAATGTCTTTTTTTAAAGCGAAATAGTCTACAGAACTAAATTCTTTGCGATAATTAAAATTTGCATCCATTGGATTTGATAGTGCAGAATTTTGTCGGAGTACTTGCAAATTAAGTTTGTTTGGCCACCAATCTTCATTGCTAGTGCCTTTCACATTGCTTGTTGGAGCAGTATGGCCCATTGGACATTCTCCAGATTTTTTTTCCGTTTTTTGTGCACTCGTTGCTCCACATATTAATAGAGCTGAGATTAAAAATACATTTTTCATTTTTCGTTACTTTTGAATTTACCAGTTATTTGAAGTTTAATGTCTTTGACTTTGAAGTTTTTAATTTTATTCTCTTTGAAATAATCACTTATCAGTTTGTTAAGGTTTTCATCTTCATAATCCTCTATTCTGTCAGTTTCAGTGCAATACAAATGATGATGGTTAGATAAAATGGCATCGTAACGCATGATGTCTTTTTCTGTTTTTACTTTATTCAAAAGTTCGTTTTCAACTAAAGAATCCAATACTTTATAAACAGTTCCAACAGAAATATTTGGGTGATTTATTTTTATGTATTCAATCACATTTTCAGCTGTTGGGTGATTTTTTAGTTTCACAATAGCCTCATATATAGCTACTCGTTGCGGCGTTACTTTCAGTTTTTTTTCTTTTAATTTTTCTCTAAGAAAATTAGTCATTTTGATTTATGTAGAGTTGATAGTTACTATGCAATGATAATGATTCTTATTTAGGAATAAATCTTTTTTAGTAAAAATTATGGATTTGGAATGCCACTGATAATTTTTGATGATTAGTTAGGTTTGGCTTTAGTTATTTAGCCAATATTTGTTATTTACTTAGCGACAAAGCACAATTTGCCAAGTATTCGGTTGATTGTATTATCGGAAGAATACTCGAATAAACTAGATAAACCATAAAGCTTTCCTTTTGTTTGAACTTTTTTTTCTTATATCTAAATAGGTTTTCAAACATTAAAATGGGGCAGCCGTAAATCGTAAAAACAATTTGGTTAAGATGATTCCAAACACCTCTTTCAGGATTGGCTAGCTTGTTATTTGCGAATTTTTCCCAATGCGGGTAAAAAACTCATCTACTTTGCTTCGTAAACTTTGTTAATGCTATCTATAATGATAGAACAAGCAGGTTTAATTTATTCAATAAATTTTATGATGGGAACTGCATACACAAAGTTCTCTTTTTAGCTACTTTATTTGATACGAACTAAATTTAAACAGGCTTTTTTGATATATATAAATCTTTAATTGATGTTTAAGTATGGTCAAACTTAAAATTCATCTCTTATACATTAAATTACAGATTATTGATATCTGTACAATACCGTTTTTATTCTATTTTCTTTTTCAATTACTTTGAAATCGTTTACTTAAATACTCTTTACATGAACGAGTTAAATAAACAATATTTAATTTAATCTCCTTGGGAAATGGGTGTCCCAAATTGCTTGTTAATGAAACTAATCCTATTCCTGGTAAATAGCAATTTTTAGAATCAAATATGCTGAAATTACAATGACTGTCATCAAATACAAAAGTATTTTCAATTATAGAATCTGAGTTGTTTGTGAAATTAACAGAATTTAGGTTTTGAAATGTTAATTTAATTTTATTGAAATCACCTGAATATTTGTATTCCTTAAAATTATAACAATTACAAATTTTATCATTTATTTTTAGTCTTTCCTTGAAGCTTGTTTCCTTTGCTGCTAAAATTAAACTATCGCTCCAATAGGCCAACTTTCTTATATAGTAGGTTTTAATTTTTTGATTTGTGTCCTTTAAAATTTCAGGAATTTCTGTAAAGAACTCCTGATCAATCTTGTTTCCAATATTTCCATTTCTGATTGAATAAGTTTCCTTAAACTCTGACCAATCATAAAATTCAGGAAAAAACACTGTGTCTTTATAACCATTATTACGAATTATGTTTTTGATTGTATCTTTAGGATTTCTTGAATATTGATAGCTTACAAATGAATCATGATGAAAAGTAACAAGTGTTGAATTTAACCAGGTACCATAAATTAGTCGACATTGACAGGTATCTGATGATTGTCCCCAAACATTTGAAGTCAAGCATAAGAATAAGAAGATTATAACCTTTTTCAATTTATAGGATTGTTAAGATTCTTTGTTTTAAGTAATTACCCGAATATATTATAAATATCTAAAACGATGAATTAGATTAATTTTATTTCTCGCCGTAAACTTTATTCAAACTTTGAACAATTATTTCACATGCTCCAGTTATTTCTTCATTTGTAATAGTGAGTGGTGGCGCAATTCTTATTTTGTTATTGGCAAATAAAAACCAGTCTGTTATTAACCCGGCTTCCATGCAATGTTGTATGACTTTTAGGTTGTTTTCGAAACTATCTAATTGCACAGCAAGCATCAATCCTTTACCTGATATTTTTTCAATAGCTGGATGAATCAAATTTCTACGGAATAAATTTTCTTTTTCAGGAATGGAACTCATTAAGTCCATTCTTTCCAATTCATTAATTCCTGCTAATGCTGCTGCTGCTATTACTGGATGTCCGCCAAAGGTTGTTATATGTCCTAAAATGGGTTCATCTGCCAAAGTATTCATCATGGCTTTTGATGAAACGAACGCACCAATTGGCATTCCTGCTCCTAATGCTTTCCCTAATAGTAAAATATCTGGAATTACTCCATATTGTTCAAAGGCAAACATGCTTCCGGTTTTGCCCATTCCACTCTGTATTTCATCAAAAATGAGTAAAGTGCATGTTTCATCACATCGCTTTCTTAAAGCTTTTAAAAAATCTAATGTGGCAGGTATATAACCCGCTTCTCCTTGAACAACTTCTGTTATCACGCAAGCAGTTTGCTCATCTACTTGTTCGATATCATTTAAATTGTTGAATTCAATAAAATGAATATCTGGTAATAAAGGACGAAATGCTTGTTTATAATATTCATCACTATTTAAACTCAATGCAGCATGCGTACTTCCATGGTAGGAATTTTTGTTTGCAATGATTTTACTTTTTTTTGTGATTCTTTTTGCCAGTTTTAGTCCACCATCTGTTGCTTCTGCACCAGAATTTACCAAATAAATACAATCAAGATTATTTGGAAGTATTGAACTTAATTTCTGACTCAATTTAATCTGTGGACTCTGGATAAATTCACCATAAACCATCAGATGCATATAATCATCAACCTGGTTTTTAATTGCCTCTTTAACAGCAAAGTTACCATGTCCAAGGTGACTAACCGAAATACCAGAAATCAAATCGAGATACTTTTTGCCATCGGTATCATAAATATAATTTCCTTCTGCTTTTGCCATTTCCATCATCAAAGGAAAATGGGTGGTTTGAGCCTGATGAGCCAGGAAAATTTGCTTTTGATTCATGTTTCAAAAATACGTTTTATTAATTTGCTATACATTACTTGGTAGCCGAGCTAATGTTGATTATTTTTGCAGCTCGAAAAAATGAAACTTTTCATGTTTTCAAATGTTTACCAGAAACACAACCAAATGTCAATGAATCCAATTAAAATTTCAGTTGCAAAAGGGGACGGAATTGGTCCCGAGATTATGGATGCAGTTATCAGTATTTTTGATGCTGCACAAGTTCCACTTTCCTACGAGTATATCGATATGGGAAAGAAATTTTATGAAGCCGGTTTTAGCACCGGAATGACAGATGAGGCTAAAGCCAGTGTTGAAAGCAATGGAATTTTGTTTAAAGGTCCAATGGAAACTCCAAAAGGAAAAGGAGTTAAAAGTATCAATGTAACTGCACGTAAAACATGGAGTACATTTGCCAATAGAAGACATTTTAAATCATTAAACGGGGTTGACACAGTTTTTTCTAAAGCAGGAATTCCAATTGATATCACCATTGTTCGTGAGAATATTGAAGGAACTTATGGTGGAATCGAGCATATGCTTACACAAGATGTAGCATTGTGCCGTCGTTTTATTACTCGTCCGGGTAGCACTCAAGTTCACAGATTTGCTTTTGAAATGGCAAAACGTGAAGGTTTTCATAAGGTTACCTGTGCGCACAAAGCCAATATCATGAAACTTACTGATGGATTGTTCTTAGAAACTTTTTATGAAGTAGCAAAAGAATATCCTGAAATTGAAGCAAATGATATGATTGTTGATGATTTGGCCATGAAATTAGTAGCTAAACCTCAGCAATTCGAAATTGTGGTTTTAACCAATTTACAAGGTGATATCATGAGTGATTTATGTGCTGGCTTAGTAGGTGGATTGGGTTTTGCTCCATCAGCAAATGTGGGTGAGCATATCTCAATTTTTGAAGCCGTTCATGGAACAGCGCCTGATATCACTGGAAAAAACATTGCCAATCCAACTGCTTTATTGTTAAGTGGATTTATGATGTTACGGTATTTAGGTTTCATGGAACAAGCTAATTTAATTGAAAATGCTTTGTTGTATACCTTAGAAAATGGCGTTCATACAGGTGATTTTGGTGATAGAGGCACTCCTTCATTAAGTACAACAGATTTTGCAAAGGCGATTATTTCTAATTTAGGAAAATCACCTAAAGAAAATGCTGCAAGAGATACAAAAGCTACATCTGCAGGATTTCATAAACCTGTTGCACCAAGTGAGCAAAAAATGATGTTAGGAAATCAGGTTAAGGAAGAATCTAAAATTGTTGGGGTTGATTTGTTTGTTGAATCAACGTTAACAGCTGCAGAATTGGCTCCAATGATTCAGAAACACTTAGTAGGGGAGCAGAAGTTAATTATGATTTCTAATAGAGGAACTCAGGTTTGGCCAACAGGAAGTGTATTTACAGAATGTGTTGACCAATACAGAGCGAGAATTGAGGTTCCTACCCAAACTAACCTTGAAGAAATGTTTGGA
>JAIYDG010000287.1 GCA_027487625.1 Bacteroidota bacterium
ACGTCTGCCTCGCTAATAAAAGCAGCTTCGTCAATGTCTCCAAGCATTAGCCCTTCCACTTGCACGGGCTCAATCGCATCCACCTTGCTGCTGACCATTTTCGCTGGCCCCTTTCGGTCTGGATTGGGGTCGGACTTGCGCTTGCGAGCCACAATTGTCTGTCGCTCCTCTTTGCTCATGGCCTCAGCTTTTGCCTTGGGCAAGCACTTGGGCTTCCCCTCTTTCTCTTCGCGCCCTCCACATTCACCAAGGATTTCTCCATTGGCGCCAATCCTCACCCACTCTTCCTTAAACCATTCATCGAGATCGTCATAGCTCACATCGCCATCGTCTCCCTTGAAGCCGCTGCCACTTCCATGCTTTTTCTTGTAGAGATCTTTGTACCGCTGAACCATGTAGGCACTGGCATAGGCGCTAGGCCACACTTTGAACTTTGACTTGGCAGCAGCAATAGCCTGCTGATGCAAATCTTTGTCCTTGAACTGCACATCGCCGCGAATTTTTTCCAAGTCGCGAGGCAGGAATAGTCCTGCGCTGTCTTCCACTTCACGGCTCCCGTCCATGGGCAAAGTGCCATTTTCTTCGTCCAACGGATCGCGGCCGCCAGGAGGCACGGCTAAACCACCCCTCCCTTGAGTGGAACCACTCCCTCCTTGAGTGGAACCGCCCCCTGCTTGAGTGGGAAGCTCGCGCACCACCGCTGGATCAAGAGTGAGCTCCATTGACCACTCAGAGCCGCCGTAGCGAGCGTCAGCCACTTCCTTGGGACTCAGTACTCCCAGTTGGATGTAACGACCATCCACGGCCGCCACACGAGCTCTCACGTCGGCCTTCTCCCTCTCGTTCAGCTCGAACAAATCGTTGAATTTGATGCGCCAAGATTCAGGCACGCGACCATTCGTCGGCCCAGTCCTGCTGAGCATGATGTAGGTCATCAGCTTTTTCAGGGGGCGATGGAAAGTGGATTGTTGGTAGTCTGCCAGCGTCTTAGCGAAATCACGCTCTTCGCTTCGACCAGTGGAGCCAAGTCCACTCGGGCTCTCGCCAAACAGCACTGTATGAGGAATCTTGGAAGCGCCAATAATGTCCACCCTCATCTTTTCCAAGATTTCACCAACTCCACCAAAGTTCCTGCTAATGAAAGCAAGCTCTTCTTTTTCTGCGTCAATTGCATAGCCGCGATAGACACTCTTACTCATGTCATTCAGAACAAGACGATCCCTTACGTCTTTCTCCTTGCCGGCTGCCAGCATCTGCGCCAAGCCGCGAATCTTATGCACAAAAATATCAAATTCGCTCAGCAAGGTTGCAGCACTGTTCAAGCCTGTCCAATAGTGCTTAAAGCTCTCATAAACAGTCTGCAGACTGCTCATTCCCCATCCATAGTTTCTTTGCCTAATGCGATAGGGAAGCCAGTCACCGTCAAAACGCAAAATCCTATCTTTGTGAATGTAAGTAAGTTGTGGCTGCCGAATGAGATCGCCAGAGATAATTTGATAGTATGTTGCCTTGGAGTAGTCGTATATATTTTCCTCGCTAATTACTGGTGCAATTTGCCAACGATCAAGCACTTCCATACCTTCAACGGCATAAATGCGACTCGTATCGACTGGTTGATCGGCGGGGCGACCATCGTCGATGTAAAGAAGGATGACGGCGCCTCCGTAGAGCCTGGAATTCTTGGAGGCAAGCATGAAGTTTTCAAGGATGTACAAATCTTCAATGACTTGCTCAATGCCTACCACTTCTTCTGCGGCGGCTCCTTCTCCGCCAAACAACACTTTGAAGCCCTTGCGAGTGGCTTGCTCTGCATAGATGTCAACAATGCGACGAGGCAGCCATTCCCCGTACAGAGCCTCTAGCTCCTCTTGTGCCAGAAAGACAATTGGCTGCGCTTGGGTTTGAAGGCTCTTGTCCCTGCCGGGAATGCCCATGCCAGTGAGAGCATTCGCGAGACCGTCGTTGCGCAGTCCCGCAGCAGTGGCATGACCAAGATCAACCGCTTCTTCCGACATTGTTCACACTATTGGCGTGTCTTTATTCTAAACGTGGCTATGATGACGACGACGTTATTTTGATTATGCCCACTCCCATTGAATTTGTCTTCTCCGAAGAGGAAAGGAAGCAGGCGATGGAGGAAGGACAAAGGCGGCAGTCAGTGAACGAAGCCAAGGGGCTGCGTGGACGGAATAAAGGGCCACGCTTTGGAGACAAGGCCCTGGAGGTGCATTTGCTTGGGGCCGCTGGTGAAATGGCCGTGGCGGCATACTTAGGATTGAAGCATGAGCTCTACAAGGAGAGCGAAGCAAAGCGAGGGTCCGACGACCTTCCAGGCATCGACGTGAAGACGCGCTCAAAGCACGCTTACGACCTCATCGTCCAGAAGAACGAAGATCATCAGAAGAAGTTTGTCTTGGTGACCATTGAAAGCCAGAAGACTTTCATCCATGGCTGGTGCTATGGAGAAGAGGCGATGGAGGAAAGATTTTGGGCGGATCCTGCCAGGGGACGTCCCGCCTATTTCGTGCCAAAAGAAAATCTGCGTCCAATGTCCACTTTGCAATGAGCGCATCTCTCACCTGCAGTGATTTTGCCAGGCACGTCTTGAAGCTCGACTTATGGCCCGAGCAGAAGCGCATTCTTGACGCCTACTTTGGCGGCAACAAGACGCATGCAGTGTGGGCACTAGGAAGACGCTGTGGCAAAACGCTTATGGCTGCAATTGCTGCCCTCTATGCTTGCTTCGTCCTAGAAGATCAATACAGAAGGCGAGTCAGGAAGACTGAAAAGTGGTACATTCTGACCATTGCTAACGACCAGAGCCAGGCAAAGCTTGCCCTGAACAACATTCGTCAATTGCTAATGGATAGCCCCCTCGTTGATGAAATCACGAGAGAGACTGCCACTGAGATTGAGACAAGCAACAATTGCGTGTTTCAGGCCATCCCTGCATCGGCTCGTGCTTCTCGTGGTAAAGCCGTCGTCATGCTCATCATGGACGAGCTTTCCTTTGCGATTGAAGGCGACGCGAACCGTGGCGCCAAGGCTATTTACGACGCTCTATCTCCCTCCATCGCTCAGTTCGGACAGCACGGGCGCATCCTTGAGCTTTCCTCTCCTTGGCTCACTGATGGCCTGTTCTATCAGCACTATTGCGAAGCAACGTCTGGCGAATTCCCCTTCATGCAAGCAGTAAATCTCCCAACTTGGGAGGTGAATGTCAATTTGCCATGGGGATGTGCGTTCCTTGATGCCGAACTCAAGCGCGACCCCGACAAGTTTTGGGTGGAATACGGCGCTCAATTCGCCAAGAACAACTCTGCCTTGCTGGCCACGGAAATTGTTGAAGCAGCAATCAACAAAGAACGAAGCATATTGTTTCCCGAGAAAGAATTCACTGGCACCTACGTTCTTTCTCTAGACCCTGCACGTGGTGGCGTTGGCCGAGACGATTACACGGCCTGCATTGTTCATTACGAGGGCGAGAGGCTAGTCATAGACAAGTTTCACGCCTTTGAACCCGACTTTGAAATTGGTGGGAAAAAGGAAGTCAACATGGCGAAAGTGGAAGAGTGGATCAAAGAGCACCACCGCATTTATGAATTTCAGAGCATCGTTCTTGACCAATTTAACAGTAGCTTCATCATTCAAAACTTATCAAAGGACTTCCCCATCGCAGAACTTGCATGGTCGGTGAGCACGAAAATGAAGGCGTTTAGCAAGATGAAAGAGCTTTTCAATGCAGGCCTTATTGAACTATATCCTCATGCAAAAGCAATTGCTCAGCTCAAAAACTTAAGCGTCATTTACAGAGCCAGTGGGCAGTGGGCAGTCACTGGCGGCAAAGAAGTGGGAGTGGATGACTATGCCTTTGCTCTTGCTGCTGCCATTCTTGAGGCTTCAAAAGACAGCGATATTGACTGGTTGAATAGTCTCGTTCGATGATTGCTAGTAGAATTTTCAGCAACTGCTGAAACTTTCACTTTCTCTGAAAAATGATTGGCGTTGAATTTTCCAGTAAGGAACTAGCTTTTCTCTTGGCTCTATTGGAGGCCGACAGGCAAACGGCTCTTCAGCTCCTTGCTGCAGAACATGCTTACAGGCCAACTTTGTTGCCCAAGTTGCAAGAAGCAGAGAAAGTGCTTAAAGCAATGAAAAACTTAGAAGGATAGACTGAGGGAAATTTCCCCTCCTCCATGGTTCTCTCCTACGCCGCAGACGATGCTCTGTTCCTGGCGACGAAGGCCGCCCAAGCACTGGAAGAAGCCAGGAGGAGCTTTGGTGCGTCAAGCCAAGAATCGCGCCTTGCCCAGGCCGCTTACGACCACTTTATGGATGATTACTACGAGCTCTTGGAGCAGCAAGAGGGCGATGGTCATTGGGACAAGGTTTGCAAGGAACATCCTGGCTGCAGAGGCTGTAAAGACTACGAAGTGTGAACCATGGCTTGCCTTTGTTACAGCCTCAATGGTCAGAGGCATGAAATTAGGGTGCCTTTCCATGAAGCACGTTTCGTTAATAGGCGTTTGTTCCTAGAAGGAGCGGCCGTCTACTGGACCTTTCTCTGCTAAGCTTTCGAAGCTTCCTGCAGGAGCCCGTTGGCCAACGGCTTGTCAACATCCTCGTCAATGTTGACACCATCGTGGATTCCGTTCACAGTCTTAAGTGAGTTGAAGCACTTAGGACACTTTGGCAGAATGTCAGGGCCGCACCCTGTTCGTTTCCTGATGCGGAAACATTCTGCCGCTTGTCTCTTCTGGTGATGAAAGCTGATTCGATTTCAGCGTGAGGCGTGATAGGCTAAAGATACGTTTGCCCTGCAAAGGGTGCATGCAAGCCATCCATGAAACGGGGGATGGGGACCATGGAGAAACGGTCATGAACAAGCTCATGCTTGTGAAGCTACAGCTTCTGAAAGCCGCAAGGCTTCGTCAGGCGCAGTTGGCTTCAATCATCGGCTATGCCACTTGCGTAGCCTGAAGACTACATGGGCTCGCTACGGCGAGCCTTTTCTTCTTGGTGGTGAATGTAAGTTTTCAGTTCGTGCAAGTATGCCCTAAGCGCTGCTGCTTTTTCCAGATGCCAAGGATCACGATGGAGGAAATAAAGTTCCATATGAGCGTCAATGGCTTTCAAGCAATTATGAATGGGCGCGTTCCAGCGTGAACGAATCGGGGTGTCAAACGTCCGACGCTCGTCCATGGTTGGCCTTGAAATAAGCCTTGATGTCTTCTAATGCTACCGGTTCAAAATCGTTTCTTTCTAAGCAGGCATTGAAATAACGCCTATCCACTTTCCCATCGTCCGTCAATACAAGATGACAATGGAGATGGCCGTGAACATTGCCAAGATAGTGCCCCTGCAAATTGCTTGGATGCACTGGAACGTGAGTGAAGATTAGGCCTCCTGGCATGGTGCTATCACCGCCACGAAAGAATGCTCCTCGAATGTCTTCAAAATATGGAAGATAATCTTGAATTTTGTAAATGTCATGATTCCCTTTGATGAGAATCTTCTTTCCATTAAAACGACTGAGAAGCTGCAGGCCACTTCTGGGAATTGCCACGTCGCCCAGAATGTAAATGCGATCCTTCTCGTGAACTTTCTTGTTCCAACGCTCAATGAGCGTTTCGTGCATTTCTTCAATGGAGGAGAAAGGACGAAGGGGTTCTCCATCGGGACGTACGAAATCCAGCATCTTGGCGTGGCCGAGGTGCAGGTCTGAGGTGACGAAGGCGCTCATGAGAAGAGCAATGGGAAAGGGCTCCTCCGGGAATCGAACCCGGCATTCCAGGCTATCTGCCTGATGTGTAAGCCTACACTAAGGAGCCAGTGACCCCCAGGTTTGAGCATCGTTGAGAGGCTTAGGGGGTGTTGCTAGTCCGTCGAGCTTGCCAAATGGGTCGAGGGCTCAACCGTGGACCAAACGGGCGAGGGTGATCAATTCCCCCGGCCTGGAAACCCAGGACTTAGTCGCAAACCAGCAACGCTCGAAGAAGGTCCGAACCAGAATCGACGCAGTGCCCATTCCTGCT
Source organism: Bacteroidota bacterium (assembly GCA_027487625.1). GTDB lineage: Bacteria > Bacteroidota > Bacteroidia > UKL13-3 > UKL13-3 > CAISCU01. The sequence goes on from JAIYDG010000287.1 coordinate 6,036, forward strand.
GGCTGCACACTACCGATAGAGCAGTAGTGGTGGTAGACGATGGAGCAAGCGTGAGGGTCATCCGAAATCCTTAAGGGAATCTCAGTGACAAGCAGAGGCTTGCCCTCCGTCGCTTGACACTATAGCATCATTTCAGACCAGGATCTGGAGCCACCGCGTTCGCCATTTCATAGGCTCTTTTTGCCAAAGCCTCGAATTTGATCTCTCCAATCTCCTCCCTAATCAGGCCATGAAAAAACTTTCGCTTGTGAAAATTATGTGTCTTGAGCCGTGCTTGATGGTCTTCATGCGCATCTAGCCTGGCTTTTTCTCTTTTAATCGCAGCAACTGCCTTGCTTTTGCCATGCAGCCCTCTTCTTGTATCCAATTCTCTGAGAAGCAGGCTTTTAAAACCCGTGACCTTGCTGTATTTAACGCGCACACGCTTAAGCCAGTCAAGATCAACAAATTCCCCTCTGGCAATCCTGTATTCGGCGTCTTCTTTTGTGGCGGCCACAGATGTTGCAATTTCTGAGGTTTCAGAAATTAACTCTGCAATTAGTTCATCAGCAAGGTTGGGCACTTCGCTGGCCATATAAACCTTGCAAAGCAATTCACTGCCAAATGAAAGCTCTCTCGGAATGTGTCGTCCTTGGGTTTGATTCATCGAGTGTGTAATGCGTAGTTACTTGTGGACGGTAGCGGCATTAGAGTGCCGCTGAGAGCATGGTACGACAAAGCCCTTGCCGAGACAAGGGCCAGTGCTAAGCATTTCTACTTAGAATAGTTTGGCAGTGATGTGTTCGGGCTTTCGAAGAAAGCTGGGCACCGGCTGCTGCGAGTGGCGGCCATCTCAGGAGCCTTGCCTGTCCAGAACAGGCTTTGCGACTGACGCAGCCAGAAATCTTTGTTGAGCCATTGATTAGACGAAGCGCTCAAATCATCAAAAAGCCAAGCAACAGTGGCGGCGCGAAGCTTGTCAAGACTTTGGCTCTCTTTCTCCCCCAGCTCCTTGCTCACCATGGCATTCACTACCGTGTGAACCCTTTCATCCCTCGAAATGTCTTGCGAGACAGTGCGCATGCCCACGTCGCCCGTTTGCCTGAAAAACGGAAGCGCCACGAAGAAAACGGAGCGCTCCATGATGCCTGCCTTGAGAATGGGGTGGGCAGGGTGCTCGTTCCAAGCTTTCAAAATACTCATCACTTCACGTTCTGACTTTGCATCAGTGCCGTGGGCATCGGCCACGTAATTCAAAGCCTCCAAGTGGCGGTCTTCATCGTCCTGGTTGGAGCGAAGAGTCTCAATAAGGCCAGGAGTGGAGGGCAGTTCACGCTTCATGCCCTCCTCAAGAAGCTCCTTTACGGGAATTTCAAGGTGGCGCAAGGCCAAGGCTTTGAGCAAAGTGCTTTCGGCGCCCTCTGTCACCTGTCCTTTTGCCACTTGCACGGGCGTCCATGCACGCTTTTTGGCAAGGACATTCAAATAGGGACTCTGCTGGGTGGTGATCATTATTCGGGAAAGCGATGGAAAAGAATAAAAAAGGGGAAGCAACTCCCCCTTGTAAAGAACTATCGAGAGAAAATTATTCAGCGCAGCTAGAGCAGAAGCCTGCATCCAAACTGCAAGTAACAACCTCTCCAGAAGGCTCGCTATCTTCGAGTCCAAATATGCTCTTGAAGTCGTCATCAAGAGCGGCGTAAGCATCGTCCTTTCTTTGCATGTCAGACATGACTTGCAAGGAATAGTACATGCTCGTCTGAGGAGATGCTAGCCAATCCGAGAGCAATTTTCGGTCGTAAGTTACCAAATCTCCCCATGTGTTCATGGAGTAACCGTGAAAAAGGCCAGTGGCTTGGTACAAGCGCACGAGTTCGTTGACGACAAGAACGTAAGTGTTCCAGCCAACTTGTTCCGCGATTTCCACTTCCCCATAGTCAAAGCTTTCCACGCCAAAAGTGCCGGAATCCCTATCGACAAGCCGTCCAATGGGAGGGGCAATTTCAGGAGCAGCAGTGAAGCCGGCTTTGTCCAAATAGCGATAGGAGCAGGAAGCCGTGGGAGCAATGCAGAAAGCCCTCTTCATGCCATGCTCGCTAGCAATCTTCGCTGCCGCCCCAATGCCATTACGAATGGCTGCTGCAGCCCTGCCAGCAGGCTTCTCTCCCCAATAATGGCACCATGGATGGGGATCGTCATCATTCAGGGCTTGCAGCGCCTTCCCGAAGTCTTCGTAGGAAATGCCATGGAGGGAAAGGAAATTGGCAAGGCCGAGCATGCCCAAGCCAACTTGCTTGTCAATGGAAGGGGAAAGATATTCGCCGGTATCGCCAACGCCAGTATTTGGATGGAGCTCGCACAGTTGCTTCATCCCTTCCGCAAAAGCTTCTTCTACTTCGCCGAAGTCACAAGCACCCATGTTGACATGCTGCAAAAGGCAAGTGCCACGGTGAGGAAGATAAACTTCAAGGCAGACATTGGCACGAATGCGATTTCCTTCTTGATCGTACCTAATTTTGTTAAGCCAAATATCCCCAGAAGCAATGCCTTTCAACAGCTCATCAATGAGTTCTTGAGAAGCATTCTCAATAAACTGTTCATCCACGTTGACGCATCTCTTCACCCATGGAAGCTCTTTGCGGGAAGCTTTGATGAAATCAAGAATGTCAGGGTGTGAATAATCAAGATGAAGCACTACAGCCCCGTTCTTGTACCGTCCTCCCCTGCGAAGGATTTCATTGAGCGTGGAATAGATTTTGCCAAAGCTGATGGGACCACTTGCAACAAGGCCTTTGCCATTCTCTTCGCCTTTCCCGCGCAATTCTGACAAATGGACGGCTACGCCTGCACCATTACGTAAACCATGGGAAACAAAACGCCACGATGCTTCAATGCCATTTTCCCCTTCCATTGAATCATCTACGACAAAGACCGTGCAGCTTACGGCGAGGCGACCTTCTGGATCATCCAACCAACTCTGCACTCGTCCAGTGCGGGCAATTTTGTCGCATTTTGCCTGTTCCTTGAGCTTCATAAGACAACAAAAGCCCGCCTAGCGGGCCAGCGATCAACCAAAGCAGGCTAGCGCAAAAATTCATGCTCCCAGTCAGTCACACAACCCTTCGGGATCGTTTCCACTTTGGGCATCTTTCGCAAAAAGCACTGCCTCATTGCGAGAGCGAAAATAATAAGGCTTGCCTTCATAAGCAATGAACCAGGAATAGCCAGGCCTTGAATGGGCAGGCCAAATCTTCACTCCTCCAACCACAAAAGGCGCCGGCAAATCGTCAAGCACAATAAAGCCCCAGTCTTTTATTAAGACTAGGGCAGAGCAATGGAAAGGAAAGGAAGCGATTGTTACGAAATGACGCCTGGCTTGACAAAAGCTTTGAACTTGTTGCCTAAAAGCGTAATGAAACCGTCCGACAGTCCTTCTTCGATAAGCTCCTCTTTCAGCCAAAGATAAATCAAGGCGAAGATTGTCTCCGTGGCATCTTCGCTTGTCATCCACTCATCAGGATCAACAAGCTTGTCCATCACTGCGCAAACTTTGTCGTAGATGGAAGGCCCTTCTTCGTCTTCCTTCTTCTGGTCGTTTATAGCAGCAAGGTAGCCGAAAGCGGCAGCAGTAGTCTTGTCCTTGCAAATGGAAAAGCCTTCAAAGCGCTTCTTCAGAGCAGACAGCTCCGCACTGGCTCCATAGTCCATGGCAAGAGCAAAAAGTTCTTCGTGGAAGGGCATGGCGAGGATCACCAGTCGGGGAGGGAGTCCCGATGGTTTCACCAGTCGGGATACGAGCAGGGTAGCTGGTCTTCGCCTTTTGTCAATTCCCAGCTCATTAAGGTCATTTGATGTCCTTGCTTGCCCGTGTAAGCCCCTGGCTGGTAGTAGCTGGTCTTGTCTGGCCTAATAGCTTTCTCAAGCTCTTTCACTGCTTTGTTCCAAGAACGCTCAGAAGGCACATATACCCTCCATTGCTCTCTCACTTCCACCAAGTCGCAACGACTGTCTGTGTAGGCCATGGAAAAGCATCAGGATAACAAGGATCTAACACTCTTTCGCAGGTAACGGCGCTCGATCCATTTTTCCTCCAGCAGTGCCAACCCTTTCTCTCCTTTATCAGTTAGTGAGTACAGCTTGCTGTCATCTTTGGCAATAAGTTGTTCTTCAATTAAAAACGCCAAAGTATTGTAAACGGTTTTCGATGTGTACAAAGAGCCGTTTGACGGATGGTTGATGATGCCGGCGGCGTCGCAAACATAGTTGCGCTCTTGCAGATATTTAATGGCCCATAAAATATAACGGCGAGCATTATTGATGTATCCAGGTATTTTGCGTGACTTGTGAGCGGCTTCTAAGCGCTCCTGCATGATTCGCATCATCGGCCTCCATAGTATTCGATCCTTGTAGGCGCCTTGAAACTCTTGCTTGGCTTCTTTGGTGTCACAACGACATTGCTCTTTCAGGAAAAAAGCAAGCGACGAGGAAAGCGTAAACCATTCGCCATTTCCCCTGACCGCTTGAAACTTTTCATGAAGAAGCTTCTCTTCCTCTAGGTCTCCGCGAAATGCTTTCAATACCACAAGATTATGGGCTGAATAAGTAAGGAAGTCTCCGAGCCGACCCTTCAAGTCGCAGCTAAAACCGATTTTTACGGTTTCCTCATCATTCTCCCATTGAACCACGTAGATCCACCCTTCATACCTTCTGACCAAGCCCTTAGATGCCATGCGTGTTTTGGCGGTTTTCCCTCCGCCATTATAGTCCCTGTTTCAAGGGTCGGGAGTCCTCCTCGTCCATTGACAAGGTGTTATACTGTATGCAGGCGCAGCGTAGCCAACGCCTCAAGTGACTCGTTCACCTCTAAGAGCCGCTTCGAGCGGGAGCCCCAAGCGACCTTGTCATAGCGGCTCTTCTCAACAACCCTCCTCTCGACTACTTCTTTTAAGAAACCTTCGCTAGGAGCCCGTTACGCGCAATAGCCCCCAAGGCGTACGATCCTAGGGCTCCCTCCTCACCACCCTCCTTTCAACCATTTCTTTTCTGACAGTAGTTTGATCGCCCATGGTGTGCGCAGCTACCGCCAGTCTCATTGTTTTCTCATTTAAGACTATTTTGAGACAAGATTGAGACTAAAGAAGGGGCACGAACAACGCCG
>JAIYDG010000056.1 GCA_027487625.1 Bacteroidota bacterium
AGGCAAAGCGGGTTCCATCAAGGCTACAGCAGGTGCCAAGGTAATGGACATGGCTGGCAAAACCATCGTTCCGGGCTTCGTGGATACCCATGCGCACATGTGGCCTTACTGGGGCCTGCACAAAAGCCAGGCCTGGATGTACAATGCCAACCTCGCTTACGGCGTAACCACCACGCGTGACCCACAAACTGCCACCACCGATGTACTCACCTATGGCGACATGGTGGAAAGTGGGCAAATCCTGGGGCCACGGATTTATTCCACCGGTCCCGGGGTTGGTTACTGGGCCTATCGTTTGGAAAGTTTGGAGCAGACCCGCAACGTACTCAAACAATACTCCGAGTACTACAATACCAAGACGATCAAAATGTACATGACGGGCAATCGCCAGCATCGCCAGTGGGTCATCCAGGCGGCTAAAGAACAGGGTTTGATGCCAACTACGGAAGGTGGTTTGGACTTTAAACTCAACATGAGCCAGTTGTTGGATGGCTACTCGGGGCATGAGCACGCTTTCCCGATTTACCCCATTTACAAGGATGTGATCAAATTGGTGGCTGAATCCAAGATGTCGTACACGCCTACATTGCTGGTGGCCTATGGTGGGCCCTGGGCTGAAAACTATTACTACGCTACGGAGAATGTGGTGGGTGACAAAAAGCTCAATCACTTTACCCCTAAAGCGGAATTGGATGAAAAAGCGCGGCGTCGGCCAGGATGGTTTTTGCCAGAGGAGCACATTTTTCGTCGTCATGCCGAGTTTGCCAAAGCCCTGGTGGAAGCGGGAGGTATTGCTGGAATTGGTTCACATGGTCAGTTGCAGGGTTTGGGTTACCATTGGGAGTTGTGGGCAGTGCAATCCGGGGGGATGAAAACCCACGATGCACTGCGGGTAGCTACGATTTTGGGGGCACAGGCGATTGGTTTGAGCAAAGATCTGGGCTCACTGGAAACTGGGAAACTGGCTGACTTACTCATTTTGGACAAAAACCCACTGGAGAACATCCGCAACACCAATACCATCAAGTACGTCATGAAAAATGGCCGCTTGTACGAGGGGGATTCGCTGAATGAGGTGTATCCAAAGGTGCAGGCTGCTCCGGCACCGGAGTGGAATGTGGCGCAGCCGATGGGGATTCCGGGGATGAAGTAGGATCGGTTTTTTAGTGCCCTGAATTAAAACCGTTCCTTACCTCCCGAAGGTGTTGAATCTTCGGGAGGTTTCAAATCATCAACTGGTTGGATTTTTAGTCTAACTCCACTCATCACTTATGGAAGACAAACAAACCTCCCGTCTATCCCGCCTAACCGCTATCCTCACCATGTTGCTGTCCAAACGCTTGTTAACCGCTACCGAAGTGGCTAAAAAGTTCAACATCAGTGTACGTACTGTATATCGGGATATCCGAGCTCTGGAGGAAGCTGGTGTCCCCATTGTGACTGAAGAAGGGAAAGGTTATCAAATCCTGGATGGATACAAACTTCCTCCCGTGATGTTTTCTGAGCGGGAAGCCTACGCTTTAATTACCTCTGAACAAATTATAGTGTGCAACAAAGACGCATCGCTGGTAGAAGCTTTTACCAGCGCCATTCTGAAAATTAAAACTGTACTCAAACATTCCAGCAAGCAAAAAACAGAATTACTGAGTGAGCGGATGTTCATTGGTAAAACCTTGAGTTATCAGGTTACCACTCGTTGCTTACTCGACATTCAAATGGCCTTGACCAATTTCCAGGCAGTTAAAATTGCTTATACTACGGTCGATGGGACAGCTTCAGAACGAACCATCGAACCTTTTTCCATCTACCACAATGCCCAAGAGGATTGGACTTTGGTGGCTTATTGCCGCTTGCGCCAGGATTTTCGTTCTTTTCGCTTGGATAGGATGGCGCGGGTGGAGATTTTGTCCGAACAATTTCCGCCCCATCAACTGACCATGCGGCAGTACGTCGAAAAATATTTGCAACCCAAAACAGACCCCTGACATACCCTTGACATAGGCCTGCCTTAGCTTTGTAAGCAAATCAAAACAACAACATCAATGAGTTTACGATCTTTAATGACCAATTACGCGGAGTACAATTTATGGGCCAATGAAACACTGGTCAACTGGCTAAAAACCAAACCTCAGGATATTTTTCAGGCCGAAGTTCCTTCCAGTTTCCCCAGCATTTTAAAAACCTTGAACCACATTTGGGCGGTAGAAGAGTTTTGGCACTCGGTGGTTGCCGAAGAAGCACCCAATGGCAGCCGTTATGGCAATCAAAACCTAGAAATTGAGGAGGTGTGTGCAGGGATCATCATCGAGTCACAGGTTTTGCACCACTATGTGAGTGGCCTTTCGGAAGCAGATTTAGTGCAAAAGGTACATTTGGATACACCCTGGGCTTCGGGTGAAATGCCTCGCTTTGAATTCCTCCAGCATGTGTTCAATCACAGCACTTACCACCGGGGGCAGCTGGTTACGATCGGGCGGGTGCTCGGGCTGACGGATGCGCCGATGACGGATTACAATTACTTCAACTTGGCAAGGGTGGCGCGGAATTGAGTTGAATTTTTGTGTAAAAACCAAAGCGACAATAATAGCAACGCGGATGAAACGGATTAGGCGGATCAACGCGGATTTTATCCCGCCTTCGGCGTGATGATAAAAATAGCCACTAAGGCACAAATCCACCAAAAAATCAATTTTCATCCAATAAACTTTGTGTCTTCGTGCCTTAGTGGCTAAAAAGTTCCGCAGAAGGCAATAGCCAAAATTGTGGAATAGAAAAAATGGCAAAACAACTGGAGGACTGAAAACATTGTTATTTATTCAAATAATTTAAATATATTTATACCTTGTGATGCACCACAAACATTGAAACCATGATTCACCATGACACTTTGCTTAATACCAGAGATTTGGAAGTGTAAAGTTGTTTAAATATCTACTCTATGCAAGTTGATAACATAATAAAAAAACATTTAGATAGTCATAAAGAAGTTATTGTTGATACTCGAGTGAATGTGATTCCAATCATTTGTGATCATTCTTTACGTTGGATTAGTTTGTATTTATTGAAAATCAAAGCAATAGGAGTAGGGTTGTCATTTTTGATTCAGTTTGTAATTATTCCAATATTTATAGTATGGCTAATAAAATTTATCAACAAAAAGGTGGATGATAAAATAAAAGGTAAAATCGAAAACATTTATGTTACTGCATCTTCAAGCAATTTTACAAATGGAATTTTCGGTGCTATTTTGATAGCAAGCCTTATTGGTATTGGAATGTTCTTCGGAGTATTTGTAACCGATTGGCCACCAAGAATTGCTTTGCATGTATTCGTATCTGCAATAGCCCTGTTGTATTTTTCTCTAGTTTTTTATTTTAGTAATTCTTTAAAAGTTTTAGAAATTTTTATAAACACTGAAGATAAAACTAAAATAAATATAGATTTAGACGTTTTTAGCGAGTTAAATGGCAAAAAAATACTTGCCAAAAATAAATTAAAAGATTACAGTCTTCATACCGAGGAAATTGATAAGAATGACATTGAAATTTTCAAGCTAGAAAGTGATTTAAGCAATATGATCAAAAGGACTGAATCGTACGTAATTGAAAGTGTTTTTATTGGAGCACTTGCTTTTTCGGGATTCCTCACTATTGTTTCTTCAGATAAGGTTCAAGAGAATATTGAGCATTTGAAATTCATTCCTGAGAATATCCACAACTTACTTAATCAACTCATTGTATTTAATTGGGAAGAAATAGCAAAATCGATTGATCAAATAGTGAATGGATTAGCTCTTTTTTCCTTAATAGCGATTGAGTCGCTTATTTGTTCTACCTTTTTTATCTTAGTTCTAGCGTCAAGAACAAAGTTTTCAAACTTAATGGAGAAACTTGACTATCTTATAAAAATTGCTAAACTATTTAATGCAAAAGAAGAGGAATTTTATTTATTAAAAGAACAAAATGTGAAAGGATTAGAGCCTAGATTACAATATTTGAAAGATAAAACTCAAATCTCAACAGTCGATGCCAAAAGCGTTTTTGAAAAAATACGACCAGTATACTACCACATGATAGTATTTAGAAATCTAGGGATTTACACATTTTATATTATACTAATAACAAGTGGGTTTTATTTTTCCTATTCTACTGCAATTTTAATTGCAACAGCATTGTTGGGAGGTCACTTCATTCGGTTTGTTTTTACCCAATTTAATTCAAATTCAATACGCAGGATAGTTGATAAGCATCGTAAATAGTTTTACTGAAAAAATCATTCTACCGGACATTTTTGTATTTCAGATTCGAAGGACATGAATTGCCACGTGCTTTAGCTCGTGGATGGAGATGCCTCTTTGATGGACTTTAGTCCTAGCATTAATATCCAAGCGAGGGCTAAAGCCCAATGTCATTGACTTAAGGAAAAAAAGCGAGTGTGAATCCCTAATTTTGGGTGGTCAAACATTCAAAAAGATCAACACACTCGC
>JAIYDG010000645.1 GCA_027487625.1 Bacteroidota bacterium
AGCATTTTTGATTTTATAAATTTAAAATCAATTGTTTCTTTTAAATCGAAATCAACATTAATTCTTAAGCCTAAAATATTGAATGCGGTATCTTTAGTATTTATGTTAAGAATTTTCCAATTTATAAATTCATAAGGCAAACAATTTTGTTCGATATTATCACATGTTATTGGTTTAAATGAGTAAGGTAAACTATCAAATGAAATTGGGTTGTTAGAATAATTAACCCATTTAATATTTGGGGGTAATGTCGGAAAGTATGTCATTTTATTATTAGCAAAAACTAACTGAGTCAATGAATTTGGAAGCTTACTAATAAAGTTTATTTTGTTGTTGGTGCATCCCAAATAATCTAAATGTTCAGGTAAAGAATCGATGCGTGAAATTTCATTGTTTGAACAATCTAATCCCGTCACATTTGGAGGTAAATGCTTAAGATTTTTAATTTTGTTATTGTTAAGTACAAGTCGCCAAACTTGTTTAAAATATTGAAGTCCATCTAAATTCTCAATCCCTTTGTCATTAAGTTCTAATTGGAGTCTGCCTTCAATTTTTTTAATATCAAGCGAGTCATTTGTTGTAAAACCTTGCAAGCACAATTCATTTCTTAAATTGATGTCAGGAATGTACTTTAAAATCTGATTCAACAACACTTTTTGCGATAAATTTGGATTAGAATTTTTGTCGTTTCGAGCTATCAATTTATAAGTTCCTGTCGAGGAACTTATAACTGCAACTTTGATTATTTTCTTTTTCCGTGTCCCAAATTGCAAATTAACAAAGTATATTCCATCATGCAGTGTGTCACGTAAGAACTCATTTGAATAAGTGCCAGAAGGTAAAATTGCATTATTATAATAAGTTCTAACATTACGTCCAAGCATATCATAAACACTTAATGTTATGGTGTCATTGTTTGCAAGGTCCAAACAAATAGTTGTTGATTTATTGAATGGATTTGGAGAAACAAAAAAAGTGTCGACAAGATTTTGTGAATATCCGAACTTGAATGATAATATAAATAATGTCAGCAGAAAAATTTTTGTAGTTTTCATTTTTTTTGGTGTGTCGCATTTTATTTTATCTGCGTTGCTTGACACTAACTTGTTTATTCTCGCTACCACCTCAAAAATAAATATAAATCGGGTAGTAGAAGTATATCAATGTTATCAATAATTTATCAAAAAAACAAAAGGAAATAGGAATAGTTAAAAGATTCGCTCATTTGCAATAGGAGTGCGTTCTGACTCAAATGTAAATAGGGGAAACGAATTAATCAATTTCTAAAATTCAGTTAAATGGAGAGTGATTGTAAAAGGATTGCAAATTTGCTGTTGTAGGACGTTTTTTTCTTTAGTGTTTCAAACTATTTTTCTTTAGCAGTTTACTTCATCAATAAACGATTCTACTGTTTCTTTTTCCTTTTAATACTTCAGCCTTTATTTTGTCCAAATGCCTGTTAGCAGTTCGTAGTTTTATTTCTATGAAAGTCTTTTAGTCAACTTAAGCTGAGACTTTTTTAGTAGTTGAAGTCTTTGTTTTTCTAGCTTTTTGTTTTGCTCTTAGTATTTTTTGAGCTTTTATAAATTCACTAATTTGTTTTTCTTCATCTTTAGTTAATGAACCTTTTCCGCCAATAAAATCTACGTCTAATTCTTTTGATTTATTTTTCATGAGATAAATATACAAATTTGTTACCTTATAAAGTATGGTGAAATTCACAGAACTAATGTGATTATATTTAGGTCATAGCATTACCGCTAACTTGTTTATTCCTACCACTACCTAAAATAAACAAATCTTAAAAAGGGTAGTAGAAGTATATCAATAATATATGAAAGAATCAAATGAAAATAGGAGTGGTTAAGGGAGGAGGACAGTGGCAAAATTAAGTTGGCGATTTCGAGGTACAAAATTGTCTGCCAACACTGAACTTTATACAATGCACAATTCTGAAAGCTTTCAGGATTATTTAAGCACTGAACCGACAATTTATTACAAGTGGTTTTATATGCAGTAGTTGTCATTCTGCACCTAATAATTCTAAGAACACTAATTTCCCATTGTACCATTTATAAATTGCACAATCATTTGACTCTGATTGATTGGCATCATGAACACAGACAGATCTGTTCACTACCACTAGTTTACCATCCCTAAACTCATAGGTATCGAATTGTCGCTTGTTCTTATCAAGCAATATTTGAATATCTCCTCTGAAAATTTTACTCTCATCATTGAAGTAGCTGTTTAAACTACTCATTCATGTGTTTTTGGTATATTGCTTGGTGGCTGTTGCCGCACTTTCGACAAAGCCTATATTGTGCGCTGGCTTTTAGTCAAATGATAATACAGATGATTCACTTACAATTAACCATTTTTTGTTCGTCAATCTCCATTCAGAATAATACTCGCCACCTATCGACACTCCTGATAATAAAGTCGCTCTCCATTTACCTTTTTCAAACGCAATTGAATCATTAACACTAATACTAGTTGCCGTAATCTCAGTAAATTTATACTTGGTAGATTCAGTCCCATAGTAATTTCTAATGAATTCCTTTCCGCAACCTCTCGAAACTAAACATGCATCGTCTCGATATAGTTGAACCAAAGAATTTATTTCGCCATTATTAAAGTATTCTATAAAATCCGAATTTGTCTTTCTAATGATTTTCTCTACATTAGAATCCGTTTGACCAAAAGTCAGGTTCCTTACTGACGAAATCCCCCAAATAATAGCAAATATTGCTACAGATAAAATTGATACTTTTTTCATTGTGTTTGTTTTTAAATTAAATAAATCAAGAAAACTTATATAAAATTGCTCGAGCTTTGTTTCTGAACGCCCTATTTCATTCTCTTTCTTAGAACTCAAAGTGTCTTCATAATCCAGTTCCAAAACTTCAAAAATCAACTTAATTGTGTAAATCCTAGGAGTTACCTCTCCAGCCTCAATTCGCTGAAGTGTACGTACACTAAGCTTGCATTTCTCAACAAGCTCTTCTTGAGTAAATCCTTTAGATTTTCTGAAATCAGCAATTTTTTTTCCGAGTTCTGGTTGTTGAATCATATTGAAATTTTTCAGCAATATTAAATCTTAACTTAAAAACTGTCCACGAATTATTGTTGTTTTATACCTGTCATTTACCCGACATTTTATTTATGTCATTGTTTTTTTGTCCGTTCTGCTATTTCAGTTTCGTATCTGTAAACCTTTCTTTTAGCACTTGATTAGCCCGCTTTTTTAATGGGTTTCCGTGCCCAAAAACAGCTTGATCAAAGGTGAAATCTGCTACTTTTAAAATAGATTCTCGTGCTATGGCCCTATCTTCATTAATAGTAGAATAGCTTAATCCCATTACGTTTGCACAGATATCACCTCCTATTAATATTCCATCTTGGGGCATTAAAAATGATACATGACCTGCACAATGTCCTGGTGTATGTATAACTTTAATATCATTAGCAAATGGAAGAATATCCCCGTCTGCAATGGTTTTATCAATATGAAAAGAATCGTATTTCGTTCCTCCAGGTTTAATAACGTAACGATAAACGAGGCTCGGAATAATGCCTGGAGTTACTGTAATTCCATCATATCCAGCTTCCCCTTTGCTTGTTAATTCAATGTCGGCAGCATGAACGTATACCTTAGCTCCTGTACGCTTGCTTATCTCCGCAGCACTACCTGCATGGTCAACATGACCATGGGTAAGCAATAAATGTTTGATATCTGCAGGGTCATGACCAGTTTGTTTCACACCCTCCAATATAGCGTCCGCTTTATTTGGCCATGCAGCATCAACCAATACCAATCCATCATTGGTTTTAATTAGATAGACATTTACTATCCCGATTTCAATTCGCCATAGGCGTGTAGAGACTTGTATAATCTTAGACATAAGGTATAAATTTTAGAGGAGTTATATTAAAGGTAAGCCCAGCTTAGATTAAATATGAAAAAACAGCATCAGCTAAAATAGTGTTATCAGAATCAAACTCCAAAGATGGAGCATTGTCTATGATGATAATTAAATCATGTTTTCTAGTATTCACGCCATTACTTAAGAAAAGGAGCTTCTTTAATTTGTTCCAAAAATATGCTCATACTAATTGGGTGAGTTATTAATGTGAAGGCAATACCAAATATAGAGCCCCACATATGTGCTTCATGTCCGATGTTATCGTTGCTGTTTTTGATTTTATAATTAGAATATATAAGGTATCCAACAGTAAAAAGTATAAAATAAATTGGAATGAAAAAGTTGATATATACTACAGACCATGGACTATATAATACCAAAGCAAACATAACAGCACATACTGCTCCGCTGGCTCCAACTGCCCTGTAATTTGGGTTATCTTTATTACTTTGATAAGATGGTAATGATGAGAATAAGATTGCTAGTAAATAAAAAACAATATACTCTGTACTTGAAAAAATATGCTCAAGCTCAGTTCCGAAAAAGTAAAGCGTAAGCATATTTATTATTAAATGTCCAGCATCATTATGTATAAATGCATGAGAAATAAACCTAAAATATTGAGATTTATCTTCATTAATTTGATAAGGCGAAAACAATAGTTTATCTAATACTTCATGTTTTGAAAAACAATAAAGTGATAATACCACATTGATACCTATAATGAAATAAGTAATCAAATTTTATTGAATTTGTTTTGGCTCATCATTTGATTCGGGTTCTGATTCTGCAGGAGTTTCAGGTTCTAATTCTGCAAGAGTTTCAGATTCAGATTTTGCAGGAGATTCTGGTTCTGACGCTATAGGAGTTTCAGTTTCTTCATCCTCTTTTTTCCTTCTAAAAAAGCCAATTATTTTTTTGCCAAAACTACCAAATAAGGCAATAGCACCTAATACAATTAGTTTTATATTCTTAAGTAATAAAGCGATAATACCGGCTTTGGCTAATAGTTTTCCTGCGATTAATCCACCAACTGTATAAGCAGCTACTTTATCATAATCAGGGTTGAAATCTTTGTATTTATTTCCATCCTTAAACTCTGCAATATTAATGATGTCTGGGATATGGGCTTTAATATCCTCTAACTGTGAAATCACTCCCACAGCATTTAAACTTAGTATTCCTTGACGACCAAGTATCCTTACATCATAGTTTAATGTAGTATCTTCACTTTCATCAAAAGTTATCGATTTAGCCCAATGTAAGATATTGTGTTCTTTATCATAAAATGGAGTAGAAGCCCAACCAATAATATGCATACCTGGAAAACCAGCTTCTTTTCTTTGTTTGTTTGATTCTTCTTCTCCAGATTGAATTTCAGTCATCAATTCTTCATAATCAATATCATTTGCATCTTCATCTTTAACATATCCAGAGTTTTCATAAGAAACTACAAATGCCCAAGCATCATAATTAAGTGTAGAATAATCTTCTTTTACAATCATTCCAATGATATCTTCAGTTCTAGGATTACCCCAAAGCTCAAATACTACGTATTCAGCGTCTTTTTGCGACATGAATTTATAGCCTTTCGGAACATTCATTTTAATTTCACTATTCACATGAATGATTCCGGTTTTATATTTTATAGAAGTATCAGCGTTAATTAATTTAGTTAAACTTTTTAAATCAGCTTCAGAAAACTCAAGTGAATCATCATTGCTAGCAATTGCATTAAAAAGTAGAAGGAAAGAACTAAAAAGGAGTAGTAATATTTTTTTCATAAATTAGGTTAAACTCAAAAATATAAAAAAAACAATTAGTTCATTTATTGGTGAGTTAATTTTAGGTTAACAGTAATAAATATTACAATTAGCCAAGTTCTTTAATCACGACCTTATTGGCTGGAAGAAGGCTACTGGCAGCTGGCCTCTTGCTTCTGGCTTGCATTCGTAGTAAATAAAACATTTATTATTTTAAGTTAGTAGGGCTAAATAGTGGTCAACATGATTTAAGCTTTTATAGGCCAACCAAAAGCCAATTATTAAAAGCCAAAGTGAATTCTTAACAACGAATTTCTCATCATCGGCAGCGCGTGCTGATGCAATCAAAAAGGCCATGTGCGCCAAGCCGCCTTTTGAATTTTCCGCGGGGAAGGCCAATACTGCAAAAGGCAATGGAGTGCTGGAGCGGAAAA
>JAIYDG010000333.1 GCA_027487625.1 Bacteroidota bacterium
AAAAAGGGTCTTCATTGGCTTTTTTTATGCGGGAGTCGTTATTTGGGGCTGAGGTTTAGGCATGATGAATTTCCCTTCACACCCTCATCAACTCCCCCCACCTTGTCGTAAACCTCCCCGACCTCCGCTCCGCCTTCGGGCCCCACTCCGGCCTATTCCCACAAGCCGCGAAGTACACCGTATTGCGCCCCATTTTCCGGTTGATCCCGTCCAGCGCTTGCATCAACTGCGCCGAGCGCAGCGACGCCCCTTCATCCACAAACAAATTCATTTGGACACTAGTCTGCGGCCGTAGCGCCGTGGCCATGATTCCCGCCTTTTTGTACCGCACCCCCGGTTGATACAACTTGCGCATCAAGAGCCACGCCCAGTGGATCAACTCATTGGTATTGCTACTGGCCAGCGGCAACTCTACACTCAGGGCACTACACTGCAAGGGCATATTCTCCTGCGGCTTGAAACGATTGGCCCATACAAAGACCGTGATCGCCTCCGTTTGTTGCCCATAGCGCCGTAGCTTTTCTCCCAGGCGAGTAGCGTACCGCGCCACTGCTTCGCTCAGCACGGACAGCTCCAACACATCCTGCGCAAAGGATCGGGATACAATCATCGACTTTCGACTTTCCACTGGAGCCTCTAGCCCGTAACAAGCCTCACCCCGCACTTCCTTGAGCAGCCGCAATCCCACCACCCCAAATTCCTTTTGCATCCACGCCTCAGATACCCGAGCCAGGTCGGCTACGGTTTTGACGCGCACTGTCGCCAGTCGCCGCTGGTAGGCTGCACCCACGCCCCAAAGCTCCTCGATGCCGAGCTCCGCAAGTTCCGGGCTGCTGGCTTCCAGGTGGTAGGTGCCATTCGGACTGCGTTTTTTCGCCAGGTGATTGGCCAACTTGGCCAGGGTTTTGGTGTCGGCGAGCCCCACGGAAATGGGAATGCCAGTGCATTGCAGCACCGTTTCGCGCAGCCCAAAGGCAAAGTCCAGGTTATCGGCTACCGTGGCACCGTAGCGATTGGGCTGGAGAAAGGCCTCATCGATGGAATACACTTCGGTTTCCGCGCAGTGGGCTTGCAGGATGCTCATCACCCGCGCCGACATATCGGCGTACAGGGTGTAATTGCTGGAAAAAACCTCCACTTGTTGCGCTTTTACCAAGGCCCTGATCTTGAAAAATGGCTCGCCCATCGGGATGCCCAGTGCCTTGGCTTCATTGCTGCGCGCTACCACACAACCGTCGTTGTTGGACAATACCACAATGGGCCGCCCCCGGAGCTTGGGGTTGAATACCCGCTCACAGCTGGCGTAGAAGTTGTTACAATCGGCGAGGAGATAGGACATAACTTGAAGTGAAAAGTGAATAGTGAAAAGCTGGTGAAAACAAATGCTGTACTTGCTTTTCACTTTTCACTCTTAAAGTACATACGGTTTATGAATAACATTCGTAACCACGCCCCACACCTGAAAATCGCTCTCAGGCAAAACTTGGATGGGTTTGAAGGTGGCATGTTCGGGTTTGAGCCAGTAAAACCCATGCTCGTATACCAGCCTTTTGACGGTGAATTCACCCTCCAATAGGGCAATGACCACATCATTGCTCTTGGCTTGCAAGGATCGATCTACTATCAAGATGTCTTCAGGGTAAATCCCGGCTCCAGTCATCGAGTCACCGGATACGCGCACGAAGAAGGTGGCTGCGGGGTTCTTGATCAGGTACTTGTCGAGATTGAGCTGTTCTTCTACGTAGTCGTCGGCAGGGGAGGGGAAGCCCGCTGGTACCGACTGGAAATAGGGCAGATGGGTCTGAATCTGGCTGATTTCAATGACGGGCACACGTGTGTCCGCCTCACTCTTGGTGCTGCTCATGGTTGTTTTCTTTGTGAGGCCGCTGAAGGGGGCAGAGCCTCGGTTTTGCATAGTATGTTGTATTGGGTGGGAAATTTAAAAGTATTTGTGTTTAATTTTACTGATTGAATTAGATTTTTGTTTTTTGGATGTATGAAAAAAATGATGGGAGAGGGGTGAAAACAACTCTACTTAACATAATGTAGATTATGGGGCAGAAAATAATGCTCAAAAAAATTGGACTGCACACCATTTAATAAGTGCTGGAATCTTATTAATCGAAATTTTCAACTTGATCTTTTGGATTTCATCTTCCTTATTTTTTCATTACAATGTCCTGCATTGCGCTTCAAAAATAAGTCGCTGAAATCCAAAATGATGGCAATTTTCATTGAATGGTATTTTTTGATGAAACTATATTACCTAAGTAGTGCGAGCAAAAAACACAAATCGAGTCAATGATTCCTTTGCTCATTCAAAGATGAAACAAGGCCTGTTGCCGGAGCCATATAATAATGTAATTCTTAGGCATTGAGCTAAAATCCGTAGGTATTTCGTCAATATTCCTTCCTTACTCTATCTCCCACCAACCCACGGATTTTCCGTAGAAGGGACAAGACAATTTTTCGTACGGGCGACCTCGTTGTCACACTACCCCTCCACCAGCCATCCCGCCCCCAGCGCAATCAAATTCCGCACCGCATGCACCCCCGTCGTCACCCAATAACTAGCCCCTTTCCGCTCCTGGTACAGCAAGTAGGTATAACTAAGCACAGCCCCTATCGGCAAAATCAGCACCGCATACCAAACACTATAAGTCAAGTGCATCGCCGAAAACACCAAAGTAGACACCACCAATGGCACCCAAAAGCGCTCGCGTGGGTACCAGTGTTGCAGCAAGCGGATCGGCCAGGACTGCCCCAGCAAGGTCTCCAGCAAAGGTGCCGCGACGACCACTGTCAGAAATGTGCTCCATGCTCCCAATTTTTCCAACTCCGGACCACCAATGCTATCTTCATCCAGGTTGAATAGCAGCAGCACCAACGGAATACCCAATACAAATGCGATCAAATTGGCACTCAGGATAAAAGGCAATATAGACTGTCCCACCCACCAGGCATGGACTTTTGAAACAAACGTGAATAGCTTTTTCATGTCGATGAAATTGAAAGGGTAAAAATTGTTGTCCCTTCAAAGATCAAACAACCCCTCCTGCCACAGCCCTGCAATCTGGAATTCGCAGGCATTGAACTGAAATCCGTAGGCATTTTGCCAAAATCCGTTCTACCTCAGCCAACCCACGGATTTATCCGTGGGAGGCCACCGCCCCACCCCAATGGGCTTTAGCCGTGGGAGCGTGCCCCATGCGACCCCCTTGCCCCATTCTCCAAATCCCCCTATCTTTGCCCCGAACAACCTCGCCACTTCGGCACTCATCTCCACAATCAAGTTTCACCAACCTTAGCTGTTTTTTCATAGCAAGCACGCTCGGTACCCACCGCAGCCCAATTTGTCATTTATCACTCATCATTCATCACTATTAATTTTGCGATGAAAGCCAAATTTCTCCCACTCCTCCTCCTCTGCCTGGCCACCACCGCCTGCACCCTCCACGAACGCACGTATTTCATCCCCGTCACCGTCCACGGCCACTGGGCCCCTGCCGACGGTGTCACCTGGTCCCCCGGCTCCACTTGGGTCGACCCCTGGCTCGACTTCGAAGGCATGGAATCCCCCAATTGGTGTTGCAGCACCAGCCTCCAGCTCCAGGCCATCCGCATGCCCGGCTACCGCTATTACGCCGAAGTCTCTCGCCCCACCCCTACCCTGCTCCAGGGCTGCGTCGATGTCCACGAAGAGCGCTACGCCGCCGCCTTTGATTTTGAAATCGATCTCCGTGTCCCCGAAACCCTCGTGCCATGAAAATGATCCTCCTAAGCTTC
>JAIYDG010000156.1 GCA_027487625.1 Bacteroidota bacterium
CTATACTAAAATTGAGGTATATTCCACTGATATGCCATAACTCCCTGGTTCCGAAAAAAACTGAAACTGAACGCAAACGTTTTTACTGCCTAGTCCCCGAAGGATTTTATTAAGCGTCAAACATAAATTGTCAAGCAACAGTTACAAAACTCCCGCATACAAGCGGCATAGCTAAAAAGCACTGAATACAAAAAGCATTTACAAAAAGCACTGAAGACAAAAATTACAAAAATCTCACAATTACAAAAAGCACTAAAGACAAAAAATTACAAAAATCTCACAAACAAACAAAACGTTGTACATTAAACAATCCTCGAATTTTCTCCAGAAAATATTAAGTATATGACAGCAAGATTAAATTCCATATAGGAAGTTCGGATTTTACAATCTGTACGATTTTAACATACAATAAATCTTTTTCGAGGTTTTGAAGGTAAAGAAAATGCTCCAACCTGTCATAACTTGGTTAAGCACCTTGTAAAATATTCCAATAGTAATTTGTTCTGAATACGTTTTGTCACTGACATATCTCATGTGCGAGCTACTTCTATAATTTTTTATGATCGAACTTTTTTTTCAGGAGACGTGCAAACTTTATCATGTTTTTTTCTGTACAAAAAAAAGGGACAAAACTTCTTCCGGAAGTCCGGTTCAAGTTCCTGAATAGTTCCAAAAAACCTTGTGTGAAAATAGGTGCAATATCATTGGATTTTTGTTACAAGTTACTTGCATTCTCATGACAAATTTTGCATATGTACGATAATCTTTACATAACATCCTTGTTTAGAGTATTTTGTGTAAAAAAGTAACGACAATTTCATCAAATTTGCATCAGGATGGATAGACAAGAGAGGGTACGTGATATTTTATGGTCCTTTTGTGATTAAGTGGCAAAAATCTATTTTTTTTTTCTGTCGAAGTTGTCGACGAAAAAGTTCAAGTTGAAAACAAGTTTGGGTCTTTCGTACTGACAATTTTGCGCTAAAGTTGGAACAATTGGATCTTTACATAAGAAATGAAATTGATTGTGTAAAAAAGTGACGACAATTTGTCGAATATGAATATTGCTTTGAAGTGAAATATTTTTGTTGAAAATAAAATTAAACACACAAAGGACATTGTTGGAATTTTACACAGACGCATATGATGGTCCAAAACAATTTCGTCTATTATATGGGTTGTTACAATTTTACACATACGCATATGATGGTCCAAAACAATTTCGTCTATTACAAGGGTTTCAAAATTGGGGAAGAGTTACATGTAGGGGAGGGTAGGGAAAGGTATAGGAAATGACTTTAGATTTCTCAAATACTTTCTCTGTAATCGTTTTTGTCTTCTTTTTTAGAGTTCTCAAATACTTTCTCTGCAATCGTTTTTGTCTTCTTTATAATACTGTTTTAAAGACTCAGATCAGTTCATTGTCACGTCAAAACGAAACAGAAATTGTAATTTTGTGTAAAAAAGTGACGACAATTTGTCGAAAATGAATATTGCTTTCAAGTGAAATATTTTTGTTGAAAATAAAATTAGACAGGGTGGGGAAGGGATACCAGTAGGAGAGGTACTGAAGGGTATGGGAAGGTAACTTCAGTTATTCAAAACAGGATTTGCCGCAACTACTTTCAGCTACACATACAAGCACAGGGTTACCGATGAACTCAAACGGAAAACTTCTCAATATTCAAGTGAAAATAATGTGAGTGCTATCTGCAAATATTGTAAAAAGTACAGTAGGAAAGTATAGTTGCAAAGCGGAAACTTAAAGAAGTTTCTTTTTCAATTTAGAATGCCAGTCCCAAATAACTGAACGTCTCTTCACTGCATAATGTAGTGTTTGATGGTTTTTTGTAGATAGAATTCATAGTTCAGAATTCTGAATGATGATACCGAACATGGCCAGCTTAAAACATTACTTGTTCAGTATATTGTTAAGGGAGATCGAAGACAGTTTGAAATGAGCGTGGACATGTTTGTTTATAATTTACAACAATATAATACTGTACTATAAAAAGTACAGTAAAAAAGTACGATTGCAAAGCGGAAACTTAAAGAAATTTCTTTTTCAATTCAAAATGCCAGTCCCAAATAACTGAATGTCTCTTCACTGCATGGTGCAGGGGAGGGTAAAAAGACAGCTTACCGAAGATGGCCAGCATAAAACATTACTTGTTCAAGTTATTGTTAAGGGAGATCGAAGACAGGTTAAAATGAGCGTGGACATATAACCTTATAATCATGTAAACCAATTACTTTGCAAAGATCATAATTCCTCGAATAATTATGCTAGAATAAGTGTCTGAATTTAAATTAATTATAGAATCGTTTAGGGATTTTCCAGTTGAAACACTCAATTTGGGAAAGCATAACAGTTTCAACTAAACCGAGTTTCATCTCTTACAGTAATCAGGAAATCAATTGATAATTTCAAATACCCATTAAATCCCAATTTCAACCGCAGGAAATGTAACCGAATCGATGTGTATGATACCAATGCTAACTTTTCAATTAATCAAATCGTATCGTTTTTAAGAAATTATCTCTTTCGTCTTTCTAAGAAAAGCAAAACATTGCTTCGTTTCAAAGTTTCACAAAAATTGTTGTTAAGTATTACATTTATTATCATCAGCGTATACATCTCTCCTCATGACAAATACAATCAATTAACCAGTGTTCAAGTTCATTTCCAGCTTCAAATTGCACGACTCTAACGTCCGAAGATTCCGAACCATTCGATGTGGTCTTAGGATCCGGTTTTAGTCTCAGAATACGTTTTGAGTATAGATCATTCTTCGACGCAGTTCATCTTCACTCATTATTAAAAAACAATACATCTTTCAAATAATTACATGAAAACACATAAACATTTATCTAGAGAAGTATGGTTGCAAAGCGGAAACTTAAAGAACGTTAAATTTCATACAATCTATTATATAATCCAAGTACCATGTCATTATTTGTAGCGAAAACTTTTCTGTCCTATTCTCTTAGGAAGCTAACAAGTCAGATTTATGGAAAATTCTAATCTTCATCAACGTAAAGAGGGAGGGGAAACGGGAGGATGCACGACGATAATAAATTAAATCGTTCTCAATTACATATTTTTCGTTCCGCAACTTGGAACTTATCAAGGTATCCGAAAATATGAATTGGCGAGCACAGGTATCGATAGAATTAGACTTAATTCACTTA
>JAIYDG010000677.1 GCA_027487625.1 Bacteroidota bacterium
TGAGCCGCGGTGTAGGACTTGTTATCATTTGGGGAAGGTGATTTAACCCGGTTTATTTACCGCTCCTTCACCATATCCCAATTTTTTCCCTCATACTCAAAAGCGCCCAAGGCTCGAAACCCCATTTTTTCGTAAAAACGCAGCGCAGGTGCATTGCTAGCTTGAACCCCACCCCACAAAATCACCCGCTGGATTCCACGCACTTGTAGCTCCGTTTGAATAAAATCAAAGAGTTCCCCACCCAGTCCCAGGCCTTGCCAGGCATCAGCCACCGAGGGCGCAAAGGTGCAATCCGTATGGTGATTCAAGCTCAACCCGTAAGCTTCCAAACGCTGTCGATCGTGTTCCAGATACCCACGTTTGACTGGGGCATAAGCCACAATCGCTCCAGTGTCGGCTGATTTAGCCAGAAAGCCCCAAACACCAAAGGGATCGGCGTAAAAACGCAGGATTGCGGCTTCATCAAAAGGATGGGGACCAAACCTTTTGCGGGTAGCCGGACTCAGCTGCTGCAAATAATCCAGCAAAAGCGGCAGGTCAGAAGACTGCAAATACCCAAATTTGAATTTAGCTTGCATGGCGGCAAGATACCATAAGCGTTTTTTTAGCTCAACAACGCCAACCCTTTTTCGATCAATTTTTCCAATTCCACCATTTCCTGCGCAGTCGGCATGACGAGTGGCGCTCTTACCTGTCCAGCGCTTCGTCCCACAATTTGCGCCCCCGCCTTGATCAAACTCACCGCGTAACCGTTCTTTTTGTTGCGCAGTTGTACAAAAGGGATGAAGAATGTTTGCAGGATTTTTTCCACCATTGCCTTGTCGCCCGCCCGCAGACTTTTGTAAAAATGATTGGCCAATTCCGGTACAAAATTGAACACTGCCGAAGAGTAAGTATTCACCCCAACTGATAAATAAGCCTCCGAAATGATCTCCGCCGTGGGTGCGCCGCCGATGTAGGACAGGCGATCACCAACCGTACGAATGATCATGTTCAAGTCTTGCATATTGCTGGTGCCATCCTTGATGCCGATGAGGTTGGGGCAAGCTTCGGCCAATCGGGCGACGTGTTCGGCTTGCAGGACGCCATTGCCCCGGTTGTAATAGATGACGGGCAGGCTGGTTTGTTGCATGATGGCTTTGGCGTAATTGACCACGCCTTCGGCTGGGCATTCGGTGAGGTAGGGGGGAAAGAGCAAGAGGGCGTCGATCCCTGCTTTTTCCGCCATTTTTGCACACGCCACTGCGTCGGGAATGCTGCGTCCGGCTCCGGCAATCACGGGAGTAGCGCCTTGTACTGTGCTGGCAGCTACTTCGACCAAGGCCTGGTATTCAGCAGTAGACAAGGAGAAAAACTCACCCGTGCCACCTGCTACAAATACGCTTGAAACGCCGTGGGAGACGAACCAACTCAGTCTTTCGGCGTAAGTATCGGCTTTGAATGCGCCTTGTTTATCCATATCGGTGATGGGGAAGGAGAGGAGGCCGTCTTCCAGGGCCGATTTAATTTTATCTAGTGAGAGTGCCATGTGTTTTTGAGCTTTTTGAGTAAAAAGGAAGAGTATTTTTTTCTTCACCACCTAAGAAACCTTAGGCACCTAAGTTATCACCTTAGGAAGGTTTATGTTTAAGGTTGTTCAGTTCGAAAAATTATTTTAAGTCAGTGGCCCCGGATTGAACAAGACCAACTCATTGTGAATCCCCAATTTATCACACGCCACTTGGGTTCGGCCACTCGCCACCTCCAAGATCAAGTGAAATAGTTCCCAGCCCATTTCCTCAATACTTTTTTCACCAAAAGCAATTGGCCCGGCATCAAAATCAATCAGATCAAACCAACGATTGCCCAGTTTGGAATTGGAACTCACCTTGATGACCGGCACCATCGACAAGCCGTAAGGCGTACCGCGCCCGGTGATGAACACGTGCACGTTCATCCCGGCGGCCAGTTGCAAGGTGCCACACACGAAGTCACTGGCTGGGGTGGCCGCAAAATTAAGCCCCTTGCGGCGGATTTTTTCACCGGGTTTCAGTACATCGACGATGGGACTACGGCCCGATTTGGCGATTGATCCCAGTGCCTTTTCTACCACATTGCTTAGTCCACCCACTTTGTTTCCGGGGGTGGGATTGGAGCTGCGGTCGGCTTGCCCCAAGGCCAGGTATTCGTCGTACCAACGCATTTCTTCCAACAGGGCCTTGGCTACATCAGCATCGATGGCTCGGGCGGCCAGAAGGTGGCAGGCGTCCCGTACTTCGGTCACTTCCGAAAAGAAGACCGTCCCCCCGGTGCGTACAATCAGGTCGGCGGCAAAACCGGCAGCGGGATTCCCCGTCAGGCCCGAAAAAGCGTCACTGCCGCCGCATTGCATACCTACTACTAAATCGGAGGCCGGACAAGTTTCCCGCTGGCGACGGTTCAGTTTTTGCAAATGGGTCTCCGCCATTTCCATGATGCCCGCCACCATGTCCGCAAACCCATGAAAAGCTTCGTCTTGCAGGTATAAAATGTGTCCTTGACCAGCATCGGTGGTTTCCGCCATCAAACGCTCCGGGCGCAACTTCTCACAACCCAGGCCAATCATCATCACCTCCCCTCCAAAATTGGGATTGTGCAGGATGTTTTGCAAGGTGCGAATGGGCACCATCGCCGCCGGAGCATCAATCGCTATGCCGCAACCGTAACTGTGGTTGAGCGCTACCACCTCGTCTACATTTGGGTATTTGGGTAAAAGCTCCTGACGAATTTTTTTCTCGATGTATTGCGCCAGCCCGCCTACACATTGTACACTGGTGGCAATGGCGAGCACGTTTTTGGTACCTACACTGCCATCGGGATTTTTATACCCTTGAAA
>JAIYDG010000597.1 GCA_027487625.1 Bacteroidota bacterium
GCATCAAACAAAACAGTTAAACCATCATAAGCTCTATCACCAATAAAAATATCAATGTTAAGTAAATCAGAAATGCTCTTTTTAAAATGACTTGGAGGAGTTGAACTTACTTTTGAAGCTTCAGTAAAGGTAATACTTGGATTGCTTGCAGTTGTTTGAACAAAGATAGACTGACCAGAATTAATGATATTACTATTACCGTTTCCAGAACCAGATGAACCATTGTTATAAACATAAGCACCTCTACCTGCATTGTTTACATTCCAAGTTGCAAATGATGTTGAAACATTAGATTTGGTAACATTTGCCCAGTTTACAGCAGATGCATAAGGATTTCCAATTAAAGTCCATCCATTTGTTCCTGTACTAACGGTTGAGTTTAAACTAGGAATTCCTTCAGGTGAAGAACTTACTGAACCTCCACCGAATACTACATTACCTGTTACCACTGAACCCGTTGCGCTTAATACTAAAGTAGCAGAATCTTGTGGAGTTGTAGAATTTAAATTGATTTCTCTATTACCTCTAATTAGCATTCTGTAACCAGTTCCAATATTTAAATTGGTAGAAGTAGTATTTGGAATAGTAGTCCAAGCTTCACTTCCTGTATTATAAGTAAATAGAGAAGCTATTCCTGAATTTGATTGGTCGAAACCATTAGCTCCAGTTAATGAACCTGTGATATGAGTTGCTTGTTGCCAGCTTCCTGAGATAAAGTTAGAAGTAGTTACAGGAGAAGCTACGAAACGGAATGCTCTTCTTCTTGGGATGAATCTTTCAACTGTAACATTTCCAGAAATAGAACCTGCTGAGTTTCCGATTGAAGCTGTTCCAGAAGCATCAGATTTTAACACCAAATTCCCACCTGTGTTTAATGTTGCACCACTACCAACAGTAACAATACCTGGAGTAGAACCACCAGTAATATTTAAAGTGTTATCTAAAATAGTTGTACCTGAACCACTAATTGTAAGATTTCTTAACACATTGTTCGAACCAGGAGTTTGGTCAAAAGCTATTGTTCCACTAGTTCCAGTTATTATTAAATTAGAAGTCGTAGAACCTTGGATTACTCCAGAAGTTCTTGTAATTGAACCTGTTATTGTAAGTGTTACGCCTGGATCAATAATAACAGTACCACTAGTTAAAGTCAAATTTGCTAATGTTTGATTTGAACTAATTCTAAGTGTTCCACCTGAAACAGTTGCAGAATTTCCAATTGGAATAGTTGTTCCGCCGGTTCTGTTCAAACGTAAAGTACCTCCACTAACTGTAGTTAAACCAGTGTAGGTATTAGCATTTGTCAATTCAGTCGTGCCTGTACCAGCTCTAGTTAGTGATGTTGTAGATGTACCATCAGCAATAACCAGTGCAAATGCAGCTGGAGTTGTTGAGCCACTAATTGTTAAAGTGGCATTAGAAGAAACTCCATTGTTTCTTATTGAACCACCACCAGCACCTGATGTAAGAGAGCCAATAGTTTGATTAAACCCATTTAAATCCAAAATACCACCATTACTGCTTGAGTTAGCCATTGTAACATTTGTTCCTGTAGGTAAAGCATTAGTAATACCTAATCTGATTACACTAGTATTACCTGCATTAAAAATTGTTGCCCCTGTATAGGTATTAGCTGCATTAAGTGTAATATTTCCTGTACCACCATTTGGACCGGCAGAAAACTGCAAATCCGCGGAACCACTTATTACACTATTAACAGTAATATCATTTCCACTTGTGGCGCCAACCATAGTTTTTATTGCAGTATTATTGGTGATTGTAGCAGTACTTGTTAAACTTGTTCCAGTAGCAGTGGCAACAATTCCCGCAATCGTCCCTGTTCCGGTACCTCCAGCAGAAA
The DNA here is from genome assembly GCA_027487625.1 of Bacteroidota bacterium. Classification (GTDB taxonomy): domain Bacteria; phylum Bacteroidota; class Bacteroidia; order UKL13-3; family UKL13-3; genus CAISCU01. The sequence goes on from JAIYDG010000597.1 coordinate 1,862, forward strand.
CTATATTGATTGGAACTGAAATAGAACTGCTTGCAGTAGCTAAATTGATACGTTGTGCAACGGATGTAGAAGAACCTTGTGCGGCATTTATGGTAATGTTTGCAGTACCCGAACCAGATAAACTTCCAATGTTTACAGTCCCAGTAGCAGGAGTAACAGTATTTACATTTGGTGAAAAGGTCAAACCAACATTATTGCCAAGGACAATTGGTCCGGTTAAAGTTCGGGTAGATGAATTAGTTAATTCATAGCCAGAAGTATTAAAATAAAATGCGGTTGCCGTTCTATCAGCGTCCATAGTAACTGTTCCAGCAGTTCCTGCAAAAACAGCATTGTTAGAATTCGCCCAAGTTGCTTGAGCACCTGATGCTGAAGGTTGTCTCCAAGCATTGGTTGTACCCCAAGTTCCGGTTCCTCCAGCAGCAGGGTTTGCTCCAGTAGATGCGCCATTCCAATAGTATCCTGAAATATTTGGTGTAGCTGAAACTTCTGTTCCTGCAGACCAAGTTGTCCCTCTTCTTGTAAAAAATTTAAAGAAGTAGGTAGTTCCATTTGTTAGAGTTGTTACAGTTTGGTTACTTGCATTTCCTTTGTAAACTACAAATCCGTTACCTAATAATGTACCACTGCCATAAGTTAAACTAGCTGAATAATCAGTGCCGTCACCTGAAGGAGTTCCAGTATTACTTACATCGGAGGCAACTATTAATATTTCATCAAAACATGCAGGATTAACCCAAGTTAAAACTGAACTATTATTAGCACTTGAAGCAGCTGCACTTGTTACATCTGTAGGTGTGCAATTAATAATTGTTTTGGTACCACTTGCATTTGCCGATCCTGTTTTGTTACCTGAAGAAAACGTAAGGTCAGCTGTAGTTATAGCACTTACAATAATTGTATTATTAGGAGTTGCAGTTAAAGGAACATCAGCGGTTATAAAAATATAGTAGGAAAAACCAGTTGTTAAATTTTGTGAGATAAAATCAGGAAATACTTGCGAGCCTGCTGCCAAACCTGTAGTTTTTGTGCTTAATAATGTTGCTGTTCCAGCATTAAAAGTGGAATTAGTTTGATACCAGCATTTTAAATTTGTTAAATCACCAGAAATGTTACTACCTGTTGATGTATTGATTGTTACACCAGTTAATGAAGGCGTTGCAGTAGTAATTGCCAAATCAAATTGGTAAATAACATTATTGGTTGTACCAACTGTAATATTAGAAGTAGAAGCGGAAGGAGAACTTAAAGCAATATCCGGTATTGCAACAACTATTGTTTTGGCTCCGCCTGCTGCAACCGGATCAGTTCCAGTTTTGGTTCCTGAGGCAAAACTAATATTAGATAAATCGGTAGTTGCAATATTAATTGTGTTTCCATTGTTTGCACCAGATGCTATATCAGCAGTAACGAAAAGATATCCAGTAGAACTTGAATTTATTACTTGAGTTGCAAATGAAGGAAATACTTGTGAGCCTGCACCTAGTGAAGTAGTTTTTGTACTTAATGTAGCATCTAAACCATCAAGAGTGGCATCTGCTGAATAACGTACTTTAAGATTGGTTAAATCTGAAGCAATATAAGAACCAGCAGTTGTTACTGTTAAGCCATTTAAGGTTGCGTTTGCAGTAGTTACGGCTAAATCATATCTTTGTAAAATAACATTTGATTGTCCGTTGTTAACGTTTTCTGCATTGATTGCTCCATTTGAAATGGCTATGGAAGGGGTAGCAGATGATGAAATAGAAATATTATCTATACCAATCCCTTTACTAGCCCCAGAACCTGAAGGCCTCCATGTTATCCATCTTATTTGATAAACAGTACTTGCATTTAGCCCTGAAATTGTAAAAGACCTTGTAGATGGAGTATATGTTGCAACTGCTCCAAAAGTCATTGCTGATCCAGTTACTGTAGTCCAGGATCCAGAAGTGCCTTCTCTATATTGAATAGCATGCCCAAAGTCTTGTGTAGTAACACCACCATTAATTAGTTCTAAATCATAAGAAAGATTAATAGAAGTTACACCTGCACCAGTATTAATTGCTACGGCAATAGTATTAGTTCCATTTGTTGCATTACTTGATTGTTGAATATATGCTCTTGCATTAGATGAAACTGCATAACCATATATATTTCCTCCACTTTGAGATGCAGTTGCAGCGGTTACTGAGGCATTAGCAGCAGGTGATGCTCCTTCAGCTGCTGCTTGCGTTGTTCTATTTCCTCCCGCTGTCCAAGCAGCCATACCTGTTGGCATGGAAGTGAATGTACCAGTTCCAAAGTTTTGAGTATAAGGAAGATTTTGAGCAGTTGGATTCGTCTGCCCCATCACCCCATTCACCCCAAACACCAAACAAAATAGTAAGATGTAAATAGATTTTAAAGTGAGATTTCGCTTTTCCTTAGGATTTTTACTCCTAATTTTTTGGATAAAATTTATCATATGTTTTGTGTTATTGTGTTTCAGTTTATTTGCATGAACACACAAAACTCATCACTTTACTTTACCTAATCATCATTAGAATGTTTCCTAAATATTATTGCTTAAAAAATAATAGTTTATTAATCCTAGGTAGCCATCTACATAGAATTTTAGCCATTCAATCCTAAAAAAACTTTAGGGAGTTTTTTACAATTACTAGTATCTAAACAAAAAAAGAGCTGCCTTTTTTACAAAAGCAGCTCTTTTTTTGTTAAAAACTGATTGATTTAAATCTTAGCTTTCTTCAATTTAGTAGCGCCATAAGCCAATCCGGCTGCCATTACTAAGCTAATACCACCATCAATTGGTGTATCAGTTACATCATCGTCAAAACCAGGTTGTGCCGATAATTGATTTGCAGTAAATAGGAGAGATGCTCCCAACATTAAAGTTAAAATGTACTTCTTCATATATGTTATTTTGTTTTCGTTTTTACTTAATAAACTTAATGGTTTGAGCTGTTTTTCCATTTTTTACTTGAATGAAATAAACTCCATTGCTTAAGTTTTCGATGTTTAAAGCATGTGTTCTTTTTGCGTTAAAATCTAAACTACCTGCATTTACTTCTGCTCCCAATTGGTTGTAGATAGTGAAATTGTAATTGTCTTCTTTGGTAGTAGTTAAACTTAAGTTCAATACATTGTTAGCAGGATTAGGGAAAACAATAAAGTTATTGTTGTTTGAAGATAACTCGTTGTTTAAGCCTGTTGCTGATCTAGAGAAGATTAACTCGAATCTGTTTTCACCAAATGAATTTGAATCAGCTGTAACTGTAAAAGTTAAGTTATTGATTGATTTCAAATCATGCGTTTGTTTTAAGAATTTATCTTTTAAATAAACCTCTGAATTGTTAAATGTATTTTGGTTGCTGAATTTTAATTCATAAGTACCACCATTAAACACTCCGTTTAATCCTAAAGGAACAATAGTTTCAGTTCCAATTTCTTTCATATTGTTCATAGCCAATTTGGTTCCATCAGCTAAATAAGAATAAAAGTTAATTTCAGGATTTACTAGTTTGATAAAATCATTTACATCATACTCATTGCTATTGTTAGCATCAAACAAAACAGTTAAACCATCATAAGCTCTATCACCAATAAAAATATCAATGTTAAGTAAATCAGAAATGCTCTTTTTAAAATGACTTGGAGGAGTTGAACTTACTTTTGAAGC
>JAIYDG010000210.1 GCA_027487625.1 Bacteroidota bacterium
AAATTACAAACCCCTTTAGAATTAAAATTATGAAAACAATTAACTTTAGAAAAGTAGGTTTATTTTTAACTGCTTTAATTGGAATGCAACCAATGTTCTCAAATGCTCAAGTTGTTCAGCAATCAACAATGGAAAATATGCGCTCTTATGGTAAATCAGGAGTAAATGTTTTTGAACCTAAAAAAGAAGTAAATACAAAATTTGATGGATTAAAAGTAAGATTCGGTGCTGGCTTCACCCAAAGTTTCCAGGCTCTTACTCATGAAAATGGTCAACCATCTGCAGTAAGTAATATCAGTAAAAAAGATACAAACGCACTTTATAATATGTCATCTGGTTTTAATACTGCTCAAGCAAACTGGTATGTTGATGTAATGCTTGCTGATGGTATTCGTTTGAACTTAACTTCATATTTATCTGCTCGTCACCATAACGAAACTTGGGTAAAAGGTGGATATATTCAATTCGACAAAATGCCTTTTAAATCTGGTGTTTTCGACAAAATCATGAAATATGCTACTATCAAAGTTGGACATATGGAAATTAACTATGGTGACAATCACTACAGAAGATCAGATGGTGGACATACATTGTACAATCCTTTTGGCGAAAACTATATTATTGATGCATTTACAACAGAAATTGGTGGTGAGTTATATGGCCAGCACAAAGGATTCATGGGTATGATTGGTGTAAGTAATGGTGAAATCAAAGGTTCAGTTGATGCATTAACAGCTACTACAATTGACCCAACTGCTAAAAAAACACCTGCTATCTATGGTAAATTAGCGTATGATAAAACAATGGACAATGGTTTCCGTTTCCGTTTAGCAGCTTCTATGTATAATGATAATAGCTCACAAAGTAATACATTGATGTGGGGCGATAGAACAGGTTCTAACTACTTCATGGTAATGGAAAGAGCATTTTTAAATGGATTGGTTTCAACACCTTCTGGTTATACTGCTCAAGCTTGGTCTGGAAGATTAAATCCAAAATTATCTGATAAAATTGCTGCTCAACAATTCAACTTATTATTAAAATATAAAGGTGCTGAAATCTTTGGTACTTATGATATGATGAAAGGTCGAACAAATACTGAAACCTCAGAAAGAGAATTATCTCAAATGGCTGTTGATGCAATCTACCGTTTTGGAAAAACAGAAAATGTATTTGTAGGTGCTCGTTATAATACTGCTAGCGGAAACATCGCTCCAACTGAACAAACTAATAAAATTACTATTAACAGAACTTCATTAGCTGCAGGTTGGTTTGTTACAGATAACATCTTATTAAAAGGTGAATACGTAATGCAAGAATACAAAGACTTCGCTCAAAGATTAACTACAACTGGCACTCCAATTGATGCTCGTTACAATGGTAAATTCAATGGATTCTTGATTCAAGCTACTGTTGGTTTCTAAACAAGGGTTTGTTAATTAACTCATACAAAATGAACAAAAACGGATCTGTTGTAATAACTTCAGGTCCGTTTTTTCTTAAGATAATAAAAGATGAAAATGAAGTCATATATAAATATTGTTGCTTTAACATTCATTATGTTGGCAATTTTCAGCTTTAAACCAACTGAAAAAAACAATCACTACAATACAAAATGGGTGGTTCAACATTCAAGTAGTTTATGTGTAGAGGGGAAATCAAATGTAAATAAGTTCAGTTGCGAAATTACAGACTATTGTAGATTCGATACCATATCGTTTTTTAAATCAAACCATAAAAAAGACGATAATTATTACATCATGAATGGATGCATGAAAATAGACATCACAAGTTTTAATTGTCATGACATTTTAATCACAAGAGATTTCAGAAAAACCTTAAAATACAAGGAAAATCCGATGATGACAATTCATTTCGAACAAATTGAAAAATTCGATCCATCTCCCAATTCGCAGGTGGTTAAAGGGATTATCAAAATTAGATTAGCTAATGTAATAAAAGATTATGAGGTTGATTATGTTGTTTTACATTCTCCAGGTAATAAGATTATTCATTTGATAGGAAATAAAAAATTGAATCTATCTGATTTTGGACTCAAACCCGTAAGTAAGATGGGCGGTTTAATAAAGGTTGATGATCAATTAAAAGTAAACTTCTTTCTTGTTTTAGGATCTGCATAAAAGAAAAAAGGCTGCACTCTAATAATAAAAGTACAGCCTCTTTTTTGTTTTTTAAATTTTATTCACCACGTTTTTTTGCGGCATTTTTTGAACTATATAAGAAGTAAATTCCTAATCCAGCTACTAACCAGATTGCTGCGCTTAGTAAAGTTGTACCAGGTAATCCTACAATCATAGCAGAGCAAACAATAACACCTAAAATAGGAACCAATGGCACCAAAGGAGTTTTGAAATTTCTCTTTAATTCAGGTTCCTTAACTCTTAAAATCCAAACAGCAATACAAACAAGTACAAATGCAAATAGAGTTCCAATACTTGTTAAATCACCTGCAACAGAACCTGGCACAAAAGCAGCAAATGTTCCTACAAAAAAGAACAAAATAATATTTGATTTATAAGGTGTTCTATATTTAGGATGAACATCAGCAAATACTTTTGGTAATAAACCATCTTTAGCCATTGAATAAAATACACGAGATTGTCCCATTAACATTACTAAAATTACAGATGAAAATCCAGCAAGAATGGCGATAGTAATTGAAAATGCCAACCAATCATAACCAGGCATATATTTAGTAATTGCAAAAGCTACTGAAGCTTCTTTTCCTTCTTTTACAAAATCTGTATAAGGTGCAACACCAGTTAATACGTGTGAGAATAAAATATAAAGAATTGTGCAAACAACTAATGAACCTAAAATTCCAATAGGCATATCCCTTTCAGGACGTTTGGCTTCTTGAGCGGCTGTAGAAACTGCATCAAATCCAATAAAAGCAAAAAATACAATTCCGGCACCAGTAATAACACCACCCATACCATGATTCCAAAATTTTGAATAATCATAGAAACTACCATCTGGCAATAATGCAGGTGTTGCGTTATCAGGAATCAAATAAGGTGTATGATTAGCAGGATTAATAAATCCCCAACCCAAAGCAATGAAAAGAATAATAATTGCAACTTTTACAAATACAATAACTGCATTTACTATTGCAGATTCCTGTGTACCTTTTATCAACAATAAGGATATCAACAATAAAATGATTAATGCAGGGAAATTCATGATTCCAGTTGTCATGGTTCCATCTGCATTCAGAATTGATTCGAAAGGCGAATGTGTCCATTCATAAGGTATAGCATTACCAAGCAGCTTATTTAAATATTCACTCCAGGCAATTGAAACAGTTGCCGCACCTAAAGCGTATTCTAAAACTAATGCCCATCCAATTGTCCAGGCAACAAGTTCGCCCATTGTAGTATATGCATAAGTATATGCACTACCTGCTGCAGGAATAATTGATGCAAATTCAGCATAACACAAACCAGCAAATGCACAACCAACTGCTGCAATAATAAATGAGATTGTAACAGCTGGACCAGCATGTTCGCCAGCAGCAGCTGCAGTTCTTACGAATAAACCAGCTCCAATAATGGCACCAATTCCAAGTGCTATTAAATTTGCAGCAGTTAAGGTTCGTTTTAGTTGATGTCCATCTGAGGAGACTTCAAGTAAATCTTTAAGTGATTTTTTATAGAAAATATTTGCCATAGTTTAAAATTTCAATTGCCAATATAGGAATTTAACCTAATAAACAATTTGAAAAATTAAATCATATTTAGATTTACAAAATAGAAATAATTATTCCTCCATAAAATCAGGCTTTGCCTTTTGAGTTTGCTCCTCTTTGTACTTAGCACAATCCATTTCGATTGTAATCGGAGATTGAGGCGCTTCCCATTGGTTTACAATATTTATTAAACCTGGAGTTGCAACAACCTTTTTCATATAATTAGCCCAAATTGGCATGGCCATTGCAGAACCTGAACCTAAATCCATGGTTCTAAAATGTATTGCTCTGTCTTCCCATCCAACCCAACAACCGGTAACTAGTGTAGGTGTGATTCCAATAAACCAGCCATCTGAATAATTTTGAGTTGTTCCTGTTTTTCCTCCAACTGCTCCGGGAATTTGATACATGTATTTAATTTTTGCTGCCGTTCCATGTGTTGTTACACGTTCCATCATTTTACACATAACATATGCCGTTTGCTCACTTAATGCTTCTTGAGTTTGTGGAACATTTTCGAAAATGGTATTTCCGTTTTTATCCTGAATTCTTAATAAATAAACTGGTTTAATCCAAACTCCTTTATTTGCAAAAGCACTGAAAGCACCAACCATTTCATAAATTGAAACATCTGATGTTCCTAAAGCAATACTTGGGTATGGCTCTAATTTTGATGTAATTCCTAATTTTCTTGCCAATTCAACAACTGTTTTTGGTCCACCCGGAACACAATTTTTCATTAAATACAATACTATATTGTTTACTGAATGTTGCAATCCATGATACAAATCCATATCAGGTGTAGTATATTTTTCATCTGAATTTTGTGGAGCCCAATCATTGTAATCTTCAAAAACTACTGGTTTATTAGGAACAACTGTACATGGTGAATACCCATTATCAATTGCCAATGTATAGACTAATGGTTTAAATGTAGAACCAACCTGACGTTTTGCTGTAGTATTAACATGATCATATTTAAAGTATTTATAGTTATGACCACCAACCCAAGCTTTTATTCTTCCACTTACCGGGTCCATACTCATCAATCCACATTGAGCAAAATATTTATAATACTTAATACTGTCTAATGGCGACATAATTGTATCAATATCACCTCTGTTATAACTAAAAACTTTCATTTTAACAGGAGTATTAAACTCTTTTGTAATCTCAGCTTCTGATCTGCCCAATTGTTTTAAAATTCTATACCTATCACTTCTTTTCATGCCAAGAGTAATCAGCTCTTTGAATTTTCCCCAAGGCTCCCTTCCCTTCCAATGCGCATAAAATTTCTTTTGTTGGTCTTTCATTTGCTCTGCAACAACTTCCTCTGCTTGTTTTTGCATTGTAGGATTAATAGTTGTATAAATTTTCAATCCATCTTTATATAAATTATAACCATTTTCTTCGCACCACTCCAAAAGTTCAATTCTTAATGTTTCTCTGAAATACGTTGCAAGTCCTTCATTATGGTCTTCTTCTTGATAATTTAACTCAATAGGTTGTGCTTTTAATTTTGCGCATTCAGCTTCAGTTATGGCATCATTTTTTGCCATTTGATTTAAAACTGTATTCCTTCTGGACAAAGCATTTGCAGGATTTAAAACAGGATTAAACCTAGTAATTGCTTTTAACATTCCTACCAATAATGCAGCTTCACTTGCTGTTAAGGTTTTAGGAGATTTCCCGAAAAATGTTTTCGAAGCAGAACGAATTCCAAATGAATTCCCGCCAAATTCAACAGTATTAAAATACATGGTTAGAATTTCTTCTTTAGTATATCTCTGTTCAATTCTGATTGCTGTAATCCATTCTTGTAACTTAGTAACAACTTTATCTTTTAAGCTTTTAAATCTTTTTCTTGGGAATAAATTCTTGGCCAATTGCTGAGTAATTGTACTTCCTCCCTGGCGCTTTCCGATTAAATTATAAGCAATAATGGTAAACAAACGATTATTGTCAATTCCTGCGTGGTCGTAAAATCGGATGTCTTCAGTTGAAACCAATGCGTTAATTAAGTTTGGACTCAAATCCTCGAAGTTTGCATTACTTCTGTTTTGCAAATAGTATTTTCCTAACTGACTTCCATCTTCAGCATAAATTTCACTTGCTAAATAGGTCTTGGGATTTTCCAATTCTTCAATTGGTGGAAGTTCTCCAAACCAACCCTTTCCAATAGCCGCTATTAATCCAACAAATAATAAAGCTCCCAAAAATGAAAAAATCCAAATCCATTTAACCCATTTCCAATAAGGATTTTTAAATAACAATTCTTTAACTCCGCTTTTCATTACTGATTTTTAGTTTTTCTTTTTGTTCAAACTTGCTGCTAACTTTGGATAAAACTTCGAATAAGATTCTAACTTTTTATCTTTCAATGCATTCCTGAAATTTTTAATTGAAATAACAGTTTGCAAATAAGGTTCTTTACACATGAGTTTTGTATCAGCAAATTTAATTGCACTTAGTGTTTCCAAATACAAATTGGCTGCTGCTAAATTTTTAAATTCTCTAATTAATATTAATTGATAACCCTCATTACTCATCATTGAATTAACTCTTAAATTATCATTTGAGTTATAAGCTTCATTATGATTTCCAAATAAACTCAAGTAATCTGTTAAATCTGCTTTTTCATTCTTAACTGCAAATACATAATAAAAGGGAGTTTCGGTTTCTAAATCAAATTCTACCTGATTGGATGAATCTCCTGAGCCAACTATTGCAGCTTTCTTTTCTTCCTTGTTCATGGCTGCTAAAATTGCCTTGGCCGACTCCCCTACTTCTGTATTTGGATAAGCTGATAAAATCGTTGTCATAGAACTTTTCAATTGTTCTTTTCCATTTAACTTCCCTATACAAAGTGCGTTTAAATATTCATATTTGGGTTTAAGATTATTTCCCGGAAATTTTTTATCAAGTTGCTCTTTTAATACCATTGCTTCAGCATAAGATCCGGCTTTATACAAATCGAGCATTTTTTCATACTCCTTATTTAATTCTTTATTGCTTTCCGATTCAGTATTTTTAAGAACCTTCTTTTGCAAAAACATTGTATAAGGATGTTCAGGATATTCTTTAATCAACAAATTTTTAAAATCTTCAGCCTTTCCTTTTTGTTCCAAATTAACATATGACTTATGCAAATAATAATAAGCTTTAGGTTCATATTCGTTTAAAGGAAATCGTTTTTCAAGCTCATTTAAATACTTAATCGCTTCAATATTATTTTTTAGTTTTTCATAATAGATGCTCCCTAAATTGTTTAGAGATTCCATAATTCTATTATTTGAACTTTCTAATTTCTCTTTTGTAAAAGGAACATTTTTAACCCATGCATCTTTTGTAGCATCACCAAAAGTTTTGTTTTCAACTACTTCCGCGATAGTCTTGGTTTGTTTTTCATCTGTATCCTTTTTATTTAATGTATCAGCAGGAGTATTTTGCTTTTCTGCATCTTCATCATTTGATTTTGTTTTTTCTTTTGATGCTATCCGCCAAAAATCCTCATTTGTTCTCTTACCCCATTTTCTTGCGCTAAAAAACTCAGATGCGCCTTGAACCATTAAGGTGCTATTATAGAAATACCAAGAAGCACTACCTGCTCCAGGTAATGGTGCCGGACCGCTATTGATTTGGTTACTTGCATTGTTTTGCATGCTGGCTGCAATCTGGTCATTTTTTTTCTTTTGCTTAGCCTCTTGTTCTTGTCTTAACTTTTCTGCAGACATCCAGGCACTAACCTTTTTTTCAAGAGCGTCTTTACTCAATCTGCTTAAAGCCTGCAATGAATCTTCTGTTTCATAGGCGTTTAAATTACTAACCAAATCTTTTAAAACAAGTTGAGTATTCTTCAATTGCTCATAATCTTTCTCTTTAGGATCCAATGTCTGCACTGTTGAATCATAATAAGCCTGAGCGTTTACATAATCCTTTTTATCAAAAAAGATGACTGCTAATTCCTTGTATGATTTTGCTTTTTGAGCTCTATTCTTGGTACTTTTTGCAACCGAAAGTTTAAAATCTTTAATGGCAGCTAATTCATTTTTTTGTGACCATTCCAGTTTTCCTAATTCAAAATAAATTTGGTCTAGATAATCTTCATTTTTGTCATCATTAGCCATTCTTTTCAAATTCCGTCGAACCTTAGCTACATTTTTCTTATTGCTTAAATCATAAACTTTGGTAAGGTTGATATTGGCATTAAATGCGAAGTCATAAGCTGGAATTAGCTTTAAAACTTTATCAAAATGAGCAATGGCTTCAGGTTTTTTGTCGGCCTCCATGCACAATTGACCTAATATATAATGGTACCTGATTTTTTGCTCCTTATTTAAGGAGCCTGTTAGTGCCATTTTTAAATTTTCAATTGCAGATGAATATTTACCTAGTTTGATATTTATATCAGCAGCAGTAGTAAAAATATGTGATATCTCCTTTTTAGTGTAATTTTTCTCAGTTAACATGGAGCTAATTACTGCTTCTGCCTCACCTAGTTTTTCTAATCCAACATAACATCTGGCTATCCAACTATTGCATAGATTTCGGTAATCACCTTTTTTATATTTGTTACCTACATATTGAAAAGCTTCAATTGCAGCAAAATAATCCCTTTTATAAAAGTGACACTGAGCTATTCCAAAATAAGCATCATCAGTATAACTTCCGATTTGGTGCAGCTGAATGGTTCCTGAAAACTTTTTTGAAGCTTCATCTAAAATATTTGCTGCACCTTTTGCTGCCTCAGGAGTCCCCAATGGAAAAACATCCAAAACCTGATTGAAATTATTTACATGACTTGCTTCAAGCTGAATTTCAGCATCTAGTACTTTCTGCTGGCCATTAAAATAAATATTATAATGACCTGTTAAAGTATGCCATTTACGGTTCATCCATTTATCTTTAGTAGGGCTACATGCCACTAAAAACAAGCTAAAACCAAGTATTGCGTATGTTATTCTATTTTGTTGATACAAGGGAGCGTCTGATTTAATACCTTTGAGTTATATAATGTACAATTTTAACCAATCTTTACAATATTAAGGAAAGACATGGAGCAGCAGAAAAAAAAACTGATTCACAAATTAAGGTATAAGTATCGTTTGATACTCATAAATGATGAAACTTTTGAAGAAAATTTTTCATTTAAGCTTACTCCCATGAATGTTTTCGTGGGTTTTAGCTCATCTTTAGTTTCATTGACAATCCTCATTATTTTGTTGATTTTTTTTACGCCATTAAAAGAATATGTTCCCGGATATACCGATACCCAAACCAAACGGAATATTCAACAATTATTGTTTAAAGCTGATTCTTTAGAAGAAAGTTTAAAAGCCAAAGAAACTTATTACAAAAACCTTTTAGACATCATGAATGGCGGTAATGGATTGACTGACAGCATATCTAGCCCTAAAAAAGCAAGTTCCAAAATCACTAAATCAAACACAGGGGAAAAAGAATTAGCATTTAGAAATGAGTTTGAAAAAAATTCAAGCAGCAAAAAATCAGATTCAAAGCCTGAAATAACTGCTGATTACAAAAATTTATTTTTAATGACGCCAACAAAAGGACTTATAAGTAAACCATTTAATCCCGGAGAGAATCATTTTGCAATTGATATCGCCTCCATTCCTGAAGCACCCATCAAAGCTGTACAGGAAGGAACTGTAATTTTCGCTGATTGGACACCGGAAGCAGGCAAAACCATTGTAATTCAACACACTAACAACCTGATTAGTATTTACAAGCACAATTCGGCATTATTAAAAAAAGTTGGTATGTTTGTAGGAACAGGTGAAGTTGTGGCAATTGTTGGAAATACTGGTGAGTATACCACAGGCACACATTTACATTTAGAACTTTGGGAAAACGGAAAAGCCTTAAACCCGGAGGAATTATTAACTTTTTAAAATTAAAACATGGCTATTTTTAACTCTAATAAAAACACTACATTCAATCCTCAGGAGATTAATATCCTTAATGCAGGTACAACCATTCATGGAGATTTAAACTCAGAAGGAGATATTAGAATTGATGGAACTGTGAAAGGAAATGTTACTGTTAAAGCTAAATTAGTTTTAGGGCCATCTTCTCAAATTACCGGAAATGTAAATGCACTAAATTGTGATATTTTCGGAAATGTTACCGGAAATATTCAAATAAGTGAGTTGTTAGCAATTAAAGCAAGTGCACAAATTAGTGGTGATATTAGTTGTAGTAAATTAATAATTGAAGCAGGTGCAAGTTTTAATGGAAAAAGCGAAATGAAACCTGCAGGTTACTCTTCGGAATATTCAAAACCAAAATCAACAAAACCAGTTGAAGAAAAAGGTTTACAAGATGGAGAAAAAGCCAGCGAAAAAACCGGAGCCTAATTCAATTCTAAAATATAGTGGACTAGCATTCAACATGATAGCCATAATTGCAAGTATCAGTTTAGGAGGCAAATACCTCGACAAATATATGGAGAATTCATTTCCATATTTCACATTAATTGGTGTTTTATTTTCAGTTTTTTCAGCTGTTTATTTATCAATTAGAGAATTATTAAAGTAATGGCTTAGGTTTGCAAAATGTTTAAAGACAGATTCAGCAAATCTATCAATGCGCTTACTTTATTATTAGCAGGTGTCATTTTAATTTTTAAAGGAGTTCAAGATAAAATTGTACTCAATAATTTAGTTTGGGTTGCACTTTTCTACTTCTATTTTTTGAGCATTGCAATCTATTTTATCTCAAAATCGGGCTTAAAAAAGGACAATAAAACATTTATTACAAGAATTTATTCATCAATTGGAATAAGATTTATTTTCAGCCTTAGCCCTTTACTAATCTACCTATTCTTCATTCCAAACAAAGAATTAAGCTTCATAATTAGCTATCTTTTATTGTATTTCTTTTACACTGCTTTTGAAATTTATTTCCTTGTGGTTAACTTGCGCCCCGATTTAAACAAATAAGTCAATTGATGCAGCTCTCCAATAAAAAGATTTTCAGATACTTAATACCAACTTTTTTGGTTATTTTGTATGTAGGTTACGCAAGTCTAAATGTTTACGGACACGAAGGACACGCAGACTCCACTCAAATTCAAGGCGTTGAGGCTAACCATGACGCTCACGCTGACCATAATCAGGAAGCAAGTGCCCATGCCGATGCAACTCATGCAGAAGCGAATCACGATGGTGCAGCGCATGAAGAAGGAAAAGTTGATGCAGGTAAATTAATTATGGAACATATTGCCGATGCGCACGATTGGCATATTGCAACAATTGGAGAATCGCATATCTCAATTCCACTTCCTGTAATAATCAAAGATGATTCAGGTTTAAAAATATTTTCTTCAAGCAGATTTGGCCATGGTCATGAAGTTTACGAAGGTTACAAATTACATGAAGGTAAAATAGTAGCAGTAAATGCTGATGGTACAGAAAATCATGAAGCTTCATTTATTGATTTTTCTATCACTAAAAATGTTGCAGCAATGTTTATCGCAGTATTTTTATTGTTATGGATTATGTTAGGTGTAGCCAAACATTATACTGTTAATAAAAATAAAGCTCCAAAAGGATTAAATAATCTAATTGAATCATTAATCATATTTATTCGTGATGAAGTTGCAAAACCATCAATTGGACCAAAATATGAGAAGTTCTTACCTTATTTATTAACTATTTTCTTTTTCATTTTCTTCAATAACATTTTGGGATTGGTTCCATTTTTCCCAGGAGGAGCAAACGTAACTGGTAACATCGCAATAACTTTGGTATTAGCATTATTTACGTTTTTCATTACCTCATTTAATGGAAATAAAAGTTACTGGGGACATATATTCATGCCTCCGGGAGTTCCTAAAGGATTATGGATATTACTAGTTCCAATTGAAATTATTGGAATGTTAAATAAACCAATTGTATTAATGATTCGTTTGTTTGCGAACATTACTGCAGGTCACATTATAATTTTAGGATTCTTCAGTTTGATATTTATCTTCGGAGCAATGAATGCATATTTAGGATTCGGAGTTTCAATATTATCTGTAGCATTTACAACATTCATGAGCTTTTTAGAATTGCTAGTTGCATTCTTACAAGCTTATGTATTTACTTTACTGTCGTCATTATATTTTGGCTCAGCAGTAGAAGAACATCATCACGAAGAACATCATTAATTAACATACAAATCATCAATTAACCAACACAATTATGACTTTATTAAACATCATCTTACAAGCAGTTGCAGATCCAGGTTTTGCTAAAATGGGTGCAGGTATCGGAGCAGGTTTAGCTGCAATCGGTGCAGGTATGGGTATCGGACGTATTGGCGGAAGCGCTCTTGAGTCTATCGCTCGTCAACCAGAAGTATCAGGAGATATTCGTGCAAACATGATCGTAGCTGCTGCTCTGATTGAAGGTGCTGCCTTCTTCGGTATCGTAGTTTGTCTTTTGATCGTATTGCTGTAATACTAATAAGATTAAGAAACACGGTATACGATTGTATACCGTGCTTTCTGATTACTAGTACAGCTTTAAATCAAAAACAATAAAATTAAAAGAACATGGAATTAGTAAAACCAGGTTTAGGATTGATATTTTGGATGACACTTACCTTTAGTTTGGTATTGTTCATCCTTTCCAAATTTGCATGGAAGCCAATCCTTAATTCAATCAGGGAAAGAGAAGACTCTATTAACAATGCCCTGAACGCAGCAGAAGATGCTCGCAAACAAATGGATGCTTTAAAGTCTGACAATGAAAAATTGTTACAACAAGCCCGTTTAGAGCGAGATGCTATGCTAAAAGAAGCAAAAGAAATGAAAGAAGAAATCATTTCTACAGCTAAAAAATCGGCAGACGATGAGGCTCGCCGTATTGTTGCATCTGCAAACGAATCAATCGAATCTGCTAAACTAAAAGCATTGAATGAATTGAAAACTCAGGTTGCTGAGTTATCTGTTGATTTAGCTGAAAAAGTATTACGTAGAAAAATGAATGATCGTGCAGAGCAAGAAGCTTTTGTAAACGAAAATCTGAAATCAATTACATTGAACTAAGATGTCTGAAACCAGGGTATCCAACCGTTATGCAAAGTCATTAATTGACTTATCAAAAGAAAGAAATTCTATTGATAAGGTTTTTGGTGATATACAGGCATTTAAATCTGCATTAGATGCAAATCTTTCTCTTTTCAATTTAATGAAAAGCCCTATTATTGATGGGGATAAGAAAAATAAAATCATCAGTCAGATATTTTCAGCCTCCTTTGATACGCTAACGATAACGTTTTTTGAAACGATTATCAGGAAAAAGAGGGAGTATTATTTGTATGATATCGCCCAAGCGTTCATTGGCCAATATTATGCAATGAATCAAATTACTACTGCGAAAGTAACTACAGCTCAAGAATTGACTGAAGCCAACACGCAGGAAATAAAAAGCCTTATTGAAAAAGGAACAGGTAAAACTGTTATTTTGGATAGCAAGGTTGACCCGAGCCTGATCGGAGGATTAGTTGTGCAAATTGAAGATAAACTTTATGATGCCAGCATTTCTGGAAAACTCAGGAAAGCAAAACAGGAATTATTAAATACGTACATTTCAAAATAACAATGTCATTATGGTAGAGATTAGACCAGACGAGGTATCAGCCATCATTCGCGAGCAGCTCAGTAATTTTAAATCTGATGCAGAACTCGAAGAAGTAGGTACAGTGCTTCAGGTGGGCGATGGTATCGCGCGCATCTATGGATTAACCAAAGTACAATCAGGCGAATTAATTCAATTTGCTAACGGTGTTGAAGGGATCGTTTTGAACCTTGAAGAAGACAACGTTGGAGCTGTATTATTAGGTTCTTCTGAAGAAATTAAAGAAGGTGATACCGTAAAACGTACTGGCCGTATCGCATCTATTAAAGTAGGTGAAGGTATGACTGGTCGCGTAATCAATACTTTAGGTCGTCCAATTGATGGAAAAGGACCAATAGCTGGTGATTTATATGAAATGCCACTTGAGCGTAAAGCACCAGGTGTAATTTTCCGTGAACCGGTTAAAGAACCATTACAAACAGGTATCAAAGCTATCGATGCAATGATTCCAGTTGGTCGTGGTCAACGTGAATTAGTTATTGGTGACCGTCAGACAGGTAAAACTGCTGTATGTATCGATACTATCATTAACCAAAAAGAATTCTACGAAGCAGGTCAACCTGTATATTGTATTTATGTTGCTTGTGGACAAAAAGCATCTACTATTGCTCAGGTTGTAAAAACTCTTGAAGAGCGTGGTGCAATGCCTTACACAATCATCGTAGCTGCAACATCTTCAGATCCAGCTCCAATGCAATTCTTTGCTCCAATGGCTGGTGCTGCAATCGGTGAATTCTTCCGTGATACAGGTCGCCCTGCTTTGGTAATCTATGATGATTTATCAAAACAAGCGGTTGCTTATCGTGAAGTTTCATTGTTATTACGTCGTCCTCCGGGCCGTGAGGCTTATCCTGGTGACGTATTCTCTTTGCATAGTCGTTTATTAGAAAGAGCTGCTAAAATCAACTCAACTGATGCGATTGCAAAAGATATGAATGACCTTCCAGATTCAATTAAACACTTGGTTAAAGGTGGTGGTTCATTAACAGCTCTTCCAATTATCGAAACACAAGCTGGTGACGTTTCTGCTTATATTCCGACCAATGTAATTTCAATTACTGATGGTCAAATTTTCTTAGAAGCAAACTTGTTTAACTCAGGTATTCGTCCGGCGATTAACGTAGGTATTTCGGTATCACGTGTGGGTGGTAACGCTCAAATCAAATCGATGAAAAAAGTTGCTGGTACTTTGAAATTAGACCAAGCTCAATACCGTGAATTAGAAGCTTTCTCAAAATTTGGTTCTGACTTAGATCCTGCTACAAAAGCTGTACTTTCAAAAGGTGCACGTAACGTAGAAATTTTGAAACAAGGTCAGTTTGCTCCTTTACGTGTAGAACAACAAATTGCTATCATTTATTTAGGAACTAAAGGTTTATTATCAAACGTACCTTTAAATAAAGTACGTGAGTTCGAATCTGAATTCCACCAATATATGGAAAGCAAACACAAAGACACTTTAAATGAATTGAAAAAAGGTAATTTCAATGATGATATTACCAAAGTAATCGAAAGTGTTGGAAAAGAACTTTCAGCAAAGTATAACGCTTAATTCTAAGAAACCTTGGCTAACTTAAAAGAAGTCCGCATCAGAATCGCATCTGTTAACTCAACTCAACAGATAACCAAAGCTATGAAGCTGGTTTCTGCTACAAAGTTGAGAAGAGCTCAAAATGCTATCATTCAAATGAGACCTTATTCTCAAAAATTGAATGGCATTTTGTCTAACTTGAGTGATTCCATTGATGTCGATTCATTAAAAGTATATTTCAACCAAAAAGAAGTAAAAAATACTTTATTAGTAGTTATTACTTCAGATAGAGGTTTGTGTGGTTCATTCAACGCAAACGTTATCAAACAAGCAAATTCTCTTATTAAAGAGCAATATGCTGGTAAAAATATCACGATTCTTCCAATAGGAAAAAAAGCTTTTGAATTCTACGGTAAACAAGGTTATCAAATGATTACTGATTTTAAAGATATTTTCTTGCATTTAAATGCTGAAAATAGCTTTGCAATCGGTGAATATATCCTTCAACAATTCAAAACAGGAAAATTTGATAAGGTTGAAATCATTTACAACCAATTCAAAAATGCTGCTACTCAGATTTTAACTGCTGAACCATTTTTACCAATTGTAAAGCAAGCAGGTACTGGTGCAGTTCAATCTAAAAATGATTATATTTTTGAGCCTTCTAAGGAAGAAATTTTGGAAGAATTAATTCCAAGAATCCTTAAAACTCAATTATACAAAGCATTATTAGATTCTCAAGCTTCTGAGCATGGTGCACGAATGGTTGCAATGGATAAAGCAACTGAAAACGCTGGAGATATCATTAAAGGCTTAAAATTAGAATACAATAGAGCTCGTCAGGCTGCTATTACCAAAGAAATCTCAGAAATCGTTGGTGGAGCTGCTGCACTTAGTAGCTAAGATAATTCTCAAATTATTAAATCCCTGTCTACCTAGTAGATGGGGATTTTTTTTGCTATCCCAAAAATAATTTATTTTGCAAGTGGGGGTAAACAAAATCATGCCTGTCTTAACTCAATAAGAATAAAATGATTGTTTATGTTTGCCGGATTCAACCATGATCATTCATTCTGATTCTTACTCCTGGACTGATATAAAAAATGGCAGCGAGCTGGCGTTTGAGCATTTCTTCAAACTCCACTATAATGAGCTTTGCCGTTTTGCATACAGTTTTGTTGGAGATAAAGATGAAGCAGAAGAAATGGTACAACAAGTTTTTTTTAACCTTTGGGCTAAGCGAGATGTTATGCAACTCAGCTCCTCCCTCCGATCCTATTTGTTTGGCGCTGTTAGAAATACCAGCCTCAATAGAATTGAACATGCTCAAGTAAAATTGAAGCATGAAGCTAATTATTCAGGAGAACATTTAAGTTCATCCAATCTTTCTGCAGAAAGAATTTTAAGCAAAGAATTGGATACTTTAATTAAAGAAAGTATTGAAGCACTTCCAGACCAATGCCGATTGGTATTTGGAATGAGCAGATTCGAAAATCTTAAATATGTTGAAATTGCAGAACAATTAGGCATCTCAGTTAAAACTGTAGAAAAACACATGGGCAGAGCTTTAAAAGAACTTAGAGAAAAACTTAAGGACTATTTAGAACTGATTATACTCTTACTACTAATCAATTAATAATGAACAAAGAAGAACAAGACATATTAATTGCAAAAGTAATTTGTGGTGAAGCTAATTTGGAAGAATTAAATCAATTTAACCAATTAATAGATGCCGATGTTAGCTTAAAAAGTGAGTTTGAAAAAAGTAAAATTGCACTTAATAAATTCAAGGAAATCCCTGAATTTAATACTGAAGAAGCTTGGATAAAAATGAAGAGCAGAATCTCAAAAAATCAAACTAAAAGATTCCAATTAAATCCTTTCATCAGAACCATTGCTGCAAGCTTAATCATTATTGGTATTGGTAGTTTATTGTTGGTTAAAATCAAACAAAACCAAAACAAAATAGCAGTTTCAACTCAAAATCAAACAATAAAAGAAAAACTGCCAGATGGAAGTCAAATCAGTTTAAACAAAGAATCAAGTATTGAATATGACTTTTCTAAAAACGAAAACAGAACCATTAAACTAAAAGGTGAAGCTTTTTTTGAAGTAGTTCATGATGATAAAAAACCATTTATAGTTGAAGTTGAAGACTTAAAAATAACAGACATTGGAACATCATTTTTAGTACGTGAAAATGAAAAACAAAACGAGGTAACTGTTAGTGTAGAGGAAGGAATAGTTTTACTTGAGCAAAACAAAACAAAAATTGAACTTTTAGCAGGAGAGCAAGCAACTTATTATGCAGAAACGGGCAAAATAGAAAAGTTAAAAATCTCCACTAAAATCAGGCCTTCGTATGCATCAAAAATTCTTAAATTTAATAGAACTACATTGAATGATGCAATTGAAAATGTCAATTCAATGTATGGTACAAACATTATTCTTAGTTCAAAACAAATCCAAAATTGTGAGATAACCGCCAGTTTTACTGATGAAAATCCGGACATCATTTTACAGGTTATTTGCGAAACCCTTCATTTAGATATGAAAAAGAATAACAATCAAATTATTCTTAGTGGAGTTGGATGTAATCAACCATAATTAAAATGAAAATCAAACATTTAATCATCTGCATATTATTGATATGCTCCGGAATAAGTCGCGCCCAAACTGTAAAACCTTTTCTTGAAAAAGAGGTGAGTTTGAATATTTCAAATGAAAAAACCGGAAAGGTTTTAGAAAAACTCGAACAAGCAGGAGGCTTCCATTTCTCCTTTCAATCGAATTTAATTAATACATCAAAAGAGATTTCTTTAAATGTAAAAAATAAAACTATTAGAGAATGTTTAATGGTAATTTTCAAAAAGGAAATTGATTTTAAACAAAAAGGAAATTATATCATTCTTCAAAAAGCAAAAGCGGCTAAAGCTGATAAAATAATCATTAAAGGTTATGTAAGTGATTCACAAAACGGAAGAAAAATAGCAAGAGCGTCTGTTTACGACAAACAAACATTGGCATCAACAACAAGTAATGATTATGGCTATTATGAAATTGAAATACCTGGAAACAAAACACCAGAAATTACAGTAAATAAAATATCCTATCAGGACACAATTATAAAACTAAATATGATTGATGAATTACAAAATTTATCAATTAATCCTACTGATTCAGCTTTATACAATTCAGATTCTGCAAGGCTAAACAGAGCCTTATTAGAGGTAAAAGAACTTGGAAAAGAAATCTGGTTAGAAACAAAATCATTGATTCACTCTATCAATATTAAAGATACACTATTTAGAAAAAGCCAGGTTAGCTTTTTACCCTTTATCGGCACCAATGGGGCACTTTCTGCAAATGTGGTTAATGATTTTTCATTCAATATTATTGGAGGTGTTTCTAAAGGTGTAAATGAATTAGAAATTGGTTCGGTATTAAACTTAGTAAATGGGAATGTAAAAGGACTTCAAATTAGTGGAATTAGCAATTTGGTTAATGGAAATGTAAATGGTGTTCAGATTGCAGGAATAAACAATACAAACAGAGGTATAACTAATGGTTTACAATTTGCCGGTATAATTAATTTGAACTTTGATTCAGTTAAAGGAATGCAATTTGCTGGGATTAATAATATCAATTTAAAACAAACAGAAGGTTCTCAATTTGCTGGAATTTTTAATTTGAACAAAATACATACTAATGGACCTGAATTTGCCGGTTTATTTAATGTAAGTGAGGAATACCAAGGTAAATTAAGAGTGGCAGGGTTATTTAATTTTTCAAGAAAAATAAGTCAGTCAAATGACTTTGCAGGATTATTCAATATCAATGAAAGTTCTAATGGAAAAATTTTAACAGCAGGATTATTTAATGTTACTAAAGATAGCAATAGTGCAATATGTTTAGCAGGATTGTTTAATACTACTAAAATTTATAATGGACATTTTAGAGCAGCCGGATTATTTAATAATGGTGAAACAAATTTTAGATCAACTGATTTAGCCGGTTTATTTAATGTAAATAAAAGCGTTAACAAAGGAATTCAAATTGCAGGATTAGCGAACATATGCAAAGAAAATGATGGCATTCAGATTGCACCATTTAACTTCTGTAAAGATTCATATGGTATTCCAATTGGTGTTTTAAGTTTTGTTAGAAATGGAATTCATCAAATAGAATATTCAAGAAATGAAAACCAAATGAATGAAATCAGGCTAAGAACAGGTGTAAAGAAATTTACCAATGAACTAATAGCCGGATTCGAAAACTTTAATACGCAACAACAAAAATGGTATGTTGGTTATGGTATCAGTAGCAGCTTTAAATTGAGTAATAAATTCAATTTTGAAACAGGCATATCAACTTATCAGATAAACAATATAGATTGGAATACTCATGTTTCATTACTGAACAAATTAAACATTGCTTTAGAACTAAGGCCAGCAAGCAGCTTAGGTATTTTTATTGGACCAACAATGAATTTATTTGTATTGAATGATAATTCACTGCAATATGAAGCCTTAAAAAGTTTAGTGCCAAAAAAAACATGGATAAATAACGAGAACAACAAAGGTGTTCATGTTTTGGGTTGGTTTGGATGGCGTGCAGGTATCAGATTATTTTAAATTGAAAAATCAAACTAAAATTGGTTAATGAGAAAATAAAACAACTAATTTGAAATAAAATTAGTTTGTAAATTATGCCATTAGATATCAGTATAAGCTCAGAAGTGATTCTAAGCCTTGAAAATTTTATAGAAGCAATTAGACCGGAAGAAGAAATCAGAAGTAAATTGGATTATTTCTATAAGATAGAAAATCAAAGCATAATAATTCTATCAAAAAGCCCATTTATCGATGATAAAAATAAAATAATTGAAACTCCAATAGCCAAAACAACCTATGTCCAAAAGAGCAAAAAATGGAAAATATTTTGGTGGAGAGCAATCGAAAGATGGGACCCATACACAGCAAAACCAATAGTAGATAGTTTTGATGAATTCATAGACACAGTGGCACAAGATGAACACTATTGCTTTTTTGGATAATCTTTTTAATTTTATAAAATGCTTACCAAATACCAATCATATTTAGTTATAAGTGCAATTATTGCTATATTGGGTTTAACTGTATATTCCGCTTTTAGGGGACCAAGTGCTGAGCTAAATTCTGCAATAAAAGATTTAAAAAACGCAAGGGAAGAAATCGCAAAAACTCAACAAAATTTAGATAGCATTTTATCAAATACACAAACTGTATTAGATAGAAATGCCGATTTCAAAAACTATATCCATGCAGTTGATAGTATTGTAAAAGCATCTGATGCAATAAGCAAAAGTAGAGAATCTAAATACTTACAATCTTTGAATAAATTAGAAAAAAGCATCACACATTTAAAAAGTGATTTAGCAAAATTCAATGATAAATTACCTGAACCTGAAAATGGTGAAATGGAAACGAAATAAATTAACTATGAAACTCAAATT
This sequence comes from Bacteroidota bacterium, assembly GCA_027487625.1. GTDB lineage: Bacteria > Bacteroidota > Bacteroidia > UKL13-3 > UKL13-3 > CAISCU01. The sequence continues at coordinate 20,382 of JAIYDG010000210.1, forward strand.
ACTACTTATTCTTTTTTTTGTTGGGATTACAATTCTTGTTAAAGCACAAACCGGCTCTAAAAAATATTATAAAGATTGTACAAATATTAAAAACTACTATGCTTATAAAGGTGATACTGTAGTTTTTAATTGTGATAGCATACGGTTGTACAATCCGCCAACTTATGCAAACATGCAAAATGCTTATTCACGTTTATACAATACGAGTAATGATTTGATTCTTAAAACAGATTCTGCAAGTTTAATTTTTAAAAATTTGTATGAAGAAAAATCAAGAGCTTATGATGTACTTCAGCAATCCTATTCTCAATTTAGACAAAATACTGAAAACCATATTCTAGCTACAGATTCAAACATGTTAGTTATTAAAAACAATACCTTAAATGCAAAAATTCAGTTAGAAAAAGCTGATAGTTTCATTGTTTCAGGTATGCAAAAAATTGAAAAATTCAATAACAGCTTATGGAAAATGAAGTTAAAATATGCAGGAATTGGATTTTTAGGAGGTTTAATAACAGGCGCTTTTTTAGTTGTAATGTTTTAACAGATTAAATTTATTATCAATCTGATTTTGATGCTTTCCAATTTTGGAAAAAAACTAAAAACTCTGATTTTAAATCCTCAGTAAGTCTAGTAAATCCAAGCATATTCGCTGCTAAAACAATTGCTTCATCATCTTGTATTTGATAAGCTTCTGAAACAACTTTCATAAAAGCTTTCGAAACTTCTTCTTGAGAAATATAATCCGTTTTTCTTGAATTTGCAGCTAATGCAGAACGATCTCTAACCTGAATTTCACGCTTATCGAAATGAAATAGAAAATCTCCATTTTTAATGAACATATTGTTTCTATGAGCAAATATTGCTGCTTCATCTATATGGGTTCTGATTCTGCTTCCTAAACGTGTTACACCAAGAGCCTCAATGATACGTCTTCCTGCTTCTTCTATGTGAACCGGAGCTTCAATCTCAACAACTTTGAGCAACCATTCTGCAACTGTGGCAAGTGGCAATTGATGAATCTCCTTACCATTTGTATGAATATCCAAAATCGCCTGCTCGTATTGTTTTATTAAATGTTTTTCATTTTTTACAGCTTCCCTTATAATCAAAGGCTCCTTACTTTTACTTTCTAATGCTGCCTGAGGTTTATTTCTATCAAGCATTGCCTTTTCAATAGCCTCAACGGTTCTTTTAGTTTCACGATCTGCATTTGCAAACCAATCGGTACTCCAGATTCTATGGATTGTCCAACCCATTCCTTCTAAAACCTGTTGTCTTAATCTATCTCTATCTCTTGCTGACCTTGCAGAATGATACATTCTTCCATCACATTCAATACCCAAAATATAATTTCCATTTTTATCTCTTACAGCCAAATCAATAAAAAATCCATTTGCACCAACTTGATGTGCAATATCATATCCAAGTGACCTTAATTGTTCAGCAACATGAATTTCAAAAAAACTATCAGCTTCACGACCAGTTTCTTTTGACATATTTAAATTGCCATTTTCAGCATAAAAAAGAAAATTCTTCAGCGCTTTTACTCCCAATGATTGAGTTTTAGTAACATCAATATCTTCTGCTTTTATATTCGTAAAAACCTCACAACATTGACGAGCACGTGTAATCAAAACATTTAATCTTCTTTCCCCTCCTACTCCGTTTAATGGACCGAAACTCATGGCTAAATAACCTTCCTTGGTTTTGCCGTAACCAATTGAAATAAAAATTACATCTCTTTCATCTCCCTGAACATTTTCTAAATTCTTGATGAATAAAGGTTCATCAATATGTGATTGAATATAAGTTTCAAGTTCAAGGTAATCTTTTCTTGCCTGTTCAAAGAGATTCTCAAGCACCTCTTTTTGTGCATTACTAAAGGATACAATGCCCAAACTTAGTTTAGGGAAATTTCTAATATGAGTTAATATAGCTTCAATTACAATTGCAGCTTCCATTTTATTACTGCGAGTTTGACCTCTATCATAAAATGTATCCGGATGATGACGTAGTTTTAAACCTAATTTTTCATGATTTGCAGCGCTAGGAAATACTATTAATCGGTTATCATAAAACTCAAAATTTGATACCTTTATTAATGATTCATGTTTACTTCTATAATGCCACCTGAGCATTCCGCCACCAATTCCTTTGGCATCTGCTAAACCTAAAATACTCTCAATATCTTGAGTTAAACTTTCTTCTTCATCAATATCTTCTGAAATAGTTTCAAAGAAATTTGTTGGAGGTAATTGTTTTGAATCACCAACAACAACTAACTGCTTCCCTCTTAAAATTGCACCAAGTGCTTCAACCGGTTTAACTTGTGAAGCTTCATCAAAAATAACCAAATCAAAATTTAATAATCCAGGAGGTATATAAGTAGCAATCGACATCGGACTCATCATAAAAACAGGCTTAATATCCTGTATAGCTAAACCAGCTTGTTCAATTAATTTTCGAAGCGGCAGATGTCGGATTTTTTTGTTCATCTCGGTTCTTAAAACCATCATTTGTCCACCAGCCATTACATTAGGTAAGGCATTAAAATGAGTTAAAGAAGCTTTGGCTCTATTCAGTTGAAAATTTAACTTATCTTCTTCTTTAAACTTTGAAATTAATTCTTCATGTCGGTTTCTATCAAATCGCTTTAATATATCATTTGAATTTAAAGCCTTTTCGAACATGGTTTCCAACCAAGCATTTTTGAAACTTATCCTTAAATATTCTGATGCCAAATCCCAATCCAAACAAATTGAAATAATATAATTTAAATTCCTTTCCTCAATTAAATCCAAAGTTATATTCCAGCCACAAACCAAAGAAATTTCTTGAGATGCAGGAGCAAGACTATTAAACCATAATTCGATATCCGCGGTTTTCTTTTCACCAATCAAACCTTTAATTGCTTCATCAAATGCAGTCACATTTTTCCAATTTTCAAGGGCTTGATTAAACTCAAAATTTAGTTGATCAAATTCAGTTTTTAATTGAGCAGCAATTGACTTATCTGAATGAAGAACTTTAAAAACATCCGTTTGAAAATTGAGTTGATACAAATTAAACATTGCTTGATTGAGCAATTTTAATTCTTTAAAACTCCTTGAATTTGATTTCCATTTTGCCTGAAATAATTCAGTTGCTAAAGAATCAAAATTTTTAATGATTTGATTGTTCTTTTGTGCTAAAATTATTTCATCAATTATACTCGGAATCTCAGCATGTTCAGGCTTTTGAATGGTTTTAGAATAAGATAAAAATAGTTTCTTAGCATTTCTAAAATCACTGATTAAAAACTTGTACCACTTTTTACCATGTGCTTCATAAATTTGTTTTACCTCTGTCCAATCTTGAGTTAAAACTTCCTCCTTGAACCTAACTAAAACAGTTTTAGTAAATGATTCAAACTTTAAACCTGCCTCAATTAACTCCACTAAATTTTGATTTTCATTCAACCATTTTTTATTACTGATATTTAACTCAGATAAATCTGGTGAATCCTTTATAAAATCTAGAATTTTACATAGGTGTAAAGCATCCTTAAAAATCTCTGGTTTAGTTAAATTATAAAACTCAAAAATTGAATTCTGTTTACTTATTAATTGATTAAATGATTCAAACAATAATTCTGAAGCTTCTTTAATTTGTATGATTTGTTTTGGAAGAACAGATTTATGAGTGGAACCATAAAATGTTAAATTTTTAGGGGATCCAATTTCCTTTAGTTTGCTTTCAATCCCATCAACCAAATCGGCAGCCTCTCTATATAAATCAGCATCTAATTTTGCTAATTCAGCATGAGGCAATTCAGGTAATTTTATATTTTTGGTTGATTCTTTTATTGAAAGAAGCATTCCTATAATTTGATGAAAACTCAAACGACTTCCCGCAACTTCGGAATTTACGGCATCACTATAAGCGTTGAGTTCATCCTTTCTTTTGTTTAATAAAGAGAGTTCTGCTTCCAAATGAGAAGTTTTAGGTTTCCCAATTTCCAAAACCCGTTTAAGTTCTGATAACAAATCTTTTTTATTGGCTTTATGACTGTGTAGTTCAAGGCAAGCTTCCCCAAGACCACACATATCCATTCTCCTTTTAACAACTTCTAATGCCGCCATTTTTTCGGCAACAAACAAAACCTTCTTTCCTTGACCAATTGCATTTCCAATGATGTTGGTAATCGTTTGTGATTTACCTGTGCCCGGAGGACCCTGAATTACGAGATGTTTTCCTGAGTGAACTTCCAATAAATTTAGAACCTGACTACTATCAGCATCAACCACCTGAAAAAGTTCATCAACTTTGGGATGTTTATCGATAAAAGTATCATCGGAAGGGAAAGCTGAAAGATTAAATCCTTCTCCAAATAATCCTTTAATTACATCATGATTGAAAGGTTTTTTTTCATCCGGCCAAAGCGATGAATCTAAATCATTATAAATTAAAAACTTACCGAATGAGAAGAAACCAAGTTCCGTTTTATAAGCCTCCAATCTCCAGCGTTCCTTGTGCTGAATAAGTTTATTTATCTCATTAAAATAGTTTACGAATGGTAAATTAATTTCATCATCAAATTCAGGTAATTCAATTCCAAAATCAGATTTTAATTTTGCTTTCAATGAAATATTGACCCCATAATCAGCTTCAGAATAAGAAACCTGAAATTGGTCTTTTGCATCTTTTCTTTCTATTTTAACCGGAATCAAAATTAAAGGAGCATTTCTAAATTCCTGACTCGATTCATCTTCGAGCCAACTTAACATTCCAAAAGATATAAAAAGAATATTAACTCCTTGTTCTTCTATTATTGATTGAGCAGTATTATAAGTTGAAAGTAAACGCTTATGAAGATTTAATTCTGATTCTATAGTTTCAAATTTATATTGAGCACTCCTGCTTGTTTTGACTTCCAAATTTTCAGGAAGAACAGGAATTTCAGTTTGAAGGTTTGTTGCACTTTTTTGTTTAAAACCAATGGAGCGTTTTTCATTAACTAAAATATTAAAAACCAAATCCGGTTGATTACAAATCAAACTAAGACCTTTTGATTTTGGCAATCTATAGTTCAACAAAGGATTTCTCATGCTAAAATCAAGCAATTCCTTCCTTGAATTATCTATTAATTTCTGAATTGAATTATCCATTTTTTTTTAATACTGCAATTAAACATGAAAAAACGAGATTAATGTGCACGTATAGATAATTTGATTTTACATAAAAAATTAAGAAACAATAAGGAATAAAAAGTCTTAAATTGAATAAAACTCTCAGACTATCAGCAAATAAGAAAAAAAGGAGTTTCCACAACAAAATGGGCAAAAACTAAGAATTATTGAAAGAATAATAGTTTAAATTAGTAGCGTCTAATAAACTGCAAGTCAAGTTGATAAATAATTACGCATGAAAAAAATAATACTCGCTTTTTTACTTCCACTTTTTTCACTTTTAAGTTCAGAAGTTAAGGCAATTACAACATTGGATTTAGGTGCAGATTCCATTCTGGTATGCAACAATTCCTTTACCAATATTGTAGCACCTATGACCTATCCACAATATTTATGGAGCACAGGTGATACACTGTTTTTTACTCGGGTTACAAAAAATGGCTGGGTGAAATGTACGGTAACTGATTTTACTGGATCCAGCAGTGATTCTGTTTATGTTCAATTTGGTAGCGCAAATATTCTAGAAACAGATACAACTATTTGTGAAGGATCAACAATTCAGTTGAATGCATTTCCAAGATTCGACTGCGGGCCATTTGGTACTCCTGCTCGTCATCAGATTAATGGACAAAGTTTAGGAAGTAATTTTCTTTATATCGGTTCATATAATGGTCATCACTATTATAAAATTACCACTGCAGGAACATGGTTAGCAGCGGCACAACTGGCACAAAGCACAGGTGGATACCTCGCAACAATTAATGATAGTTCGGAAATGAATTTCATTAAATCGAGCGGGGCTTTAGCTAACACAAATTTATGGTTAGGACTTTATCGTCCGGCAGACAATCAAAGTTTTCGTTGGTCGAATTGCGATAATTTCACTTATACAAATTGGTCAACAGTTGCAGCATCACCATCAACAACAAGTGGTGAAAACTATGTATTTATGAGAGGAAGTTCTTGTTCTGATGGATATAAATGGGAAAACATTGTAAATAATAATTTAAACAATCCTGACCCTTGCTTTCAAAGTATATTTGGTTTGGTTGAATTTGATGAAGAAAGTAATATAGGATATACATGGAGCACGGGAGATACCATTCCGACCATTACCATATCACCAAATACATCACAATCAATTATGTTGTTTGTTCAACAATTTGGAAAAACTTGTACAGATGAAGTGAATGTGAATATTTGGGATTTAAGCGATTTAATCGGTTTAGATAGTGTAAAAGTTTGTGATGCTGATGAAATTATGTTAAACGTAATGACCGGTTTAAGCAGTTATTCTTGGAGCACAGGAAGTAATAACTCATCATTAATAATAAATAGTTCAAGCAATCCGGGTTGGTATTATTTATCGGCAATTGCACCAGGAAATTGTTCGGGATTTGATAGTGTTTATATAAGTGTTGCCAATACAACAATAAAAAATGAAGATACTACATTATGTTTTGGCTCAAGTGTAACTTTGAGAGGTCCAGTCGCTCCATTAGCGTATCAAAATCAATATGGACAAAATTTTGAAAGCTCTCCATTTTCAGGATGGAACCAACAAATTTCATTCAATTTTAATTCAACAAATGTTTTAGGTCCCTTTTATAATGATTCATTGGTTTATTTAGCTACATCATTGCCAAATCATGATTCGGCTCGAGTAACTTTCGATTTATATATACACGATACTTGGGAAGGAGAATGTTCATCAGGA
>JAIYDG010000400.1 GCA_027487625.1 Bacteroidota bacterium
GGCACATCGGCAAAGTCAGCAATATAAATCCCGCGATTCCTGGATCGACAATACAGGAAGCTAACAAATACATGGCGGATGCTTGGCGTGCACCTACCCTTCGGCATGTAGTGAATTCGGACAAGAAGAAACTACAAGATCACATACAGGAACGAAGGCGGTATTTGATGGCTAATGGCTACACAGAAGCAGAGATCCTAGAGAATGGTCTGGATCAGGATGATCAAACCATCCGACGTCATGAATCATTGAAAAAAACAGAGGAAGGGTTAGATCGACATGTCGCTCATCGAGCACGCATGAGAAGGACGATTCAACAAGAGCTGATAGCGTTACAGCAAATGGAAAATGCAGCACGAAGAAGTATTGAATGGGCGGAACCAAATGAACATGCAAGAATGCAGGCCAATCTGAAGAACCAATTAGGAGTCATGCGAATGTCGAGGGAAGAACGCAACGCATTTTTGAAGAGACAAAAAGCGGAAAGAGCGACAGAAAGCCATAGGAGGTCTTTGGAATATGCAGAAAGAAAGCATGAGGATAGGATCGCTGCAAATGTGAGGGCAGCAGAGGCAAGAAGACAAGAAAGGGCCAGGGAAGCAGTAGAACCTTCAGGAAGAAGACCGTTAACAGCTCCAGTTACACCAACTACTGATCTGAATTTGATGCGACGCCACAGGGAAACCTCAAAGCAGTATTCCCAGCGCATAGAGGCACTAAGAGCAGCAGCAAGAGGACAGACAGTACCAAGCACCCCAGAAGCACAGACAGCCAGATCAAGAAATTCAGCAAGAGGAAGAAGAAGGAGAGGAGAAATAGACGAGGAGGAGGAAGAAGAAGAAAGACAAAGATTGGAAGAAGAGCGACGACGGCAACCTCCTAGCTCTCGCCAAACTCTCCGCAAATAAACAAAACCCTATTTTACTGCTTTTGATTCGATTTCCACACTTTTGGTTTGATTTTACCGCTTTTGATTTTTTTGTATCCTTTTGTTTAGTTTTCACACCTTTTTTGTATGATTGTGATATGAAAGCAAGAAAAGAGTGTAATCAAAAGATGAAACTACAGGAAAAAGTGTAACAAAAAAAAGCACGAAAAACCTTTTCATAAAAGGAGGAAAATCAAAAAAAAAGCAGACACAAGAACATTACCAATAAACCAACAGAAATCAGAAAAAGTCTTTTTTTTCTATCGTTTGTAACACAAAGAGGACATAACCAGAAACACAAAGGTGAAACAACAGGAAACACTAAACTAAAAAAAAAATACCGCCGAAGGCGATTGGAGGATCTTCGATGAAAGGATCTTCGATGAAAGGATCTTCGATACAAGGAATACCGCCAAGAAAGAGACCTCTAGAGAAAGACAAAGACACAAAAAAGAAACAGGCAACTCGCACAGGCGCGATCCAAAAGACGACTACAACAAAAACACGAGACACAAAGAGTCTTGCTGCGAATATCTTGAAGCGCGCGGTGAAAACAGCACGCCAACCGAAAACAAAAAAAGAACCAAATCTACTGGGAACATTACTTGAAGGAGCAAGGGAAAGATGGGTAGAACAGAATTCCAGAGACCTGCAAGAAAATCCCAATGTCAGGAGAGATCCATTGTGGAAGAAGCACGCATGGATCCAAGGCGAAGTACGCAGACGACAGGCATACCAACGATATCATGCACGAAATGACGCAGAATTTGAAGCAAGACAGGACATGAAAACGCTATACGATGCACCCGAGTTAACAGCGGAGGAGTTAGCGAGAGAAAGAATGGAGGGAGAAGCACACGATGAGTTGATAAGGGCAATGTCAGCAGAATACACACAGTCAAAAAGAAGTGGAGTGAGAGATCCTTACAGGGTGGACAATCCAGCGCCTGTCGAGCGCAACAGCGTCTTCTCAGAGCGCAGCAGTGTCTTATCAGAGTCGATGGAACCGGATGCAAGAAGTAACCCGGATTTAATGAACGCTGTCAAATTCCTGAGACACCGAGAGACAGGAACAGGATTCATTGGAGCACTGAGAAAAGGATGGTCGAAACCTGGACATGATTCTGGAGAATTCAAGGATCACCCTAGAGAAATGCGAAGATATGAAATATTGAGACAGCCATTGGGCCGATTAGAGTTTGAATCATTTGATAGGCATCCAAATCGTGCACCGACGACAATACGTACCAGAGATTTCAGCGGACCGTACGAGCAAGTGCTGATGCCAATTGAACAGGCAAAGTATGGCGAGTATCTGAAGAAGGTAGAGGCACGAGACCGGGCTTTTTATCATTTGCATCACCCCCAGCAATACACGGATGGTCAACTAGATGAAACGCAACGACATTACAGCCGCCAGCTTCGAGACGCAATTAAGGGATTCAAAAATCACCTGAAGTATGTTGGAAACATGGAGAAGGTATCAAAAAAAACACGGGAAGCTACCAGGAAGAAACGCAACAGCGTCTTATCAGAACAGGCGGAAGAGGCAGAGAGGAGAGAGTTGATTGATCATCACGCGCCTGTAGCGCGACAGGTACAACAAGAAAGACTAGAAAGACAATTACGGATTATGACACTTTCAAAAGAAGAACAAGGAGCCGAGATTCAACGACAAGCAGCGGAAAGAGCAGCTGAGAGGACCAGAATTGCGGAGGAACATAGAGCTCAAGCAGAGGCGCAAAGAAGGAGATTACAGGAAAGACGAGATGAGGAGAATAGACGAGCCAGACAAGAGATGGCAACGCAAAGAAAGAGAGAGCAGGAAAGAATGGAGGACCAGGCAATTCGACAAATGGCAGAGAGAAGAGGGATTTCCGACTTGAGTCTTGCACGACGTATGTGGGGCCAAGTAAGGTCGTATCTGAATCCGCATCAAGATAATCCTCCTGGTGCAGCGCCAGTAGCATCGATTACACCGAGTGCACCGAGTGCACAAAGAACACCAGAACAGCAGAGAGCAAGAGCAAGAACGACCACCCCGAGAGCACCTCCGAGAGCATCTGATCCGAATCCAATTGTATGGGGACCGGAAGTGTACGAAGAAGAAGTGGAGAGACGGGGACTAGACGATGCACGACGCCGCCAACCTCGTTCTCCTAGCGCTCGCCAAACGCCTAGCTCTCGCCAAACTCCCCGCAAATAAACAAAAACCTTTTTGTCTCCTTTTTTTGTATCCTTTTTTGTTTGGTTTTCACACTTCTTTTTTGGATGATTGTGATATGAAAGAGAACAAAAGTGTATCAAAAGAAAAAAAGCGGTAAAATCAAACAAAAGGATGTAAAATCAAACAAAAAGGATACAAAAAAACAAAGAAAAGAAAAGGAAAATCAAATCAAAACTTTATAAAGAAAGATTATTCTAATCCGGTTTTTATAATAGAGCACTGTGATTTAATAAAGCACCACGATCTAAAGCACCACGACCTAACGGACCACGATCTAACGCACCACGATCTAAAGCACCACGATCTAAAGCACCACGATCTAAAGCACCACGATCTAAAGCACCACGGCCATATCATAAAAAAATACATAAAGACAGCATAAAAAAATACAACAAATTCTCTAAAAAAAATCTAGGACGCTCTACTAAACAATGCCGCCGAAACGCAAGTTGACTCCTGAAGAAGAAAAGGAAAGAGAATGGGAAGATCCAAACGACGAATCAGTCAAAAGACGGAGAGCGCGAGAAGACGCATTTTATGAGCGCATGGAGAAACGAAAACAAGAAAGAGAGGAAAGAGCAAGACAAAGAGCAGTGGAACACCATAGACAACTCCTCCAAGAATCCGACAGATGGAATGCAGCCAGGACACGCAGAACAGGACAAAAACACTCGCATATGGTGCCAGTGGGAAAGTCTTCCGCGCATGCACCGGGACAGGTTTTATTGGAACAAAACAAGGACAAGTACAAGCCAGTACACGTCTCGATAGATCCAGTGGCCGGACACGACGCGTCTCTGCTCAACGCATTCAAATTTATGAGAGGCCGGGAAAGTGGCACAGGATGGATGGGTCAATATAGAGGCACACAAGGAAAACCTGTGACGAGCAACGAAGTACTACCGGGGCATTACCCCGA
>JAIYDG010000520.1 GCA_027487625.1 Bacteroidota bacterium
CCTATTGGTAAAGCAATATGCATGATTTTTTCTTCTTCATGAGGTGGAACAGGAAACTCCTCACTTGAAAGTTCCTTAAACCTGATGATTTTACTAAATGAACCTCCAAAAACAGATTTGTAAAAAGTGAATGCCTCTTCTGCATTGCCATTAAAATTAATGTGTGGATGGATACTTGCCATGGTTTTATACTGTAAGATTGACTTTTTTGCTTGAGTTAATTCAACTATTGGACTTGCGATTGTATACATGAATTTCTATGTTAAAATAACAATCTTCATACTAATTGAACCTTCAATTACTTCTTGAATTTATCTAACACGAAAATATTCAAATGATTGTTTTTTCAAATTATTTAAATATTAAAATCACTTTTGGAAATTTTGCTTTTCATCATCAAGTGATCATCCCAAGTTTTGGATTTATATGATTCCTCCGAAAGAAGAGTTTTATTTATTTTGTTTGATAAACGTAGAGTAATTCTTTTGAAAATATTTGATCTTTTTATTTTTATTAATTCTGGTTTATAAATGATGTGAAGTCCGCTGATGTACAAATACTCACACGACAATTGTTCTGCAATTTTTAACATGCTATTTGTAGACGAAAAGAAAACATGTTGACCTGCATCAGGCATAAAATACCACCAATCTTTATTGCTTGAATAATCAGTTTTTTCTAATAACTCAGTAGAAAAAATAAAACAATTGGTTTTCGACATGATCTCTTTAATCACTTCCATTGGATTAGGTAAATGTTCCAACACCTCAAATGCCAACATCACATCTACTTTATCTGTTCCATTGTATTCAAACCCTTTTGCTAATAGGTTTTCACAGAACTTATCAGACCAATAAGCATCGATTCCTTTATCGCGTAACAAACGTGTTAAAATTCCATAACCTCCGCCATAATCTACTACTCGAATATTTGGATTAAAATTGGTATTAAAAATCAACATCAATTGCTCACAAATACCAATATTTCTAGCCATAATGCCAGTATCCAACGATGAAATGGACTCTTGATAAGCTTCATCTAACCAATAAGGTTCTTCAGTGAAAATACATTTACAAGAATCACATTTATAATAACTGATACGATGCTTTTGCAGAATAGTATCCTGCATTAACAAAGAAGCTTCTTTCGCACAAACCAAACAATTCATAAGAGATATTCTATATTCAGAAAATGGAATATAGGAAATGGCAGGGAAATAATTCAGGATTGTAGAAAATGAAAAATTATAATGTGATTATCAGAAGGTCTTTTTCATTTAATGATCCTACAAACTATCTAGTTTCAATAGCATTGTTTTTGTCCAGATTATTTCGTTTTCTAATTCAATATTATTCGACATGTAATCTTTTTTCATTGCTTCATTTAATAAATTCAGGTAGCTTTCAAAAGCTTTCCTGGCTTCATTTTTCCTAGCTAAACGAATTAAAGTAATTCCTTCCTCTTTATAAATTATACAGTTTGATGTTATGTTTAATGCCTTAGCTTTATTTAATAAATCAAGAACTTCTTCATTGGATTCTTTAGTATTAGAGCTTCTCCTTTTGATGATTGCTTTTATTAAGTAATCAGATTCAGTTGCTAATCCTAAATTAATATTTCTGCCAGCCAATACAAATGCAATATTTGGATGTGCAAATTGCCATAATTCAATTGCAGCATTATAAGAATTAATATGAGAAACCTTTTTACTATAACTTTTTTGATTGAATTGTTCAAGATTAATAACTGCTTCTAAAGCACTTATTCTTTCATCAAGATGTGGATGGGTACCACTGCTTAATAGTGCATTATAATTTCCTGTGTTTATGCAATAGTTTTTTATTCTTGTAAGTGCAGCAGATAATCCCATTTTATCGTAATTAAGAACACCAAGAACTTCTTTAGCAACTTTATCAGCTTCAATTTCCTGTTCATGATTGTACTTTACACCTAGTCGGGTAGAAATTTCATCAAGTAGTTCTGTGCTTACTGCAGCAGTTGAAGCTGTGAGAATACCCGGAATATGGTAATCATTTTTTACTGTCAAATATACATCTGCACCGGCTGCAACTACAGTAGCAAAGGTTGCCCAAAATTGAGCTCTCTTCTGCCTATCTACTTCCTTGCTATAATTTATCAAATGATGGTCTAAGGCAAAGTGAGCAATTTCATGGGCCAGAACACCAACCAATTCGTCTTCACTTTGTATGTTTGATAATAAACCTGTAGTAACAACTATAAATCCATTGCTAAAAATAAATGCACTTGGTTCAGGGTCTTTTAGTATTTTAAGATAGATATTACTTGGTCTTTTATCTCTTAAAATTCCTTTATGAATTTTATTTACTAAGGTGTACATATAGTCTTCGAAATATTCATCTTCAAAGAATTGATTGTATTTATTTAATGTCGTTATGTATTCAAGAGCTTCATTGTTTAATTCATTTCGAAGTTCATGTTGCATGCCCTTAGTTAATAGATTTATATAGGTTTGATGCAGTAGTAAATTTTTATCCCAGAACTTATCAGTATTGTCAATTTCTTTAAATTCAAATTGGTTTATTTTTCTGGCATCAAATCTTACTATACTCCCATTATTATCTTTTGCTACAATTTCATGAAAATAAGTAGCATCAATTGATGCCTCAGTAATACTTGTTGCATTTAATATAGTTCCCTTTTTTATTTCAGGACTAATTTTTTCGTTTGCTTGAATTTTTAATGGCTCTTTAAAAATAATTTCATTTTGACCATAAACTAAAAAGCAATTCAAAAGAAGAATGATGACGATTTGTATTCTCATGGCTTTATCTTTTTTTTATTGATATTTTTATACCAAGTATTTCTATTTATTGATTTGTTGAAGCTTAAAATTCTAATGAGCTTAAATTACTTTTCCCAATTACCAGTTCGAATCGCTTGTATTATTATTCTATATCCAATTTTAGCAACTCTAATTTTATTTAAATCAAGCCATTGAAATTACTTGTTAAACAAACATTTGCAAAAACTGTTTTCTTAATTTTTTAGGAGGAGATAACACAATGTACTCAATAAAATATTCAATAAATTTCCACTTAAAAGTTATAGATACTTCCCTGAATTTTTAGTTAGAATTCTTGTAGAAATTCTACATTGATTTTAGAGTAAATAATTGAAATGAAAATGTCGTGAATGTTCTAAATTCATGCTGAATCTCGTTTAATTGTATAGGATAATTAGTTTTTATAAAGTGTATACTTTTAAAGAAAAAAAAGATTAATACTCCTAAGCTTTAGTTTAATTTTTATTCAAGAAATATTTTATTAAACGAATAAATCAGTCACAATAACTATACCAAAATGGAAGCTTGTTTTAATAGGAGCTATGATTAAATTAATCTTTCATTCAATTTTAACTATTGATAAGGGATTCTGAAAAAACTTTAATAATCAACGTTATAAAAACATAAAGTAGTTATTAGAAAACTACCCCCCTCACACAAAAAAACCATCAGCCTTTCCAGACCAATGGTTCTTTTATATATGAATAAAAATCCTAATTGTATTACTAAAAACCGCTACCTTCTCCAATCTCGCCAGAAGCTAGAGGCCAGCTGCCAGAGGCTTTTAAGCAAGTAGTTCTCCTAATCTGTTCTCGTAGATATCAGTATAAGTTGCGATGCTTCCAAAGTCATTACCTGAAATTGAAATTCCAGACGCCGTTACAGTTCCTACTGCATCAACTTTTACACCTTTTTCATTCATCAATGACTCAAATGCATTTTTGTTTTCTGCTTTAATGCTTACTACAATTCTACCTTGGGTTTCGCCAAATAAATAAGCATCGTTTCTTAAGTCATTGTTCTTGCTGATTTTAAAGCCCAATTGTTTTGGCATA
>JAIYDG010000178.1 GCA_027487625.1 Bacteroidota bacterium
GATGAACAGGCCATTGTTCCAGAAGTCCAGGCCGCCGCCGATGAACAGGCCACTGTTCCAGAAGTCCAGGCCGCCGAGGAGGTAATACAGTGAACTGTGTAAGAAGTATACCGCATAAGAAGTATTTGCTTTACTTGTGTCTTAATGAAAGGGAAATCGTGTAAGAAGTATTCTTAACATTTACTTTGTTTTTCGAATTACAAATCTGTAACAGCCCACTTGTTAAGTATTGCTGTTTGTGTATATTTCAGATCCCTGGATTCAAATGTGCCTATTGCTCCTTTTGCACCGATGATAAGAACGCCTTTCGTTTTCACCTCGCAAATGTTCATCACTCCTATCGTCCATCGCCAAGTAGTGAAACTACTCAGGTATAGTTTAGAGCGAACCAGATTTATAGTTATTTTATAATTATAACAAAAAGTTATTTTCATTTCATTGTTTTTGTTTGTTATTATTAAAGTTTCATTTCTTTTTCCAGGACTTTCTTGTTGACCCATCGTCCGATGAACAGGCCGCCGAAGACGAACAGACCCCTGTTCCCGAAGTCCAGGCCGCCGTTGATGAACAGGCCACTGATCCAAAAGTCCAGGCCGCCGAGGAGGAGGTAGTTATAAACTGTGAACCGTTATAACATGCTATGTTTGTTGTTTGCATTTGGCATCCGTACACATCCTTATCTTTTTTCCAGGTCGATGACCAAACGCCTGTTGTTCCCGAAGTCCAGGCCGCCGAAGACGAACAGACCCCTGTTCCAGAAGTCCAGGCCGCTGCCGATGAACAGACCCCTGTTCCAGAAGTACAGGCCGCCGATGATGAACAGACCCCTGTTCCCGAAGTCCAGGCCGCCGATGGTGAACAGACCCCTGTTCCCGAAGTACAGGCCGCCGTTGATGAACAGGCCGCAGTCCAGGAGGTAATTAGAAACTTAATGTCAAAATAATCTAATGTATAAGAAGTATGTGTAACCTAATGATCAGCACCCAAGGCCCCCAATAACTTTGACCTAAATAATGCGGATAATTGACATTGACCCTCTTGGATTGGCCTGAAATAATTTATTAATTCTTCTCTTTTTCCAGGCAGTCCAAGTCGATGAAACGGCCGCTGATCAGGCCGCCACTGATTCAGACGCCCAGACCGCCGCCGATGAACAGGCCACTGATTCAGACGCCCAGACCGCCGGCGATGATGAACAGGGCACTGATTCAGACATCCAGGCCGCCGATGATGAACAGGCAACTGATTCAGACGTCCCGGCCGCCGAGGAGGTAAACATAAACTATGAACTTTGAATATGTACCGTGTATAACGGATTATTTCACATGTACAGTATTAATAATATTTTTGCGTATTCCGCATAAGAAGTAATTTATTTCATTGTGACTTTTTCACTTACAGCTAAACACAACGCCCATTGGAGGTAGTGACACCCCGGTTGTGTATTCTACTTACCAGACCTATTCTGACTCCTGGGGGATGTCGCCACCAACAAATTGGCTCTATAAGTACACGAGACCACACCCAGATATGCAAGGTAATAACCTCACTAAATTGTCCACTAATTATTGTCACTAGTTTAAAATAAGCTTGCCAAATTACTAATGTGTAATGTTTGTTTGCAGATGGCGACCAGTTTGCCCAAGATCCTGAAACAGGAAAAGTCTACTTCATCTGCGACTTCTGCGACCAAAAGTTTGAAGATTTCCACGCAATGAGGGTTCACAGGGGACTGCATTTGAAGAATGCACCCATCAGTGATATTACGGGACTGCCAATATCTTCCTCCTCCTCAGACGGCAGTTTCACAGGTATTAAGTAAATATTTTGTTCATATTGGTCTTGACTTTAAGAACAAAGAAATTGCGTCTTAAGCGGCAAAATAACTAAATTGCTACTTTGCTTTCATAACAGATCAACATCCCAATGACGATGACTTGCTTCTGTTGGCCATGCAACAGTCTGGAGTCCCCGAACAGCAGCCGATCGCCGATGAGCCAAGTCAAATCCCGGAAGAGCCGGAGATCGAAGTGGAAGTTGCTGAACAATCCTCAGATGACGACGAATCAGATGACGAAGGGGTAAGCTTTCTAAGTATTTTGTTGTAGCCCTGTAGGCCCTACTTTGTCTCTAAATATCACTGATGCTATTGCTAAATCAAATTTATTTCATATTGTGTTACTATTTTCAGATACCCAACGTCGTTGTGGATGCTCCAGGCGTCACTGTCACTGCAAACGTTGGCCCAAACGTTTCAGTTGATGCAGCAGTCAAGGCCCAGTTCGTCACATTGCTGGCCACGCAACTAAAGGACAACATCTGCTCCATTTGCGGCCTGAAGTTGGACAACCCAGTATTTCTCGAAATACACTTCTGGGAACACACTGCTGACAAAATGGAACTGGAATGTTTGAGATGTGGGGGCCGTTTCACACACCAAGCAGCGTTCCTTGACCACTTCGGTCGTCACTCTCCAGACATGATTCCGGAACCGAACGAGCCAATTTTTAAGCTGAGTAAGTAGTTTGAGGCACTTGCCCCTTGATAGATTGATTTTATTGTCAGGTTGATTACATTGTTAGTCGCAATCATATTTTACCTCGTATTCATACCTTTCTTTTTCGTATTTCAGCCATTTCTTCAAAGAAGCTCTTGCCGGAAACAGACCCGAACGATCCGCAGCCGTCCACTTCAGGCTACAAGAAACCGGGGCCATCAGGTAAAATACGTCTTTTGCGGTTTATCTGAATAAATATTAAAAATAAAAAATATATTTTGTCATCTCGTCTCATGTCTAAAACTTCAATACGTTCTTTACAGATACTCAGCCAAACCTGGACACGGACACGGACAGTGATGTTTCCATGCCATCAGAGTGTCATTTCACTGTAAGTGTCACATACACGTGGCCTCATCCCGTTATCGAAACTTTCTTGTCTCTCACGCGAACACCACCCCCACCCGAGCAGAAAGTTTTGCTTTCGGAGGATTTTGTTGCCTGGAACACAGGATCATGCGTCCTGAACGCAAACGACCTTGATTTCAATGCCAATATCTAAGTTTTCAAGTTTTCAATATATTACGTACATAGTCACATTTTAGTCAAACCAACCAAACAAAGTCAGTTCTAATTTGTGATAGTTAAAAATTGTTTAATTTCTCACCTAAGTACCAACAATGTAATTCATTAGGAAAATAATATGTTCACCGTTAAGTGTTAAGTTATGCATTTGGAAAGTAATATATAAATCAATGGTAATGGTAATGTTTAGATAAAACGGCTGTATCCTGTCTGTGTGATTTAAAGTGATTTAAGATTTAAAGATGCTTGTAAAATGTAAATGCCATTACGCGGAACCGTTAATAAATACGCTATAATTCAATACGTTCAATAATTGTTTAGGTCAATGACGATGACAATGATGATGAAGATGAGCCAATGGCGGCGGAAGAAGTATGCATTGTTATAGACATTTTCCATTTTCCACTTCGAAATAGTTGTTAGGGCCGTTGCCATAAGTAGTAGATAACATAGTAGATAACTTAGTTAGTTCATTGGAAAATAAAGGCTATAACACGGCATGGCATAACAGGATTTTGAGGACCCTTTCCCAGATGTTGACTGGTGCATCACGACCCCCGTCAATTTCCAGCCTAGGCAGCCGGCAAACTTGAGCGAAGACGAGAAGCAAATCGTTTTAGGCCTTCCTGATGACATGAAGGAACGCATAAGCCACGCTTTGCGATTCATGATCAGTGAACATATTGTGGATCTTCTGCCAGCCTTTTCAGCTTTCAAACTGAAAATGATTCCGCGTAAGTTACTACGTTACCGTATAAGAAGTATACCATGTATACCGCATAAGAAGTATTTTGTCTGTGACCATATTAATGTACTGATGCATTTTCCACTCGTTTTTTTACAGCTTTTATCTTCAACTTTATGTACGGGATGCTGTCAAGGGACAACGAAACCGTGAGGGACAGATTTTTCCGCATACTTTGGATCGCCACACTCATTTGGAAACTGTCAGAGACTCCAGTTGATGAGCAAAGCGAGCACATGGAGATGTTACTTGCCGAAGCTAAGCTCACAAAACCCGACGGAACTCCAAGAACGACGCCTCAAAAAAGGAAAGCAAGTGATGCCAGCAGCGAGACACACACTCCCAAGAAGAGGAAAGCCAGCGATGCCACCACTACAAAGGAAACTTTCGAAAAAGTGAAGATCAAAATGAAATTTCCTATCAAGAAAAGCAAGAAGAAATGAATTATTTTTCTAAGACATCAACAAATATGTACCTCTGTAAAATTTTCCAATGAACTTTTAGGTCTACAATGAGCTTTTAGGTCTACCATGACGTATATTTAGGAATTTTAGAAGAAATTTTTTAAAAATTATATCAAAGCAAGTGATGAAATCAAATCAAATCATATAACATATGTGCCATATAACATACTTAGACGAAACCGTAGAAACAAATTA
Organism: Bacteroidota bacterium; assembly: GCA_027487625.1. Taxonomy (GTDB): domain Bacteria; phylum Bacteroidota; class Bacteroidia; order UKL13-3; family UKL13-3; genus CAISCU01. The sequence goes on from JAIYDG010000178.1 coordinate 4,487, forward strand.
AGGGCATACGTATTAATTTTTGGTCATATTATCGTGCCCTGTGCTGTGACCCATGTGATTGAATCTAATCAATTTTTTCTTTCTTTTAGAATCTTTTTCTTATCTGTTGTTATTATTCTAATCTCTGCATTACATGTACATAAATATTCTAAGAATAAATTTGTTTGAGAATTACGAGAAATACGTATTTACTTATTACATCTATCGCGAGATGAAAACTAGCTCCAGACCTTCCGCCATCGAAGGATTATCATAGACATACCGTTATAGACGGATTTTGTTTTGTTTGTTGTTCTTACTCCCCACCCCCCACACCCTTTTTGCATACCTTGTTTTCAACAAGGAAGAGTCAAAAAACGTGTTTGCCAAGGCGAAGAAGGTAAAAAAAAAATTCTTTTGACATTTAAATAAGAAAAGACTTTAAAAGTAGACATTTTCTTAGTTTTTTTTTTAAATTGCAGATGTCTTCATCAGCCATCCCGTTCCCTTTCACTCCGTTGCGTCCCCTGAGTGTAGATGAACTCCGGTGGACTGTTTGCTTCTACCTTCCTAAGCATAGCGACGGTAGCCGGAAGCGTTTGACCCGCCTTGAAGCGCAAGTTACTCTTGTCAGAGCTATTGCAACTTCCATGTCCGCAAAGTTGTATCAGGCGAAGCACGAGTACTTCCGATGTGAGAAGGCCAAGGAGAAGATCAACCGCAGCACTGAGAAACTCATCGAGTACTACAATCTTCCAGACAAGGAGGGCTTTCAGAGGATCGCCAGGATGTACCTCCAGAAGAGAAGCCTCTTAAACATCATTCTGTATGTCCATGCAAACGAGCCTGAGGTTACAAAGCCGCGCTGGAACGCATTGAAGCTTGTGGAAGACCTCATCGAGGATGACACGAACGAATGGATGGAGATTCTCGACTATGTGGAGACCATGAAAAATCCAGACTATTTGAACTAAAACTGATGATTGATGCTTAATAAATGGATGGAGCAACATAACCTATTAACGCACTTATTTCATTATAGTCCATATACCGCAATAGACGTTTTACAAGTATAGTCATAGCGGGTTAGGGCAAGTGTAATCCTTCGATAGCGGGTTTCTTAATACACCAATTCGATCCCTCTATAACGGTATATCTATGATTAAAAAAGGCTTATGGATTGGATGTCATGTATTTATTTACAGATCTATTCCAAAAAAATACAGAAAGTTTGTGAACTCCGGCATCTATTCGTGGCTGTGGGGTTGCTTCGGGTTCTTGGCTGGCCCTCGAGTTATGACCACTCCATTGCGCTTGCAAACGTAGGCCTTGTGGGTGCAGCCGGCTGTTGCACAGACGTAGTGGGTCCCCCAATATCGGTCTTTCGGATCCTGTTTGGACTCGTCCAACCTGTAGTTGAAGCCGTCCTTCGTGATGATCTCTGGCGGCGGAGCATTGCTTAACATCAGCAATTCAAAGAGGTCAACTTGCGTCCCAACCGAGACAGTTGCTTTGGTCCCCGGAGCAAGCGAAGCCTTGCTTGCCGATCGTGTTTTTGGCATTTTAGATGAATGAGCCGTAATCAAAATTGCAAACCTTACTTGTAAGTGCTGAAACTTGTACGTATGCGCTTATCTAAACGTACGTTGGTTGTAACAAGGTATGCCTTTTGTTCCTCACCAGTTGTAAACAAACAACAAACAAGACCATACAAGTTTGGTACTGTACTTCCTATCTATATTACGTCAAAAGCGGTATCAATCTAACTTAATTTAAATCCCCGGAAAGGAATCATGGCTTCACAAGATCGTGGGACACAAACAGATGGCTACGAACTTCTCATCAACGGCATGTCTTCGCCGCCAGAGTTCATCACAAAGGACGGCTTCAACTACAAGTTCAAGTGCCAGAGCCAGAGGATGGCGTTCTACCTGTGTACGTATTCAGCTTGCAAAAACATGGCGTACCTCAACAAGCACAATGGACTTCTGTTGAGTCGAGGAACACACGACCACAAATAGGAGCCTTTTAAAATGGTCGCAATGCTTAAAGATCTGAATACGTACAATAACTTGTTTATATTACGTCTTAAGCGGTATATAATAAATCATCTTTCACGTCTTTCATTTCCTTCAATTAAGTTAACACCTTTTATACAAAACTTTCCGATTTATTTGGCTTATCACAAAATAACAAACAAATATACTTTCTGTACAGGGGCTTTCCACTTTCCACTTTCTAAACTGATAATATAAACACTATAAACAAAAAATTTTCCTTCGCATTCATTCCCTTATTATTCGGAGTCGTCCGAGTCGTCTTCTTCGGCTTCGGGAACGACCAGGCCATTCCAGGTGAAACGGCGGGGGGGGCCTTGCTGCTCAACCCATTGGCCTCCAACCCGCATGCCACCCCAAACAAAGGTTGGGTATCGCGGCGGCGAACCAAACACCTGAAAAAAGTATAAAGATATAAGCAAAAATTGAAGCGGTTTTCAAATTATATAAAGCTACGATAGTGTGTTAGGTTAGGTTAGGATAACGAGCTCGAGCAAAAACAATTCAAAAAAAAATTCATAAAAATTGGTAGTACCTCGTTGAAATCCTCCGGGGACCAATCCTCCTCCTCCTCGTCATCATCAAAAATCTCGTTGCCGTTCGAATCATATCCGTCTGCGGCCATGGTGAGCGCGATGGCAACGGGTGGAGCTGGCCTTGGCCTCGGACGCAGAGGCCTATGCCTAGACAAAGCCTAAGTCAAACAAAGAATTGCGTCTTAAACGGGGTAGTTAGTGATAAATAAATAACAAAGAAATTGCGTCTTATGCGGGGTAGTTATTGATAAATAATAAAGTACAAAGAAATTGCGTCTTAAGCGGGAGATAAAGAAATAATAATGATAAGTGGGAGATAAGTATAAAAGTAAATTGGTACCTGCATCTCGAGTTGCTCGAGCTCCTCCACTGAACTCATCCCGCCCTCTTCCTCCTCCTCTTCATCATCGCCGTCGCTGACCTCCATTCCGCCGAAGTAGCGTCCGGCCAATGTATCCAACGCCTATCACAACAAAAGAAAAATTTATTATTATACAAAATAGTATTTACGAACCAAAAAAGTTATTTTTTACAAAGGGGGAGATGATCAGGTTCACGTAAAAATGGGTCACCAGCAAATCTTGAGTCTCGGATTGGGACAAAGTGTACTGATAAATTGCTTATGGATAATTACCTCCTCTACCTCTTGCGACGCCGACAAAGGCTGCTGCTCGCCATCCCAGGTATAATCCTCATCATCGTCGCCCTCCGGAGACACCACCACCACCACCTCGGACTCCTCATTGGCCATGTTCATGGACCTCAACGTGTTTAGAATGTCGATGATATCGGACATGTTCTTTTCGCTAAGTTTTTTTTGTTGAAAAAAAAAGACGTCCGCTTTGATGAGAACAGAACACAAATATGAGGAAAAGACGCCATTCCCCAACCATTTCCGTTTTTCAGGCTCAAGGTTCTGTAATACCGTGATCGTTGGATTATGTTTATTATGACGTCATATGTATGTTGCTGACTACTACTACACTTGTAATATTGACGTCACATGTATATGGGTTTTGTTATTCTTTCGTGCGTGCGTGCGTGCGCACAGCAAAATTTTGTAAACATGCTACGTTGTCAAATCTTGGTAAAAGCAATGTTGTCAATGCATAAATTAGACCAGAATAGATTTTTTTGCGTCTTAAGCGGAATGTATTGCGTCTTAAGCGAGATAAGGACTTTAAACTTTTTTCAGTCAAAAAGTCAGTCAAAAACCTCGTACTTATGGCTTAAATAATGAAATTTCTAGCTCTAAACATGCTCTTATTAAACTTTACCATTTTTTGAGGTCCCCTTTTTGATACATATTCGGAATCCCCTAAGTAAAAACTGTCTCATTTTTCAAGTATTATAATACTTCTTATGCGGCCTACCAGAATACTTCTTATACGATACAAGTATAAACCTTTGATGATCAATCAACTTTTATTGACATTTTGAAGAAATATTACAAAAGACAATGTTTCTTTCTTCACTAATTTGTAGTTGACGGTTGAGCTTCGTTGACCGGACCTCCAGACTGTTCAGCTTCGTTGACCGGACCTCCAGATGGTTCAGCTTCATTGACCGGACCTCCAGATGGTTCGGCTTCGTTGACCGGACCTCCAGATGGTTCGGCTTCGTTGACCGGACCTCCAGACGACGGTTCAGCTTTGATGACCGGACCTCCAGCAGACGGTTCAGCTTTCTTGACCGGACCTCCAGACGGTTGAGCTCCGGACGGCCCCGCAGTTGACCTTTGAGCTCCGGACGGCCCCGTAGTTGACCTTTGAGCTCCGTTGGCCTTGGGGGCAAGTCGGCGATATTGGCTCAGCCACCCTCCGATAACTCTCGCACCGTTTCGCTGCTCGTTCAGTTCCTCCGCCATGAAGAGATCATACCTCTCGCAGAGGTCGGCCTGGCCTTCACGGTCTACACGGATCTCGGACACAGGCAGCTTGACGAGTCGCATCATGTAAGCGTGGAGACGGTAGAGCATATTGCAACGATCTTCAGGCCTGTAAACCTTGGCTTCGTCCAAAAGGAGGTCAAGTAGATGTTCTGCCTTTTCCAGACAGTGTCCCCGTTCCTCTATAATCCATTCGAATGTTCGTCGTGGGCGTCGCGGACCTCGAGGGGCTCTCGGAGCTTGAGGGGCTCCCGGAGCTCGTGGACACCTTCGAATCCTTGCCATTTCGTTTGGAAATTGAAATTACAATTACCTTGTTTCATTCAGGTATGAATTTCATCCCCATTTCATCACCTTCAACCTTGTTCTTCGACATCTGCGAAATATCGATAACAGCCGACTTTTTACAAGGTACTTTAGTTCCCAACACATACCGCAATCGACGTATTAGAAATAGTTCCCAACATATACCGCAAAAAACGTATTTTACAAATCAAGTTCCCAACACGTACCGCATATGACGTATTGCAAAACATCCAGTTCCCAATTTATTTTACGAACTTAAATACGATTTCCCCGTCTACGAACAATTTTTTTACGATGCTCTCGTGCATACGATGTTACCGTGTACGATTTCCTCTCATACGATTTTCTCAGCTCCTACCAATTTTAATTATGAATAAATTTTAATTACAAATATTATATTTATGTCGGTTTGTAATGCAATGCATGCTTTTTCAGATACGTAATTGGAAAAGTGCACTCCCCCCTACCCACCGTTATGTTAAGTAAGGGAATAAGGGCTGCATACGTTAGCTTAAGTTGGGTTAGGTTCTCAATACATACAAACAGTTCTTGCAATACTTTGGAAAATAAAACAAAAATTATGTATTTTCAGTGTTAAACATCGTATGACCCATTTACATTCTTAAAAATGATGTTTCCGATTACTCGTTAATGGGAATTTTGTTAAAGTGATGTTTGTTAACAGGACAAAAATGAGTTCACGTGTGGACATTTCTTTAATGAAAAGTGCTTCTTTTTCCATTTCTGTTATTTTTGTATCTATGTATTGTCCTGTTAACGGGAAAATACCTACATACAAAAATTTAAATGGTGAATGCCAATTGTTCTAACATGTACGATATTTCCCCGTTAATGCGCTGTTTCATTAACCAGACAAAGGTTTTTTTCCCTGCTAACGGGCGTCCTCTTAACTGGCGTCCCATTCAATGGCGTCGCATTAACTTGC
>JAIYDG010000613.1 GCA_027487625.1 Bacteroidota bacterium
AATCGGAATAGGAATTCAAACAAATGCCAGGAATAAACTGAAAGCGTTCTCCAATTTTAAAAGTTTGATCGGCAAACAAACCAATAATAGAACGACTGCGGTTTCCAAAACTATTGCTGTTGATTTGGTCGTAACGTAAATCGGCACCCAAATTCCAAACACCAAATTTGTTTTTAGAACTATAATTTAAATCGAGATTATACGACAAGGAACTATGTGTATTTCTTGAAAAGGATGGAGTATCTCGTTTCAATAAAAACTCATCATCGTGCAAACGAAGGGCAGTTCTTACTCTGAATTTATTGTTGTTATGCAAATAATTCATTCCAGCAAAACCCATTTGTGTAGTTTCGAATTGCCATGGAAATCTATCTGTATAAAAACCATTGGAGCCAGTATTTTTCTCTTGGAATCCTGCCATTCCTTGAAAACTTCCCTTTAAAGCATTGAAGTCGTTCTGGTAATAAACTTGTTTGTTTAAAAAATCGGTATTCTTTCTATATCCATCTGAACTAAGGTGCTGCAAACTGATATGGTGTTTTACTCTTTTTCCATTGAAATCAATACCAAAAAGTGCCTGACGAAAATAATTTTGTCCCCCACTCAATTGAACCGAAAAAGAATTATCTATTGGTTTTCTGGTGATGATATTGATAACACCTGCATAAGCATTTTGTCCAAAAACCCTAGCAGCAGCACCTTTTAATACTTCAATTCTGCTAATATCAAAAGTAGAAATAGGTAGGTTCAACAAATGATGCCCGGTTTGTGGATCGGCTAAACGGATGCCATTGAGCAAAACCAAAGTTTGTTCAAAAGAACCACCACGTATTTGAACATCGGCTTGGGTACCAAAAGGACCACGTGAGCGGATATCGATGCCCGCAGTATTTTCCAAAAGTTCTGCAATGGTTTGTGCTGGACTTAAACGAATGGCATTTGAGTCGATAACTTGTACAAAACGCATGGCATTGATACCAGCAGTTTGGTTACGAGCTTCAGTTACAATAAATTCGGGAACAACAGATGTCTTCTGAGCTAAGCCAATCAAAGAAACAAGTACAAAGCAAAAAAAAGTGATGGATTTTTTCATGTGGAGGCAAAACTATTGCGGCGAAGAATGCTTTCAAAATGTCAATTTTTAGGCATCTGATACTTAGCTAGAAGGAATTAATATCAGCCTGTAAACATAATTTGACAGGACCGAATTAAAATTTTTGTTTTCTGTTTGAAGCAGTTCAAATAACTTGCGGCTTTAAACAAGCACCAAATGAACAGAGACAACGAAATCTTCGACCTAATTACCAGAGAATTACACCGTCAGGAAAATGGATTGGAATTAATTGCATCAGAAAACTTTGTTAGCAAACAAGTTATGGAAGCAATGGGAAGCGTATTAACTAATAAATATGCTGAAGGACTTCCGGGAAAAAGATATTATGGTGGATGCGAAGTAGTTGATATCGTAGAAAATTTAGCCATCGAACGTTTGAAAAAAATGTTTGGTGCAGCTTGGGCAAACGTTCAACCTCATAGTGGTGCGCAAGCCAATGCAGCTGTGATGTTGGGTTGTTTAAATCCAGGAGATAAAATATTAGGTTTCGATTTATCACATGGCGGACATTTAACTCATGGTTCACCAGTGAATTTTTCAGGCAAACTTTACTCACCAAGTTTTTATGGTGTAGAAAAAGAAACCGGATTAATTGATTGGAACAAAGTTGAAGAAGCTGCACACCGTGAAAAACCAAAAATGATTATTTGCGGTGCATCGGCATATAGCAGAGATTGGGATTATCCAAGATTAAGACAAATTGCAGATTCAGTTGGAGCCTTGTTATTGGCTGATATTTCTCACCCAGCAGGACTGATTGTTGGAAAATTGTTAAACGACCCAATTCCACATTGCCATATAGTTACAACTACAACTCATAAAACTTTAAGAGGACCAAGAGGTGGTGTGATTATGATGGGTAAAGATTTTGAAAATCCTTGGGGACATAAAACACCAAAAGGAGAAATCAAAATGATGTCGGCCATTTTAGATGGAGCAGTATTTCCTGGAACACAAGGCGGACCATTAGAACACGTAATTGCATCAAAAGCAGTTGCATTTGGAGAAGCATTGAGTCCGGAATTCCATACTTACATCAAACAAGTAAAAGAAAATGCACATGCAATGGCCAATGCATTTGTAGCAAAAGGATACCAAATTATTTCGGGTGGAACAGACAATCATTTGATGTTAATTGATTTGAGAAACAAAGGAATCAGCGGTAAAGCAGCAGAAAATGCCTTGATTAAAGCTGAAATTACTATCAACAAAAACATGGTACCATTTGATGACAAATCACCATTTGTAACATCTGGAATTAGAATTGGAACAGCAGCTATTACCAGCAGAGGATTGATGGCAAACAACATGCAACAAGTAGTTGACGTAATCGATAGAGTATTGATGAATCCTGAAGATGAAGTTATATTAAAATCGGTTAGAGGCGAAGTAAACGAAATGATGAAATTGTTCCCATTGTATTCGTAATAGAAATTCTTAAACTACTATCAGCATTGATTTGAATCGGTGCTGGTGGTAGTTTTATTTCGATTTTTAAACCCCCAAAAATCTTTTTACAAAAGCATTCTCTCCTTAATATTTAATGGGGAATGGAAGTTTATATTGTTTTGAAAAAGAATTTTTACAGTATTAAACAAAATGCCACTTTTTAAAATTGATATTGATGTAATTGTGGTGTATATTTACACCAACTAAAAAATCAACAATGGCACGACAAAGCATTTCACTTACTAAACCAAATGATGAATGGTTAAAGTCACAAGTAGATTCGCAGGAGTATTCCAGTAAAAGTGAATTGGTTAATGACTTAATTAGACAAGCAAGAAATCAACAAAATCAAGTAGATTGGTTAAGAAAAAAACTTGAAATAGCTGAGCAAAGTGGATTTAGCAAGAATAGTAAGGAAGAAATTCGAAGCTTAGCCAAGAAGAAGATGAATGGCTAAATACAAAATAAGCAATGCAGCTCAAGAAGATTTAATTCGTATTTATCAATATGGAGTAAAAAAGTTTGGAGAGGCTCAAGCAGATAAATATTACGACACTTTCTTTGAATATTTTGAGCTTATATCTCAACGCCCATTTTCCTATGAATCTGTAGAATATCTAAGGAAAGACTATCGACGCTGTGTTTGCGGTTCCGATAGTATTTTCTTTAGAGTTAATGATGGCAATGTTGAAATAATGGCAATCGTTGGCAAGCAAGACCTGAATTCACTTTTAAACTTGGATTAGCGAAATCCGAAACATAAATTCAATTCATAAAAACAAGTCTTATCCATTTAGGTTTAATCACAAAAAGGAAACAGTAGATGAAGGCAATTAAAGTTATTGGAATGATTGTATTAGCATTAACAACAATTGTTATTGCGCTGTATTTTTACATTAAGTATAAATCAGAAAATATAAAAGACAAAAAAAATCTACAAGCCTCAATAAACGAGCAAGCTGGCAAATTTTTACAAGATGGTAAATCAATAGGACTTGTTATTGGCATTGTTAAAAACGGAAAAACCTTTATTAATGGTTATGGTACAATCAATAAAGAAAAACAGATTTTACCTGATAGTCTTTCGGTGTTTGAATTGGCATCAACAAGTAAACTCTTTACAACATCAACATTACAATTATTGGTTGATGAAGGACAATTAAACCTAAATGATAAAATTCAAACTTTAGTTGCTGATAAAGTGACATTGCCAGCATCTGCCCAAAATACCAACTTATTGCACTTAGCAACTCATTTATCTGGATTTCCAAGTTTGCCCAACTCATTTATCGCAAAAATGACTGATGAAACAAATCCCTATAAAGACTTAGTTACACAAGATATTTATGATTATTTGAAAACTTGTGAGGAGAAAAAAGCCGAAGGAAATTTCGAATATTCAAATTTTGGAATGGGATTATTAGGACATTTATTAGAAACAAAAAGTGGGATTCAATATGAAAAATTAGTAAGCCAAAAACTACTAAAACCACTTCAAATGAATCAAACATTTGTATCTGTTGATAGCAGCAATAAAAATAATATTGTACAAGGTTATGATGAAAACGGAAATCCTGCTCCAATATGGACAGACAATGTTTTAACAGGAGCAGGTTCGTTTTTATCGAACGCAAGTGATATGATTAAATTTATTCAAGCGAATTTAAATGAGAACGAAACAAGCATTTCAAAATCATTGATAAAAACACATGAAAGACAACTGAATGGAGAAACAGGTTTAGGTTGGATTTTACCATCTAGTGCAGACAATCTTCTTGGAAATAAAAATATAGTTTGGCACAATGGAATGGCAGGCGGATATGCAAGCTTTTTGGCCATTGATAAAACAAATGGATATGGAATTATCATTTTATCAAACAAAGCAATAGACCTCACAAGCCTTGGAATGAAAATGGTGAGAACAACCAGAACACAATCATGGGAGGAGAAGGCTTCACGTTAAGTAAATACGTTAAATACAGTGTATAATCTCAAAAAGATTCTGCAAAACTTACAAGTAATAGTGAATTAGTTAATGAGCTGATAAGGCAGGCAAAAAATTTAATCTAAAAAAATTGTTTAGTAATTAAATTGAAACAATTAATTACAACAAAAAATCCCCCTGATGAAATAAATTTATCAGGGGGATTTTTATTAGAATATGTATATAAAACCTATTTCAATTTCGAAGTAATTTCTTCACTTAATGGGTCAACTGATGATGGGAAATAAGCCAACCAAGTTCCATCGGTACCAATTAGGAATTTGTTGAAGTTCCATTTTACATTGGCATCACCTTTTCCATTTAATGACTGGTTACACAACCACTGGTAAATTGGATGTGAATTGTTTCCTTTTACTTCAATTTTTTCTGTTAAAGGAAATGTAACACCATAATTCTTTTTGCAAAAGCTTTGGATTTCTTCAGCAGAACCAGGCTCCTGTCCGCCAAATTGGTTACAAGGAAAACCAACAATTACCAATTTGTCTTTGTATTGATCTTGTAACTTCTGTAATGTTTCGTATTGTTTGGTATAACCACATTCGCTAGCAACATTTACACAAAGCACATATTTACCTTTCAAATCAGCCATTTTCAAATCACTTTTTCCATCTAAAGATTTGATTGAATAATCGTAAAAGTTCTTTTGTGTTGCAGTAAGTACTTCAGAACTCTTTTTAATTCTGGCTTCTGAAAAGCTGTAAACAAGAACGCCAACAAAGGCCAATACGATAATCGTAATAAAGTATTTCTTCATATTATAAATTTAGTAATTTTTCTTTAATTTCATCCATTTGCCATTGTGGAGTTGATGTTGCTCCACAAATACCAATTCTATCACCTTCTTTAAACCAATCTTTGTTTACTTCGTCTTTGTTACTCACAAAATAGGTATTCTCATTATTGTCTTTACATACATCGTAAAGCACTTTTCCATTCGAAGATTTTAATCCAGCAACAAATACAATTTTATCATAAGCTTTAGCAAAATCTCTCAATTGAATATCTCTGTTGCTAACCTGACGACAAAGTGTATCATTAAAATCAACCTCAATTCCACGACTTTCCAAATTCTCTTTTAAAGCATACAGGTTCTTGGTACGTTTTGTTGTTTGGCTAAATAGTTGAATCTTTTTTGGAAGTTCATATTGTTCTAATTCCTCAAATTTTTCAATCACTATCGCTTCACCATTAGTTTGTCCAACCAAACCTTTAACTTCTGCATGGCCATGTTTACCATAAATCAGAATTTGTTCATCATCGTTATAAGCTTCACGAACTCGGTTTTGCAATTTTAAAACAACAGGACAACTTGCATCAACCAATTCAATATTTTGTTCAAGTGCTTGCTGATAAGTTTCTGGTGGCTCACCATGCGCTCTAATAAGCACTTTAGCTCCATTTAATTTTTTGAATTGCTCATGATCAATGATTTCAAGTCCTTTTGCTTTTAACCTCGCAACCTCTTCATCATTATGTACAATATCACCTAAACAATACAAATGTCCTTCCTCATTTAAAATATCTTCGGCCATCTGAATGGCAAATACCACTCCAAAACAAAACCCCGAATTCTGGTCTATATCAACCTCTACTTTCATATTTGTCTAGATTTAACATACAAAGTTAACCAATCTTCCGATTTATAGTTTTAGAGTTTTCTTAATTGATTAGGATTTTTAACACCAATTAAACATCTTCTTTAAACAAAAAGAAAGAAAAAACACCTTGAAAAAATTTGATATTAACTTTGAAAGAAGGTTTTATGCAAACAATTAGACCAAATTTTAGTTACATTAGAACTGAAAATGAAAGAGGAAAACGAATTATTGAATGAAGACGGCAGTTATATAGGTCCATCTTCCTTATCGCCAATGCCATTAAGTGTTGGTTCGCCAATTATTAGACCTGAAGACAAAAATCAAATTAAAACAAATGCGGTTGAAGCCATGCATCATTACGCTAGCCAAGAAATGGCAATGCTAAAAAAGCAGGCTGATTTGATTATGGAACAAGTTCGTGACATTGAAAAAAGACTACAGGTGTCTGAAAAAATATACCAATCTGATATGCGTTTCACTCCGGTAATTGGACAGATTTACCATGTTTACGAAAACGACGACCATTATAAACTCTCATTAATTGGTCCGAACGAATGGGGAAGAAGCAAAACAATCGGAAAACATTTAGCCAGCGTAAAGCTTTTGGGCGACCATAGCTGGGATTTGATAAAATAAATTAGTTAAAATATCCGCGAAAGGAAGATTTATAGACAATCAAATTCTTTTTCGGCATAAAAATTGTTTCAAACCAAAAATGAAACAACTCCTCTTAATCATCATTTTATTATTATCTCAGTTTTTGCTTAAAGCACAAGAAGTTGGCGCTATTAAGAAGGAAGCTCAAAAGGCTAAGGAGCAAAGAGACAGCAAATCGGGAAATCAAAAGGCGCCTGAGCGACAAGGAAACCAGAACAATCAAAACTACGACTCACATCATTATGACTCAGGTTTAGGAGGTTCATTAGATGCATGCTTTAGTTGTTTTGGAGGAATAGCCAATTTAACAAGTTTGATATTTACCTCAAATGCTAATTTCAACAAGAAACAATTAGAGAATCACATTTACAGGAACAAGAGCCTTGAATTCGACCTCAAACTTGGCGTAGACCCAATTAATCCAACATTATTTTCAGGGAGAATTACATACAATACCGGTGCTTTTAGTTTCGATTACAGAAGAAATCTGATTTACGAAAAAACCTTTAGAGGCAATACAGATTACTTGAGTACTGTTGATTTTAGGTATTTGCAATTCAATTTAGTCAATAATAAGTCCTTCAATTTAAGAGTAGGGACCGGTTTATATATTGACCCCATTAAGGAGTACTGGCCTGAATATTCAGGTTCTGCTGATTTTTATTTTATGGAAAATTTTCAATTAGGACTTGAATACATTTATGCAGGTAATTCAGGTATCAAAGCTTTAGAAGAATTTAATATGAAACTGGCTTATTCAATCATCAACAAACCCAATAAAAGAGTTGATATTGTTGCATTTGGCATGAATCAACTTTACTATAATACCATTCGTCTCAATACCTTTGGAATAGGAATTAATTACAGACCGCAGTTTGGAAGTTTTTAGAGGTAAATAAGGCCACAAATCTATTGCTAAACAAAAATCAATTTCAATTCAAACTATTATCAATTAAGAATTTTCCTTGATAGAGAATGCTTTGGTTTTCATCAATAACTTCAATTACATGTAAACCCAAACTAAGAATTTCTTTAACAGGTATTTGAAATTCATGTTCGGAAATTTTATCAGTATAAACCAAAATACCGGTTTGGTTATAGATATTGATAAATTTAGGATTAATCTTTAATGACTTTTTGATACTAATATTCAAAAAATCATTTACCGGATTTGGGAAAATATCTATTTTAAATTCCTCGAAATTGTTATTTAATCCTACATGATTTCCATTTACAAATATCGGAAGTGAAGAGTGGTTTGAACATGAATGCTCATTGGTATAATATACTTGCAATAATGCTGAGCCATACTTGTTAAATTTCAATAACAATATATTTGAATCAAGTGCACTCTTGGCATCTGCATTTGTTGGAATCCACTGGTATTTAAGGTTGTTTTGATAAGGTAATGAATATTGGTAAATAATACCTGTATCAATTTCAAAAATTACACCACTTACTTCAAGTTTATTGGGTATAGGATAAACGTTTAACTTAATTGAGTCTGAGAAATGAGAACACAAACCTTCATCAATAATCTGTAAAAAATACAAGCCACTTTTATTTGGATAAAATATAGAATCTCTTTGTTCTTTTAAACCTTCAAAATCTTTAAACCACTGATATTTGTAGTTATTGTTTGATTTAGAAGATAACCTAATATTTCCTTCACACGAATCCTTAAAAATTTTATTTAAAGAAAAAGTGAAAGGTTCACTATGCATTACTTTAATGGTATCAATGACAAAACAAGATTCATTTAAACTTCTTTTAACAAAATAATATCCCGCTCCTAAAGGCATTATCTTTAAGTTATTAGAATCAATTATTTGTTTATCATAAAACCATGCTGATATCTGCTCAATTGAATCGTGTTTAACAACTGAAATTGAGTCTAATTCACTGCTACAAAAATCATAATTCTTTAAAGGGTTTAAGGCCAATATTTCTTCTTTAGGAATGTTTATTTCAATTGAATCTCTACAGCCATATAAATCCTGAACAATTACACAAAAGTTTCTACCTTGTTGTGAGTAATTCGCAGCTATTTTAAAAGTTGAATCAAAACTAAGCTTACGTATTAAATTGTTTGATCCAAATTTGCCTTCAAATAGCTCATATTTATATCCATTGCCTCCAAATGAGATTCCATTATAAGCACCAAATTTTAATTCAATCCCATTTGTTATACATTTTTGTGATTTTAAAATTACTCTAACTCTTTCTTGAACAAAAACAGAATCCCAAATTTCTTTTTCAAAGATTTGGTTTGAATCATTAGGCAATGTTTGAAAGTGTAAACGAATTCTATACCATCCACCATTTATAAATTTATGAGTATTTACAATGGTATCTGAATAAACTTGATAAGAATTCGATTGAGGGTTTTCTTCAATATAATAAACCGTAGCTGATTTATTTACAGATACACGATTAGTAGACAAAATATACGAAAATGAAAAAATGCCACAACCTAAATTCGACTTTAGAATATTAGCCTGAATGGGGTTTGTTTTATTAAATGAATAAGCCTTCGAGCCGAATAAGCAGGTCAGAATAATCTGGACAAAAATTAAAAGCCGTTTAGATTCATTTTTCATCAAAGTGCGATTAAAAGAGAGTCAATCATTCAATACCAATGGTTGTAAATCATCCTAAAACAAAAGGGTAAGCAAAAATCAGCTCTAAGTTAAATTCATGATTCATTTAAATGACATTTATTAAAGTTTCATTATTTACTTTAATTTTTTAGAATCCACCATAATTAGCTTAAAATTGCTCGTAAATTCAATACCTATGTTATTCTTAAATGAATTGTCGTTCGCTAAAGAAATGGACGAAAAAGATGAACTGAAACCGTTTCGTTCAAAATTTTATATTCCTCAACACAATGGGAAAGACCAAATTTACCTTTGTGGAAATTCTTTGGGATTACAGCCAAAATCAGCAAAAGATGCCATCGACCAAGAACTAAAAGATTGGGCTGAATTAG
Organism: Bacteroidota bacterium; assembly: GCA_027487625.1. Lineage (GTDB taxonomy): Bacteria > Bacteroidota > Bacteroidia > UKL13-3 > UKL13-3 > CAISCU01. The sequence goes on from JAIYDG010000613.1 coordinate 9,816, forward strand.
GTGTTGAAGGTCATTTTAGAGGTAAAAACCCTTGGATGTATTACCACCATTTTCTTACAGAAAAAGCTGCAAGAGTTGTCGGTGCTTTACCTAAAGAGGTTGTTATCATGAATAACCTCACTGCCAACTTACACTTAATGATGGTAAGCTTCTACAAACCTACCAAAGAAAGATATAAAATTATGATGGAAGTTTCTGCTTTTCCATCAGACCAATACGCCATGGAAACGCAAGCTAGGTTTCATGGCCTAAATCCAGATGATGCAATTATTGAACTCAAACCTAGAGAAGGTGAATCTACTTTAAGAACAGAAGATATTCTTGCCAAAATCGAAGAAAATAAAGAAAGTCTTGCTATTGTAATGATGGGTGGTGTAAACTACTTAACAGGACAGGCATTTGATATGAAATCCATTACCGAAAAGGCTCATGCTGTTGGTGCAAATGTTGGATTTGATTTGGCTCACGCTGCTGGAAATCTAAATTTAAAACTACACGAATGGGGACCAGATTTTGCGGTTTGGTGTTCTTATAAATACTTGAATTCTGGTCCTGGTGGTACAAGCGGAGTTTTTGTTCATGAACGTCATGCCAACAATCCAGATTTGGTAAGATTTGCTGGTTGGTGGGGACATGAAGAGTCGAGCAGATTTCAAATGAAAAAAGGCTTTATTCCTATGGAAGGTGCTGTTGGTTGGCAATTGAGTAATGCGCAAATTTTTCCAATGGCCATTCACAAAGCATCATTAGAAATTTTTGATGAAGCAGGAATTGAAAACCTCAGTAAGAAAAGTGAACTACTAACGGGCTATTTATATTTTATTTTGGCTGATTTTAAAGAGCACTTAAATGTCATTACTCCTGAAACAGCGGCTGATAGAGGTTGCCAATTATCGATAATTGTAAAAGAAGATGGCAAGAAATTATTCGATTATTTAGAATCAAATGGAATTTTACCTGATTGGCGCGAACCAAATGTCATAAGAATGAGTCCGATACCTTTATATAACACATTTGAAGAGGTTTACGAAATTGGTGTTGCATTAAAATCGTTTTTTGAAAACAAATAAGTGAAAGTTTGACTTCTATCATTTTAGGTGAGTACCAAAATTAATTATGTTTGTTTCGAATGAAAGATACAATTAGCATTATAGGCGGAGGTTTATCCGGTTCTTTATTGGCCATTTATATGGCAAAACGTGGTTTTCAGGTGAATTTATTCGAACGCAGACCTGATATGCGCTCCAATAAAATTTATGCAGGTAAATCAATCAATCTGGCTTTGTCTACTCGTGGATTAAGAGCCTTGGAAAGAATTGGCTTAGATAAAGAAATTCTGGATGATGCCATTCCAATGTATGGCCGAATGATGCACAGTGCTGACTCAGAACTTTCTTACCATGCTTATGGAAAAGAAGGCCAAGCCATCAATTCGGTTTCAAGAGGAAGATTGAATTTGAAACTGATTGAACTAGCGTCTGAATATGAAAACATCACCATGTATTTTAATGCTAGATGTATTGATACAGATTTGGAAACAGCAACTGCTACTTTTGAAATGGAAGATGGTTCACATCAAACTTTCAAAGCAGATAGAATAATGGGTACTGATGGCGCTTTTGCCGCTACCAGAGGTAAACTTCAAATAACAGACAGATTTAATTACTCTCAATCATATTTACATGTTGGTTATAAAGAATTGGTAATCCCAGCGGGAGAAGCCGGTAAATTTATGATGGAGAAAAATGCACTTCATATTTGGCCTAGAAGAGAATATATGATGATTGCTTTGCCAAATCCTGCGGGCGATTTTACTTGTACTTTATTCATGCCTTTTGAAGGACAGAATAGTTTTGCCAATCTTCAAACCAAAGAAGAAGTAACAAAATTCTTTAATGAGAAATTCCCTGATGCGGTTCCAATGATGCCAACTTTAATCGAAGATTTCTTTACCAACCCAACATCAAGTTTAGTAACAGTAAGATGTTATCCTTGGGTGAGAAAAGATAAATTGGCTTTATTGGGTGATGCAGCTCATGCAGTGGTTCCATTTTACGGACAAGGTATGAACTGCAGCTTTGAAGATTGTGTTGAAATGGACGATTGTATTGAAGAGTTTGGAACAGATTGGAACAAAGTTTTTGACGAATACCAAAAACGTCGTAAACCGAATGCTGATGCGATTTCAGAATTGGCTATTCAGAACTATTATGAAATGGCTGATAAGGTTGCAGATGCACATTTCTTGCATAAAAAACATATCGAACATGAATTAAGTGATTTGTATCCTGAGCAATATAAATCTCAATATGAATTAACAACTTTTAGTATTAGTCCGTATTCGTATGCATTACAACAAGGTCAGAAAAACGATGCCTTATTAGAAAAGATTATTGCTGAAAAAGCAGAAGACAAAATCAAAGACCCTGCTTATATGGAAGGCTTGTGGTCAATGTTGAAATAGAAAGAACAAATACAAAAAAGAGGTTCAACATTATTTGCTGAACCTCTTTTTTTATGTCTAAAAATGAAAATATATTTTTCTAAAACTAATATCCTTTAATATGAGAGATATTAAATTTCAATCCCAAATACATATCTACTCCTCTAATTTTTCTTAAACCAATTAATTCAAGCGCATGATTGGTTCCAATAAAAAATGGACCATATCTATAATGAAACCCAACAATTGGGTATTGGTATTCGATTAAGCTGATTGGCACTGACCATTCTTGTTTTGAATTTTCATGACGGATGGCAATGCTAGTAATATTTGGAGCTCTGTTTGATAAATTTGAGCTAAATACCACACGTTGTGATGCAGTAAAACTTAAGAACCACATTTCTCTCCAATTATAATCGAACTGCACATTTACCCTTGTAGGCAAATAATGCACATAATTATCGGTTTGAGTAAAGCCAACACCAGGATTTCCTGTAAAACCAAATCTTAAAGCCCTATCTAAGGCAAAAACACCTTTGTAAGCCTCATCAATTAAACTATCAATACCACCAAAAACGTTTTTATAATCTGTATTAACTGTTTGAGTTTTAAAATTGATAAAACCAATATCCATAACTGAAACACCTAATTTCCATCGATAAGTTTGAAATTGTCTAACTCGTCCACCACCTGCAATATTCGGACATTGTGCATTGGTAGAGCGGATGCCCTTTCTTTTTCTGATAATTGTATAACCAATATCACCAGAAAAACCTGTTCCTCTTAATTTCATCAACTCACTCACGGATTTGGAATTTGTTGCTGCATATCCAAAATTGAATGAACCTTGTTCGAAATATACAACAGAGTCTGTGCCAAAAGTCCAGTTTGTGCCATTATCAGCCCAATAAACAGAGTTAATTCCTAATAATAAGTGGGCATTAAAACCAAGTCGATGTGCAAATCTTTGAGATTCTTTAACAATGGTTGAATAATTTCCGGCAATATCATAGAAGGCCAAATTTCCTGAGCGACTTCCATCCATAGACATTGTTTTTCCATATAAATCATTTGTACGATTTCCTTTTAAAAGAAAAGTAGCCAATTCAGGACTTAATCCATAGGAAGCAGAAATTGTTCTAACCCCAGTGTATAAACCTACCGAGCTTTTACCAAAACTACTTAAAAAGGAAGGACCCATTAAAGTAAAATCTATATAGGCATAATTACTCTTTTTTAAATCTCTGTTAATTTTAAAAACCCTATCAAAAACTTCACTTACATTTTTACCAGTATCCGACAATAATTGAGTAAAAGAAGTACTTAATAATGTTGGCAGAGGCTGAGCCGGCATATAAAAACCATTGTTCATTACATTGAATGAAACTCCAATTGGCATAAAATCTGTGGAATTATTTAACCAGTTTGTTGAACTTGGATTAATCATTGGCCCCATCACACCTGAAAAATTACTACTGTAAATTCCAGTTTGAAATTGTGCTTGAATTTTAACAATCATCACAATTAGAACCAATAACAATAAAATAATTTTCTTTTTCATTTGAGTAAAGTCGTGCAAAATAATAAATTTAAACGGCGTAAGCAATACTTGCAATGCTAACTTTGCAATCAAGAGAATTAATTAAACAATTAGCAAAACTTTCCATAGTTGCTCCGGTCGTAATAACATCATCAACTAACAAATAATGTGGCGAATGTGTTTTGTCTTTAAGTTCGGAGCCTACAGAAAATATTTCACTTACATTTTGCCAACGGTCAAGTCTTGATTTTCTTGTTTGCGTATCTGTTGCAATGTTTCTTTTGGCTAAATGACTTAAATTGGGAATACCTGTAGAATTTGAAATACCTTTTGCAAATTCTTCACTTTGATTAAACCCTCTTTTTCTAAACTTCGAACTATGTAAAGGCACGGCTAAAATTCCATCAAAATACAAATCAGGAATTTGTTCTACCAATTGTGAACCATAACTATTACCTAAAAACTCAGCTAATTCTTTATCACCGTCATATTTTATGCTATGCATAAGTTTCCTAGTGATTCCTCCTTCCTGAAAATACAAATATGAAAATGCCTTTTGAATTTGTACCCTTCCCCAAAACGATCTTTCAACAGTATTATTTCTTTGAAGATGAAAATTTGTTTTGGGAAGATTAGCTTGGCAATTTAAACACAGATATTTCTCTCCATCCATCAGCGAGGTATCACACGAAAGACAGCAATTGGGAAACAGAATATGTAGTAGGCCATTTATCACAAACTACTAAAGTAGACTTAAAAGATTTGACACTTACTTAATAAATTGTTAAAACAGGAAAAGGCTGATAAATATCAAGATTTTTGAGCTCTATAACTCTGATTAATTGAAGATTACGTAATTTCTTACAAAAAATAAAAATGCCTGATTCAGCTTAAAATAAGTTAAAGATTTCAAGCATTTTAGGAAAGCCTTAAATTACTTTAAACTGTTTTCATTTGTATACTATTCACCATTTTATGACCTGATAGTGAGAAAACGACATCAAGTTTTTGATTAAATTTGTTTTGGAAGGTGTAATTAATCGCAAATTATTTTTGGTCCGAAATTTGAATGTTGATTATCATATTTTGAGAAAGCTTAATAAATACAAAAATAAACATGTTAAAATCTATGGATTGATATTCATACTTTTTTCATTTTTAGCAATTGAAGCAGTCTTTGCTCAGAAAGGTTACGATAAAATTGGACCCTATAAAAATGGGCGAGCTAAGGTTTATAAAGAAAACAAAATGGGATTCATCAATGAAAACGGCGAAGAAGTAATTCCCTGTATTTATGAGTATATTGGTGATTTTGTAAATGGTAGAGCTAAGGTTATTAAAGATTTAAAGGAAGGTTATATTAGTTATACCGGTGAAGAAGTTATACCAATCAAATACGATAAAATTGGACCCTTCAAAAATGGCATTGCAAAAGTTTACTTAAAAGGTAAAGTAGGATTAGTTAGTTATGAAGGCGAAGAAATAGCAGAACCCAAATATGATATAATTGGCGAATTCAACCGTTTTGGAGTAGCAAAAGTTCAATTAGACAGAAAAGAAATGTTTATGCGCACAACAGGAGAAACATTTTTACCTGTTAACCCAGATGAAGAAGAACTAGAAGAATAGCTGATTTACACTTGAATTATTCTCAATAAATCGAAGTCAATTTCGATAAATATGCTAAATGGTTTGGAGTTATGGGATTCAAATTAAATATTTGAGTACATTACCATTTAGAATGATTAAAAAATTACTTGTCGCAGCCTTAGTTTTTCAAAGCTTAAGTGCCTTTTCTCAAAGTCCGGTTAAATCTTATTTAAAAGATCAAGGAGCTTACAGAGAACATTCATTAGACATTACCCACCTAAAATTAGAAGTTAAATTCGAACCTAAAGCGGGAAAAGTTATTGGCAAAGTGAATCATGAATTTGTAACCCTTCAAGAAACAGTTGACTCAATATTTTTTGATGCTCCTGGAATTGAGATTAAAAAGAGTAGTTTAAATGGACAATTATTACCATTTAAAACTAATAAAACAGGTGTTTGGGTATATCCTCAAAGACCTTTGAAATGGGAACAAAAGGGTATAATTAGTTTTGAATATGAATGTAAACCCAAAAGAGGTATTTACTTCATTGGCTGGAATGAAAAAGAGGCTCCTTTTGTTGACCCATTTGCAGTAAGAAAACAAATTTGGACGCAAGGTCAAGGTATCGACAACAGACAATGGATTCCAATGTATGATGACATGAATGATAAATTCACAACTGAAACCATCATACAATTTGAGAGCGAATATGAAGTTCTTTCGAATGGAGCCTTCATCAAAAAACAAAAAAATAAAGACAACTCCACAACTTGGCATTATAAAATGAGTAAGCCACATGCAGGTTACTTATTAATGATAGCGATTGGAAAGTATGGAATTGCCAAAGCCAAAAGTAAAAGAGGTGTTCCATTAAACTATTATTACTACCCTGAATTTGCAGATAGAATGGAACCTACTTATAGGCATACACCGGCTATGATTGATTTCATGGAGGATTATACAGGAATTCCTTATCCATGGGAATCTTACTCGCAGGTTATGGTTCAAGACTTTTTATATGGGGCCATGGAAAATACTACTGCTACCATATTTGGAGATTTTTTTAATGTTGATGAAAAAGCATTTAATGATAGAAATTACGTATCAGTAAACATGCATGAATTAACTCATCAATGGTTTGGAGATTATATTACTGCAAGAGATGGAAGAGATACTTGGCTTCAGGAAAGTTATGCAACATTTTTTCCTAAACAATTTTCAAAAGTACTGGATGGTGAAAACGAATGGAGCTGGCAAAGAAGAGCACATCAAAATGCTGCAGTAGAAGCCGGTAAAAAAGATGATTTTCCCGTACGTCATACAAAAGGCGGAACTGCAAGGGTTTATCCTAAAGGTGCAGCAGTTATTTCAATGTTGGAATATGTTTTGGGTGAAGCTCAATGGAAAAAAGTATTAAACCATTATTTGAAAAAGCATGCTTATGGCAATGTAGAAACCAATGATTTACAACAATCAATTAAAGATGTTTTAGGTTTAAACATGGATTGGTTTTTTGATGAATGGATTTATAGAGGTGGAGAGCCGCATTACAGAGTTCATTACGAAGATTTAAGCTACCAAGATGGTAGCAGGTCGACAGAAATAGCTATAGAACAAATACAAGCTACAAATGAAACGATTCAGTATTTTAAAATGCCTGTTGTTCTAGAAGTATATTATGAAGATGGTAGCAAAGACCAAATCAAAGAGGTAATGGAAGAAGCTTTTGAAGTGGTAAAAATCAACAAAAAAAAAAAAAAAAAAATTGCCTTTGTTTTGTTTGATCCAAATTCAAATATTATTAAACAAGTGAGTTTTAAAAAGAAATTTGAAGAACTCGAAGAACAAATTGAAAAAGCTCCAAACTATCTTGATAGGTATGATGCTGCAGTGGCTTTAAGAGATATCTCAATTGAACAAAAAAGGGAAGTTATACAAGAATCTATTAAGAGAGAAAAACACCATGGAATAATAATCGAATTAATTACACAACTGATTTCAAATGAAAATGAAAACAGTAAATTAATTCTACAAAATTTAATAAACCATGAAAAATCGAATGTTCGTGAGGCACTTTTGAATAAGAATAAAAACATGAATTCTAACTGGAAAGAAATCTATGTTAAATCACTAAAAGATAACAGTTATGATGTTCAAAAAACTGCTCTTGAAAAACTTTGCAAAGCTTTTCCAAATGAGGCAAAAGACTATTTAACTCAAACCGAAAAGTTAATGGGAATGAACCAGGCAGTAAAGTTAAAATGGATTGAGTTGGCCATTGAAAACAATTTCAAAAAAGAAGAAGCTTTATATACGCTTCAATTGTTTGTGAGTTCATCGTTTGAATTTAGAACCAGAGTTGCATCATTTCAGCTTTTGAAATCAATGAACTATTGTAATGAACAAGTTGCAGAATCTTTGTTACAAGCTTGCACAAGCAGCAATGGAAGACTAGCAGGTCCAGCCGCAGATTTATTAAACAACTGGTTAAATCAAAGTAGTTTTAAACGTATTATTGAAGATGTATTTACCAAAGCTAATTATCAAAATGAGCAGAAAGAGCAGATTTTGAAATCGGTAAATTTGTTTAAATAATAAAATATGAATAATTTAGAATGAATAATTTAATCTATATGAAGAAATATTTACTGGTAATTTGTTTAGCCCTATTTACTTTAAACAAAAGTGAGGCTCAAGTAAAAACTTACTCAACATCAGAAACAGAGTTTATTTTCTCTTTTGCTGATTATGTAAAAGCTGGAGAATCTGTTAATACTCCACTTAGATTTTCATGTTTTTTTCATTTAGGAAATGAATATCATGTTGATTTTAATAAAAACGTAGGCTTATTTACCGGGTATGGCTTAAGAAACGTTGGGTTTACATCATCAGAAGGAGATAGCACTATTAAAAGAAGAAACTACTATTTTGGTATTCCACTTGCATTAAAACTTGGAAATTTCGACAATGGACTTTATTTATATGGTGGAGCAGAAGCTGAAGTAGCATTAAATTACAAAGAAAAATTATTTGTATCTGGTAAGAAGGTAGAATCAGCAAAGTTTAATACCTGGTTTAGCGAAAGAACTCCATTATTTATGCCATCAGTATTTTTTGGTTTGAATACTAAATCTGGAATGAATTTAAAATTTAGATACTATCTTCAGGATTTCTATAATAGAAATTTTACGGAAAATGGAATTAAGATTTATGACAAAGTAGAAAAATCACAGGTATTTTATTTCTCAATTGGCTGGAGATTGAAAAACAAAGCTGATGGGACAAAGCCAAAAGCAAAACAAACCTTTAATAAGGAAGCATAATAAAAAGAGCACTCAATGAGTGCTCTTTTTTTATAATATCTGCAGTAATCAAATTTTGCAGAACCAAACCTTTTTTTGATATTAGAGTATGATTGTAGGCTGCCCCTCTTGCATGAATAGTTTATCTATTGACCTGGAACAAGCGCTGGAGCTGCTTGGACAGGAAATCAGCTGCCCTGACTGTAGCAATATTTTCTCAATTAGTCAAACTAAGGAATCCCTTAATTTCGACCTTGAACTAGAGTCATTAAAAGATGAAATGGTGATTAGAAATAGTCTTAAAAACCATTCCAGACATTTTGATGATTGTTAGGTATCTGATGCAAACGCCTCGCTTATGTTGATAAATATGAGCGAGGCACTTTGTTTTTAAAGTTAAACCAATACTTTTGCATTGCATTTCGAATTCGCTTAATTGCGAATGCCAACCGGGCTAGAACACTACGGTGGCAAAACAATGTGGGCTCTGATGTCAAAAAATGTTCTCCAGTTTTTGACAATAGGGTTTAATTGTTTTTCGAAAACAAAAAGAAAACTCTATATCAAACAAAGCAATAATATGGCTTATTTATTCACCTCAGAGTCGGTAAGTGAAGGACACCCCGACAAAGTTGCGGATCAGATTTCTGATGCGCTTATCGACAATTTTTTAGCTTTTGACCCAGATTCAAAAGTAGCATGTGAAACTTTAGTAACTACAGGACAAGTAATTCTTGCCGGTGAAGTAAAATCAAAAGCATATCTTGATGTTCAAGAAATAGCTAGAGGTGTAATTCGCAAAATTGGTTATACCAAAAGTGAGTACATGTTTGAAGCTAATTCATGTGGTATTTTATCTGCAATTCACGAGCAATCTTCAGACATTAACCAAGGTGTTGACAGAAAGAAAAAACAAGATCAAGGCGCTGGCGACCAAGGTATGATGTTTGGTTATGCTACCAACGAAACTGAAGATTACATGCCATTGGCTTTGGATTTAGCTCACAAAATTCTAATTGAACTTGCTGCATTACGTAGAGAAAACAAAGCAATTAAATACCTAAGACCAGATGCTAAAAGTCAGGTTACTTTAGAGTATGATGATAACAATGTTCCAGTAAGAATCGATTCTATCGTTCTTTCAACTCAACATGATGATTTTGATACTGAAGCTAAAATGTTGGCTAAAATCAAAACCGATATCATCAAAATTTTAATTCCTAGAGTTAAAACTAAATACAAAAAATTCGCTCATTTATTCAACGATAAAATCAATTACCATATCAACCCAACAGGTAAATTCGTAATTGGTGGTCCACATGGTGATACTGGTTTAACAGGCCGTAAAATCATTGTAGATACTTATGGTGGAAAAGGTGCTCATGGTGGTGGTGCATTCTCAGGAAAAGATCCTTCAAAAGTTGACCGTTCTGCTGCTTATGCTACTCGTCATATTGCTAAAAACCTAGTTGCTGCTGGTTTATGCACAGAAGTTTTGGTACAGGTAAGTTATGCAATTGGTGTTAAAGACCCTATGGGAATCTACATCAATACTTATGGTACTTCTAAAGTAAAAATGAGTGATGGTGCAATTGCTAAAATAGTTGAAAAATTATTTGACATGACTCCTTACGGAATTGAAACACGTTTGAAATTACGTAACCCAATTTATAGCGAAACTGCTGCTTATGGCCATATGGGAAGAAAGAATGAAGTGAAAACACTTACTTTCAAAGGTCCTGATGGAAAAGAATTTACTAGAAAAGTAGAATTATTTACTTGGGAAAAATTAGACATGGTAGATAAAGTTAAAAAAGCTTTCAAATTGATCGGAACAATTCAGATTTAAATTAGAAGTGCTACTAGGAATGAACTGAATCTGGTTTTGTTGCGGCTGATCATTATCAACTAAATTGGTTAGATATTTTACTGAATTTCGTTTAATATGT
>JAIYDG010000049.1 GCA_027487625.1 Bacteroidota bacterium
ATCCATGGCGGTGGATACGTTGAGGGTATTGGTGAGGGCAATGGGGGTTTCGAGGTTGCCCAACTCTTGTACCTGGGTGCTGCCCGCCAGTTTGCCAAAACCATTGGCGACGAAGATGGCGGCGGGGATTTTGTTTTGAAACAAATTGCCCGTATCCGGTACAATTACGGTGACTCCGGTGCGGATGTTTTGCCCTTCACGCAAGGTGTGGTGACCGACCTGGACATTGCCGACGTCGGTAATGGCGTTGTGGCGGCCAGTGGGCAGTACGCCGATGTGGAGGCCAAGGGCGCGGGCGCGGGTTTGGGCTTGGGACATGGTGAGGAGGCTGAAAACGAAGAGAGTGGTAAATAAAGTACGCATTAGAATTTGTATTCGTTGGGGATCAAATCTAGGGCATTTTCATGGTAGCGGGTCAAGTTTCGATAGGGTGTTTTACCATCGTGTGCCAATTTCCCAATTACAATCGAAGGGTGGACGTTGTAAGTTGTCGCACATTCTTCTACCCGATTTGCGCTCAAATAATGGGTTTCATTTTTCAAAAACTCTGCAATTTCTGAATGTTTTAAAAACCTTCCGGCGAGTGCATTGGCTTCGTTTTCCATTTGATCTCTTTCACCGTCCTGAAGATTGTCGAGAATAAAGGTGGTAGTGCTGTTGAGATGTAGCAGTACATGTGCTAACTCGTGGGTTAGGGTGAACCAAAAATGATCTAGACGTTTGTACCGACCAGTATAAACTACAGTTGGATTGTTGTTGCTGAAAAAAGCGGCACCATCGAGGTATGTTTTTTCCAAGTGAGGCAAAACCATAAATTTTACGCCAATCTGTTTGAGTTTTTCCAAAAAAATGGCAACACCGTCTACGGCAAGAGTGTGGTCAGTGATTTTTTCACAGAGCACGCCCAGTTTCTCAGCGTCAAAGGCATTGACGGTAATTTGATTGGCAATGGATAGTGCTTTTTTGTACCAGGTAATGGCATAAGCCGCGTTGAATTTGTTATAAGCCGTCGATTTACGGGTTAAATAAGGAAGCAGTGTAGCATCTTCCTGATCAAAATTAAGAGTGTTTTTACCCCAAAAAATTAGCACTTTTTGCTTCAAGTCTTCGGTGTTTTGCGGTGGAGTCAGCCAGCCTTTCTTAATCATGTCCCGTATCGGCATACGTTCATAAATCATCGCTTTTGTATCTGCTTCTTTTTCCTTTTCGTTAGGTTCTTGTCGCAGCCAAATACGGTATTCATTGTCTAAGTTTAACCAGTACTGAGCGGAGGTATCAAAAACTTCACCAAGAATTCTGGCAGTATCAAGGCTAATGCTTTTTTTGCTGTTCAACAAATCGCTGATGTGCTTTTGCGAAAATGCAGTAATTTCTGCTAATTCTTCCTGGTTCCATTCGCGTAGCTCTAGTTGTTCGCGAATGAAATAACCAGGTCCAAATTTTTTGGCGGGCCTTACTTGTGAGGTTTGAATCATGGTATTAGGAGTAATGGTTAGAAATGGTAATGAGGTAAAAATCTCCAATAGTTTGGGCATCATTTGTCCAAGTAATCGTCATCTCAAGTCGGTACTTTTGGTTTAGTCGCATGGAGTAGGTGTCATCATAACCCTTCAACTTTTCAAAACGAAGACCTTTATCGGCTAATAAATCGTGGAGATCGACCGCAGCTTCTATTTTTTGAATGGTCGCAAAAAATTTGTCAACCACATGTTCGGGAAGCTTTAGTTTTTTGGCTTTTCCTGTTCGGAAGAGCTCCTCTAAATCTTTGTCTTTAATGAAAACAGTCATAGGGGTGAGATGTTTTACAAAAATATACCTTTTTGGTTAAAATTAAAAATTATTTCTTTGATTTCATTAAAAAAAATGACCCCATTCCTCCTGTTTTTGTTGATTATAAAATCTTGCGGGAGTAGTCAGAAATTGAAAAAAAATCCCCTTCTCATCAGCATATTGTTTTACTTCCTCGATCTTCTGTTGGATGTTTGGAATTCTGGCGAAGGTTCGTCTGGTGAAACCAATGCGCTTTAGGTGACTTAGTTTGGAAATTTCTTCAATGATCTTAGCCCACTCGGTTACTTTTCCATCAATTAAAGTATCTGTGTAGTTCAATTTTTCATTGTCCTGTACCTTTATCTCAAAGATCAGATCGATAAAATCAATTTTATGCTTTTTGATAAATGCTATTTTTTCAGGTTTGGTCTTTCCTTTGAGGTCGTCGTCCCCCAACGCGATTGGCACTAAAGTCCACAAATAATTTTTACTTCTGCCGTAAAAGAATTCGGCTTTATTGCCTTCTATCTCAGGATTGAAAGTGCCAATAATAAGGGTTTCTGTGTTGGGATCAATTTGGTGATCGATGAATTTGTGTTTTATTCTAGTCATTGTAGTAAGTATTTTTGGGGAATAAAAATTATTGATGTCCAGTCCAGAAAGATTCGATGGTGTATAAGGCTTTTGATTGGACAAAATCTTTAACGGCTCTAATTACAGCTTGGTAATCAGCTGAATCAAATTTAGACCAGCCTTTCTCAGCATATTCCTTCCAAATCTTTTTTAGTGAAGAATCATCCTTTTTTGCTAGTTCTGTTAATAGTAGTCGATCAATTGGCGGATGAATTTTTTTGACTTTTTCGTGCTCATGATACCCGCCGCAGACAAGAATAGTTTTGAGGTAAACATTGATGAGCTTGGCAGCTACACCATACTTGATTTTTTTTAGTTGAACCTTTTTATCAAAAATCTCCACTGATTTTTCAATTAGACTTTTGCACCAAGTATCATGTATCGTGTCAAAATTATCCGTTAAACTGTCTGGCTTGTCGATATATTCTTGAAGGTTTATGTGATCAATAAGTTTTTTTGCCGATTCGACAGAAAACCGCTGATCCTTAACACTCGCAGCCCGCCCTGCAGCCCAAACCGCAAACTTATGTTTGTGATTTTTAATGTCAAATTCTTCTTTACATAGATTCATATCCTTTAAGTCTTTTATTGAAAGTGTCTTACGATAATTTCCAGTAAAGGTTAC